>CAKZVK010000025.1 GCA_937921825.1 uncultured Saprospiraceae bacterium
AAGGAGAGAATGTACTGACAGTAAGTAACGAGAAGTTAACAACAGGCGTAGTATACTACAAGCTCGAGACAGGCGAGTATACTGCAACTAAACATATGATTGTGATTGAGTAATCATTTATTTGATACTAGATTAGAAATATCTTGGGTGAGATCGAGTTATTAATTACTAATCTAGAAAAATCAAATTCGTCAAAGATCGGCTAGAAATAGCCGATCTTTTTTTGTTTGATTGCCAACTGATGTTTAGTAGAGAAGACTAGTAGAATTAATTTGCCCTTCCATCGCTTTATTTAAAATGAATTTTCTTATCCTTGAATCTTTAATATCAATATAATGAAGCTAATCTTTACTTTCTGTGCGATCTTAATGAGTGCTTTAGTGGTAGCTCAATCTGAACTAGAAACTCGACTCTTTGAGTTGCCAGACGTCATCTTTAATAAAATAGATACGCCAGAAGGGTATGAAGCCGCTTATGAGTTAAAGATAAAGCAGCCCTTAGATCATAAGAATCCAGACTTAGGGCATTTCTACCAAAGAGTCTTTTTAAGTCATAGATCTTATGATGCACCGACGGCTATAATTACTAACGGATATGGTAGACCGACAAATACAATCACAGAAGTAGCAAAGTTAACTGGGGCCAATCAGATTAATGTCGAGCACAGGTATTTTTTGGAATCCAGTCCAGATTCCTTAGATTATGATTATTTGAATTTTGAGCAGGTGACGGCGGACTTGCATCATATCAATACTTTGTTCAGAGAACTGTATGACGGCAAGTGGATAAGTACGGGTATTAGTAAGGGTGGGACGACGACTATTTTTTACAGATATTTTTATCCGGATGATGTGGATGTTTCTATCC
Source organism: uncultured Saprospiraceae bacterium (assembly GCA_937921825.1). Taxonomy (GTDB): domain Bacteria; phylum Bacteroidota; class Bacteroidia; order Chitinophagales; family Saprospiraceae; genus RFSX01. Next base: position 868 of record CAKZVK010000025.1, read on the forward strand.
CTTATGTAGCTCCGGTCAATCATAGTGATGAGGATTCACGTATCTATGAGTTCCTGGATAAGGTAGGCACAAAAGAATGTCGAAAAGATATCTATGAGTATCAAGTGAAAATGTTAGAAGATGCAGAGCTGATGAAATCATACTTGAAGTGGTTTGCTAAAGGTCAGGGACTTGAGTTCTCTTACCTTAATCTAGATGAAGCTTATGAGTATGCGATTTTAGAATATCCTTTTTCTGTCTGGCAGTGGGGGACTGATTGCAATACGATTCCAGAACCTTCTGCTCCAGTGGACACCTTGATTCAGCATTTTGTAGATGTTGTCGGATTGGGGTTTTATTCTGATGCGACTATGGAGAGTTTTGGTTCACATTATTATCAGTCAGCCGAAGAGATGGGTTACTATGGTTTTGAAGTAGAGGAGTTTAAGGGCTTACTAAAGTATGTAGGAACTCAAGGCAATCCGTCTGCTATTTTTACACCAGAAAAATTACCCGTACAATTCGATGGGACGCTTACCAATAAAGTTTTCAAATGGACGCAGGAAACAGATCTTCCTTTTATCTATATCAATGGCGCTAATGATACTTGGTCAGCGACAGCTGTCCCTGAAGTTAAGAAGTCAGAATCCTTATGGTTCTTTATGAAAGACAAGTCTCATGGAGATGCGAGGATCAAGAATATGACTGACATGAATAAAGATAAAGTAGTCACAAAACTGAAAGAATGGTTAGGGACAGAATTGAATACATCTTATCTGGAGTAGATACTTTGGTAACAAGCAGATCCACTTGTAAAGTCCGAATTTTCAGGGTTGTCACATGACTAATTAGCTTTATTTGCTTATCTCTCCTGAGAGCTAAACTTCCAATTATTGCCTAAGATATGATAGGGTCTTAGAATTCTGTACTCCATCTTCATAGAAAGGTACCGCTAACTAAGTGTTCGTATAGACCAACCTAAATGTATAACTCCTTGCTGTAAAGTTACTTAGGCCCTTTTTTTATTAGCTTTTAGATTGCATATAGCCCATAGATTTAATAATTTTCCTGATTATAGCGGTTAACATGAATCTTTTGCCAAAAATTCGTGTTTTATTGATGCTACAGCACCATTTTTACTAAGCTAAGAGGCTATTTTGCCACGTTTTGATCAGATTAATCCGAGCAAAGATATATGAGTAATTACGATCTACTGATTCAAAAGCTTGATCAATTTATCCGAAAGTTCTACCTCAATCAATTAATTAGAGGTTTTCTATATACAACGGCTGTAGTCTTAGCCGCATTTATTCTTATTAATATTCTAGAGCATTACGCCTATTTCGAGCCTGGAATGAGGAAGATTCTCTTCTTTGGTTTCATAGGCTTGTCATTAATCTCTACGGCTTATTGGATAGCTATACCTTTGATGAAATATTTCAGCTTGGGTAAGACCATTGATCATGAGCAAGCCGCAGGTATTATCGGTGACCACTTCGGAGATGTAAAAGATAGACTGCTCAATATCCTACAGCTCAAGAAGCAAGCTACTGGAAGCAGGAGTACAGATCTAATCAATGCGAGTATCAACCAAAAAACAGAAGGCATCAAACTCGTTCCTTTCAAATCTGCTATCGATCTTGGAAAAAATAAGAAGTATTTACGATATGCCCTTCCTCCAGCTCTCATGTTACTGGTGATTCTTTTAGGTGCGCCAAGTTTGATCACTGAACCGACGCATCGATTAATTAACAATGACTTACAGTTCGAAAGAGAAGCTCCTTTTCACTTTAGTACGAGCTCTAATAAATTGGATGTCGTCCAGTATGAGGATATTACTATCACTACTGAAGTAGATGGTTCGGCATTGCCAGGTGAAGTATTTATAGATGTAGATAATTTTCAATACCGAATGAAGAAAGTAGATGCTAAGACTTTTAGCTATACTTTCAAGAATGTCCAAAAGGATATTCTCTTTCATTTTTTTTCAGGACCGGTAAAGTCAACTGATCACGAGCTTAACGTATTACTTAAGCCTGACTTAGCAGAGTTTGACCTCTACTTAGACTATCCTAATTATATAGGCCGTAAAGATGAACGTCTGAATAACATCGGGGATGTAGTCATTCCACAAGGGACGAACATTACTTGGAATTTTATAGCAGATAATACGGATGCTGTAAAAATGAAATTTAGAAACTTAGGTACGACAACCGAGGCTAATAGAAAATCTGAAAATAGATTCTCAATAGCTAAGCGTATCATGAAAGATGATGTGTATAAAGTATACATCTCCAATGATGTGATCCCTAGTCCTGATTCTGTCAGTTATATGCTTAGTGTCTTACCTGACCAGCATCCAGAGATAGCCGTAGAATCTTTCGTGGACAGCCTAGAGAAAACAGTTACCTATTTTATAGGTAGCGCTTCTGATGATTATGGTCTGACTTCACTGACCTTTAACTATACAGTCACTAAGGCTAATGGATCTCAGAAGACAGAAAGCAAACTAATCAAGAAGCCCGCTTCTAGAGAGATACAATATGACCATACGTTTGATATAGCAGAGCTGGCATTGAAGCCAGGTGAGAAAGTGAGCTATTACTTTGAGGTAAAGGATAATGATGGCGTGAATGGTGCTAAGTCTGCTAAGACCGCTGTCATGGAGTTTGAGAAGCCTACGGTAGAAGAATTCGAAGAGCAAGAGGATCTCAATGAGGAGGCTATAAAAGATAAGCTGAAGGAAGCCCTGAAGGAATCGAAGAAAATACAAGAGGAGCTGAAAAAGCTAAGAGAGAAAATGCTGCAAAAGCAGGAGCCTTCTTGGGAAGATAAGAAGGAGCTCGAAAAACTAATGGAGCGACAGAAACAACTTCAAGAAGAGCTGAAACAAGCCAAGGAGAAGTTCGATGAGAATATGAAGAATCAGGAAGAGTTTTCTGAGCAAAAAGAAGACATTCTTGAGAAGCAAGAAAAACTTCAGGAGTTATTCGAAGAAGCGCAGAATGACGAGACTCTAGAGCTTATGGAAAAGATCAAGGAGCTCATGGAAGAACTCAATAAGGATGAGATGCTAGAGAGCATGGAGGAGATGCAGATGAACGAGGAAGAGATGGAGACAGAGATGGATAGGCTGATGGAGCTGTTCAAAAATCTGGAGGTGGAGAAAGAGATGAAGGATATGATAGAGAAGTTAGAGGAGCTTGCTGAGAAGCAAGAAGAACTAGCAGAAGAAACTGAGAAAAAAGAAAAGTCTCAAGAAGAACTGAAAAAGGAACAAGAGGAGCTCAATAAGGAGATGGAGAAGATGGAAGAAGAAATGAAGGAGCTAGAAAAAAAGAATGAAGAGCTAGAGCGACCTAAGGAGATGGGAGAAGATAATGAGGAGCAGATGGATGATATCCAAGAGGATATGGAGCAAAGTCAGGAGAAAATGGAGAAGCAGGATAACCAAGGGGCTTCTAAAAAGCAGAAGCAGGCGGCCCAGAAAATGAAGAAGATGGCTGGTGGCATGTCAGCGTCTATGAAGGCTGGTGAGCAGGAGCAAATGGAAGAGGATATCAAAGCCCTGAGACAGCTCTTAGAGAATCTAGTAACACTATCCTTTGATCAGGAAGATCTGATTAATAATATCAAGAAGACTCAGATCAATACGCCTAAGTATGTTAGACACATACAGGAACAGTTCAAGCTAAAGGATGACTTTAGATTAATCCAAGATAGTCTCGAAACACTGGCTAAGAGAAATGACAAAATTCAAGGTTTTGTAACGGAGAAGGTTGTAGAGGTCAAGAATAACATAGTAGAAAGTATAGATCAGCTAGAGGAAAGGAAAAAGGCAGATGCCGAGACCAACCAAAGACATACCATGAAGAATGTCAATGACTTGGCATTAATGTTGAGTGAGTCTATGGAGCAGATGCAACAGCAAATGTCTGGTATGATGTCAGGCAGCCAGATGTGTAATAAGCCTGGGGGTGCAGGAGGAAAGCCAGGAAATGTACCTATAGATAAGATTACACAAGGTCAGGGAGACCTGAATGAGCAGATGAAGAAGATGGCTGGCAAGCAAGGCGAGAAAGGAAAAGACGGAAAAGGAAAAGGTGGAGACGCTAAAGAGTTTGCTAAGGCTGCTGCTAGACAAGCCGCACTACGAAGAGCCTTAGAAGGGCTGCAAAAAGAAAAAGCAGAGCAAGGCAAAGCCTCTCCAGAACTGCAGGAGATTATCGATGGAATGGATAAGATAGAAACTGACTTGGTCAATAAAAGATTAGACAATCAATTATTGATAAGACAGCAAGAAATTCTAACGAGACTACTAGAAGCAGAGAAAGCTGATAAGCAAAGGGATAAAGACGAGAAGAGAAAAGCAGAGTCCGGTAAAGATTATAAAAAAGAATTACCACCTGCCTTGCAGGAGTATCTGAAGGAAAGAGAAGCTGAAACTGAGATGTACAAAAAAGTATCTCCAGCGCTTAGACCATTTTACAAAAGATTAGTAGATGAATATTATAAAGCCCTAAAAAGTCAGTAGGAAAACAAAGACCATTTTTTTATCCCAATTTCATAATTTATCTAACCAACCACACATGCACCACGAGCTGATGCTAAAAATAAAATCTACTCCCTGTCAGGTAAGCTGTATAGAAACCTATGTTGCAAATCTGCGAAAGACCTGTAAGCTGACGCAAGAAGTCTATGACAATATCTTGATCTCTCTCACCGAAGCTGTAAATAATGCTATCATACACGGCAACAAAAAGGATGAAAGTAAATACGTCCGAGTTAATTGTGTAGAGAAAAAGCAAGAAGTCGTTATAAGAATTTCGGATGAGGGTAGAGGTTTCAATCCCCATGATGTAGTCGATCCCACCTTGCCTCAGAACTTAGAATGCTGTGGAGGTAGAGGCGTCTTTATAATGAAACAACTGTCTGATAAAATTAGTTTTTTAGATAGCGGCAGGACGGTAGAGATGCACTTTAAGTTGGCTTGATCTTATTGAGGTTTGACAACTCCTGAATCACAAATTACCTTTGAAGTTCACGAACTAGATTTCGCATTAGAAGATTCTTCTGATCTCAATGATTGGCTGCTAGCTATAGCCAGAGAAGAAGAGAGAGCTATCAGTCAGTTAGAGTATATCTTTTGTTCTGACGAGTACTTACTGGAACTCAATAAAAAATACCTTTCCCACGATTACTATACAGATATATTGACTTTTCCCTTGCAAGAAAGTCCTCTAGAAGCAACTATCTATATTAGTGTCGAAAGAGTGAAAGAAAATGCCCAACTTTATAAGACTAATTTTATTGATGAAATGCATAGGGTTATCGCCCATGGATTATTGCATCTCATAGGATATAATGACAAGACACAAGATGATGAACAAAACATGCGACTTAAAGAAAATAGCTGTCTGGAAGAACGGACTTTTATCTAGCTTATTTTTAATAGTCTTATCCAGCACTTTATTTGCTCAGGACCTCGTTCCAGCTTCTGTTTTCAAATCACAGGGTGGAATAGAGATTACTATAGATGATCATGATGTTGTACAAGAAGTTTTACAACATGAGGGCATCACTGTAGATCATGGCTGTACGCATCATAAAGCAAAGTTGTATGTCACAAAGGAAGGCTACGAGTATCTGATAGATAATAACTATGCATTTAATTATGTAGAAAGACCTCCAGTAGTTGTGGAGATGAGAGGGCCACAAGAAATATTTACCTATAAAGGAGACTGCATGCCTCCCATGGATTATTATCCAACCTATGAAGGTTATGTGGCGATGATGAATGCCTTTGCTGAGCAGTACCCTGATTTATGTGAAGTTGTAAACATTGGTACTTTAGAAAGTGGAAGACAATTACTTGCAGCTCATATAGGCGATGACATCAATGAATCTGATAACGAGCCCAAAGTATTATACACCTCTACTATGCATGGTGATGAGACGGCTGGTTTTCCATTGATGCTCCAGTTGATAGATTATCTACTCTGTAATTATGATAATGATGATCAGATCAGACAACTATTAGATGAAGTAGATATATACATTAATCCTTTGGCCAATCCTGATGGAACTTATACAGACGATAATAGTACTGTGGATGGAGCCACAAGAAGAAATGCAAACTTTATTGATCTGAATAGAAATTATCCAGATCCTGAAGATGGGACTAACCCTGACAACAGAGCGACTCAGTTAGAGACAAAGTACTTTATTGATTTCGCAGAAGAAATAGGTTTTGATCTATCTTGTAATATTCATGGTGGAGCAGAAGTGGTCAACTATCCGTGGGATACTTGGGCAAAGACAAGTGCAGATGAATCATGGTGGGTAGAGACTTGTAGAGAATTTGCTGATTCTTGTCAGATCAATAGTGTAGGCAATTATATGACGGACTATTATGACGGTATCACGAATGGCTACGACTGGTATGAGGTCAATGGAGGTCGACAAGATAATATGATCTACTTCTATAGAGGAAGAGAGATGACCTTAGAGATTAGCGGGAGAAAACTCTTGAATTCAGACCGTCTGCCAGAACACTGGGAAGCGAATAGAGGCGCTTTTATTTCATATATCAAGTCCGCCACCTATGGACTAAAGGGTACGATCAAAGATTGTGAAACGGGAGAGCCCATCGTTGCAGAAGTTTTTCTAGAAGGCCATGATAGAGATAATTCATCTGTCTTTTCGGATGCAAGACTAGGTAATTATTTTAGATTCTTAGATGATGGAGTTTATTCAGTAAGGTATACCGCTGAAGGCTATGATACTGTATATAGGTCAGTAACAATATTTGATGATGCCGTACATATAGAAGACATAGAACTTTGCGCTTTTTCTTCTTCTGTATCCGATAGCGCCTTAGAGCAACTGATCTTGAATCTAAATGGGGATAGGCTCTATATCTCTGGAGCGGCTCAGATTCCTAATTTGAATGTCAGCATTTATTCAGCAGAGGGCAGAGTCCTGCGCTCTAATAAAGAAGGTACTCCGATGATAGACCTTGGAGAGTTGGCATCCGCAGTCTACTATGTAAAATTAGAAGCAAACAATAAATCCATCACACGTCCAATTGTAAAACAATAATTCATGGCTATAAGGAATCTCAGTCTTATTCTTTTGCTTTCATGCTTTGCTTGTTTTCTTACAGCCCAGAATTTTGACAAGGTTAGAATAAAACCGATTAAGGTAACGGAGGACATTTATATGTTAGTAGGAGCAGGAGGAAATATTGGTCTCTTTCTAGGAGCTGAAGGTACGGTGATGATAGATGACCAGTTTGCACCACTAGCGCCCAAGATTTCTGCGGTCATAGATTCATTAGCTGATACTAATATTAAGTATCTTATTAATACACATTGGCATGGAGACCATACTGGTGGTAATATGGCCTTTGCTGAGAAAGGCGCTACCATAGTCGCTCATGATAATGTCAGAGAGCGACTATCAAAGCAGCAGATACGACCCTTCGGTAGGAGCACAGAAGCTGCTCCTGAGATGGCTTGGCCTAAGCTGACCTTCAGTGAAAGTATGTCAGTCCATATCAATGGAGAATCTATCCAGCTTATACATCATCATAATGCACATACAGATGGAGATGCTTTTGTCTATTTTCCATCTTATAATGTACTGCATATGGGCGATTGTTTTTTTAGATCTCGTTTTCCTTATGTGGATGTAGACATGGGCGGTACACCAGACGGCATCATAGCCGCAGTAGAGGCTGCATTGATGATCAGTGATGAGGATACTAAAATCATACCTGGTCATGGCGATCTGTCTGACAAGGAAGATCTATCCACCTATCATCAAATGCTGATGATAATGCGGGATCGCATAAAGCGCGAACTTAAAAATGGAACTGCGATGGAAGACTTGGATATAGCAGGTTTATCTAAGGGTTTCGAAGAATGGGGTACAGGATTTATATCTGCTGATAAATTTGTCAAGATGCTATATAAGTTCTACTCAGAGGAGTAAGATCATCCTAAGCAATAATCTATGAACTCTAAAATTCTTCTGGCGACACTTTTCTTCACTATTGGTTTTGCATTTCAAAATTGTGGTGATGGCTTAAATTGTGATTTTGGACCAGTACCAGATTATTTTGATGTGCAAGGAATGTCATTATCACATTGGAATACAGACAGACAGCAAATTGATTCTCTTCAGATAGACTTTAATGAGTATGGGTATTTAGTTACCAGATTTGATGTAGAGTATATTGCTATGCAAGAACCTCCTGCTTCTGGATTTTCTCTTATAAGTGTGGTGTATGGATGCACACCTCCTGAACCGGGACAACTTGGGTCCAAGGAAGAATCATTTGAGAATATTTCTGTAGTGACACTAAGGGACTATGATGAAAATCATTTTGCTGGTGATACTATTAATGATCTAATTGAGCTTGTTGATATCTATGATGGTAGTCTGGGAGATTTAGATAACTTTTTGCTTCAGGATGAGAAAGGGGTTCTTAATGAGTTTCTATTATTTTCATTGAAATCTTCACCCACCTTGAATCAAGAGTTTCAAGCAGAAGTGACCATAGAGCTTTCTACTGGAGAAAAGTATAAAGAACTCAGTGAGGTTGTGAATTTTAATTAGACGTTCCAAAAAGTTACTAGGAAAAGCTAATACTTTTTTCAGTGCTACAGATCAGTCTACAATTAGCAACCGAACAGGATGTTTCTATAATAGTTGCCATTGACTATGCCCTTGATTCTAAGGAGCACATAGAACTAAGAAGAGAAGAAAAAATCAAGAAAGCAATTTCTAAGAAGGAATGCTATATCATCAAAGAGGATAGAATCGTAGTAGGATTTATCATATTCGATTACAGCTTCTTTGATCATGGTTGGATTGATCTCCTTGTTATCGATGAAAAGTACAGAGGAAAGGGAATAGGAGGAGAAGCCATCAAGCTTATCTGTAAGGATAGCAAAACGAATAAGGTATTTACCTCTACCAATAATTCTAATCTACAAATGCAAAAGGTTCTAACTAAAGTAGGGTTTACTTACGCAGGCCAAGTAGAAGGATTAGATGAAGGTGACCCCGAACTATTTTACTACAAAAAGGAGGATACCACTTTTTAAGTTTCCATATATCTATTTAATCTACTGGACTCATTCTCACCATTTTGTGGCTTTGTTTTTGCGATATGACTAGTATCATGCCACGTACTGCCACTAAAAGATTGACTCATAATGTCTATGTTGTCGAACTCGACCAGAAGGTCTGGACAGCAGACAGAAAGTTCAGGGAAGCTAATCCTACCTATAAGGGTATCCGTCCTTGTCTTTATGTAGGGATGACAAGTAATACTCCACAAGAAAGATTCAAGAAACATCTCACAGGTCATAGGTCTAAGAAAGGCTATAAGATTTCTTCTAAGTATGTAGAGCGGTATGGTAAATTCCTAAGACCTAGTCTCTATTCCTCTTTTAATCCTATGACAAGAACTAAGGCTACAAAGATGGAAGAAGACCTGGCTAATAGCCTCAGAAAAAGAGGCTATGCTGTTTGGTGGAATTAGAAAGCAAGCTTTAGCCTTCAACTAATTTATTAAAAGCCTCCTCAGTCAGTATCTCTACAGTGCCTAGCGCCTGCGCTTTCTTAAGTTTACTCCCAGCTTTTTCTCCTACCACTAGTATATTTAGATTAGAGCTGACAGCGGATATATTTTTTGCACCAGCAGTTTCGGCTTTGGCCTGTGCTACTTTTCTAGACATGGTCTGTAGAGAACCAGTGAACAAAATAGTCTTACCTATTAGAGGCGCATCAGCATTGATGACTCTAGGTTTGTCTTGTTCTGTTTGTTTGAGATTCACCCCATGTGCTTCCATCTTTTCTAGGATAGCCACATTTTCAGGCACCATAAAATAAGCGATTACATTTTCAGCGACGATGGGACCTATGTCTTTTATCTCTGTAAAGTTCTCTGTAGTCCAGCGTCTTAGATCTAGAACATGAGATATTTCTTGGGCTATAAGTTTGCTTGCTTTTCTACCGAGATGATGGATACTGAGGCTATTGAGTAGTCTATGTATCGGGTTCTGCTTAGCAAGTGTAATATTTTTTTCTAGTTTAGTAGCTGACTTTACGCCAAAGCCTTCTAACAAAGCAATAGCTTTATAGTCTAAGTTATAGATATCGCTGAGGTCTTTGAGCCAGCCTTTTTTGTAAAATGTTTCTATATAGGATTTCCCAAAACCGTCTATGTTCATAGCATCTTTAGAGACATGATAGATCATTCTTTGGAGTTGTTGCGCTTCACAGATTGGATTGTGACATCTCCAAGTAGCCTGGTCGGAAGTCTTTTCTAGTGTATAGTTGCAAGATGGACAGTGCTTTGGAAATTCAATGGGGGATTCAATGCCCGTTCTTCTGTCCGCTATTGATTTTACCACATAGGGAATTACGTCACCTGCTCGCTCTATTATTATTGTGTCATTGATCCTAAGATCTTTCTGAGATATAAATTCTTCATTGTGCAAGGAGATAGAGGATACAGTCACGCCAGCAAGATGTACTGGCTCTACTTTAGCGACTGGTGTAATCGCTCCTGTCTTTCCTACTTGGTATTCTACCTCTAGTAGTTTGGTATGGGCTTGCTTAGCCTTGAACTTAAAGGCAATGGCCCATCTGGGATGATGTTGGGTAGATCCGCTGAGCTCTTGCTTCGCAAAGCTATCTACTTTTACTACCGCACCATCTATTTCATAAAGAAACTGCTCTCTGTTTGTTTCCCAAGACTGGCAGGACTTTATAGCATCATCTATTCCGTGGCACAATTGATCTTTTTCGAAAGCGACTTTAAATCCAAGGTCCCTCAGAATTAGAATAGAATTACTGTGCGACTTTAACTTAGGCATTACATCCTTTCCATCTTTATCTGTTGCATGGGCCAGTTGGAAAATAAATATTTCTAAGCCTCTTTTCTTTGACTCCATTGGGTCCTTCATTCTTAGACCTCCCGTTGCCGCATTCCTTGGATTAGCAAATAGAGCAAGACCTTCTTTTGCTCTTTGGGTATTATTTTGATTGAAAATTGTTTTTGCGATGACCGCTTCTCCTCTTAGTTCTGCCTTATAGATATCATGCTTAGAGAATGCCGCAGAAAGCGGAACAGAGGGAATGACTTTGGCATTGGCAGTCATCTCTTCTCCTTGGGTGCCATTACCTCTAGTGGCAGCTCTGATGAATAAATCGTTTTCGTATACGAGAGCGACACTGCCACCATCATACTTGGGTTCTACAAAGTAGTCTATCTTTTCTGTAGCACTTTCCATGTTGCACAGCTTTCGGATCTGAGTATCGAAATCTTTAAGATCATCACCATTATATGAATTGGCAAGTGACAGCATCGGATTGAGATGGGCCACTGAAGGAAAGTCAGAGGTGAGGTCGCTAGAGACTCTTTGAGTAGGAGAGTCAGGTCTATTGAGATCAGAATTTTCTGACTCTAAGGTTTGAAGACTTTTGAATAGATCATCAAAGTTTTTATCAGAGATCACAGGACTATTATTTATATAATATTTCCATTCATGATACTGAAGTACCCTTATTAGATCATTGTAGTCTTCTTTAGAAATAGCTTTACTAGACAAAAGATCAGATAGCTTTAGAATTTCTTTTTCCTCTTTTTTTGAATACATAGGTTATCCTGCTTTATGGGTCAATTAGGCACTTAAATGCAAATAAACATTGTAATTAGCTGAATTTTTCTGTTCAGCAATGTCTTTTTTCAGTTGAATCTAAATTCTTTATCCCCTGATAACGAAGTATTTATCACAGAATGTCTCTCATGAGTAAGTTAAATATTTGATTTACTTATATATATAAAATTTGATTACTAACTTTGACAACATAACTAATAAAACTTCATAAGATGTTTAAAGAATTCAAAGAATTTATTTTTACCGGAAACGTAATCGATTTTGCGATTGCTGTAATCCTAGCAGGAGCAGTAGGACTTGTTGTAAATGGCTTTGTTAATGATATCGTTATGCCATTTGTAGGTCACTTTGCTGGAGGTGTTGATTTTGCTGACATGATGGTTGCTCTCGGTGACAAAGTTAATGACGATGGTACACCTGCAAATGCAATTAGATACGGAAAGTGGTTAAACACTATTATCAACTTACTGATTGTAGGTTGGGTTCTATTTTTGTTAGGAAAAGCTAAGATTAAGTTTATGGGCGCAGCTCCAGATCCAGCTCCAACAGCTGACCAAGCTTTACTAGCAGAAATTAGAGATGCAGTAAAGAAATAAGAGAATACATTTTTTCTGAAATATCTAAGCCACAGATTACCTAATCTGTGGCTTTTTTTTGTGTACTTAATTCAGACTACTATCATAATGCCTCATTCAGAATCTTTGATAGTAGAGGGTCGAAAATTATACCTCTATGTGATTGGCCTTGACTCGTAACTAACGAAACGTTTTCATTAGCTTCTGCTAGCTCTACTCCATAGTGATAAGAAACTACTTCATCATTTGTGCCATGTAAGATTGTAGTAGGAGTATGACAAGTTTCTAGATGCTTGGCATTATCTAGTTTGTACTTGAGTAGAAAATCAGGAAACATCCACAGATACTGATCTTTAATATCTACTAAACTGGTGAATGGGGCGACTAGAATTAGATGCGCTGGATTATTTTTCTGAGCGATATAACTTGCCATTCCTGTTCCGAGAGAATACCCGATGATATAGATGTTGTTTTCGTCATAGTGCTTCTTCAGATATTGATAAGCCTTATCTGCGTCCTCCAGCATTTGCTTATCATTAATCGGCTTGCCTTCTGTCTTGCCGTAGCCACGATAATCTATAACCATGATATCTAGGCCTTTATCAGTCATCCTTCTGGTCTGATAGATACCTCTTCTGACATTGCCTTTGTTGCCATGGAGATACATAATTACCTTTTCGCTTTTTTTGTTGGGTGATGCTGGAAGGATAACAGTATTCATGGTCAATCCTTCTTTTATCGGAATCTCTATTTCTTGCCCTCGGCCATACTTGACTTCGTTAGGGTAGGGATGGGCGGCAAAGATCACTTTCTCTTGTATAAAGTATAAACCAAGACAACAGACAAAATAAATAGATAGTAATATTTTAAACCACTTCATAGAGAGTATTAGTAATTCTGGTTTCTAGGTATTGCTGTAGGGTAATAAAAAAAGGGAAGCATTATACTTCCCTTTTTAAAACTATAATTTTTACTTATTAGTTTAGACTTAAGCTCATAGTTATACCACCAGCTACATTTGTTCTTTTAAAGTTGGTACTACCATAAGGTGTATTAGTATTATAATCAAAGAAAGCTCTTAGCGTAACATTCTCGTTCAGATTATAATCTACTGATGGACTGATTTGGAATCCTCTGTCTCCTCTAGTTTCATTATCCTCTTGAATTTTATTTGTATCCAATTCATGGACAAAGAACTGATTATCATTCCAAGAAAGATTCAGCATGAATGTCATATCACTCCCTCTATCAGAAGTAACTGATCCACCTGTGCCTATTTTCTTTTTCTTATCATCCTTATCCTTGTCATCTCTTGAGCTTCTGCTTGTTCTTCCATTTCTTGATCCTCTCTTATTCTTTTTAAGGAATTTGGAATCCTTAATAGTATATCCCATTCCAAATACAAACCCCGTCTTCTTGTCTTCCTCTAATTGACTAGAGGTATTGATCTTAAGATTAAGGTCTCTAGACTTAATATATTCGAACTCTAAAGTGAACTCACTTCTAGTTTTCATTCTAAGTCCTATGATAGGATTGAAGTTTTCAGAAATCTGAATAGCTGGAATTTCTATACGTGTATAGTAATTTCCATTCTCTCTCAGCTTTGGTTCATCTAGGGTGCCGAATGGATCTGTCCTGTCGTACTCTACATCAGTATTGAAGCTTGCTACTCGTAATCTTGAACTGTACGCATGCTCTAGAGTGAAGGATGAAAATCTATCCTTGAACCAAGGTAATTTCGTCAGACCATCATATCTAAGATTCCAATTAGGCTTAGGTACATAAGTCCTTTTCCTTACGGCTTGATCTAGATCTAGCTCTATCGTATTTGGATCCTTATCCGTGTACGCTGCAAGAAAGGCCGGCACTAATACAGATGAACTTTGCTTACCGTAGCCTTGCTGATAATCGACACCATCTTCTGTATGAATATCTACACCTGGAAGATTTGGTAGTCGTGCAGAGATGATCGGTCTATAGCCTTCGAAGGTATCAAAGAGCTCATCGATACTCGTACCGAATAGGGTATTCATATTAAAGAAGGTCATGTCGAAAGAGCCCATATCTCTAGCGGCCAGACCTTGGAAGGCTTCGACTCCATTCTTATTTACGTTTTTAAATACCTCATTATGTGTAGATCTATAGCTTTTCTTGAAGTCCACATCTACCTTAAAATCTTTCCATGGTTCTATCTTGATTTTCGCTTCTATATTCTGAGACTCTGATTGTATGAGTTCTTGGTTCAGACCAGAACTTTCAGTTATCCAACCATTTGCAACGGCCTTGTCTAAGAAGTTATCAGGATTGTCGGGATTGATATCTGGTTGAATTCCAAATACAAAGCCCAGACCTGGATTAGTGAAGCTATCATCTAGTCCGAGGTATTCTGGTGTACCAGTAAAGCCAGGGAGAATAGTAGAAAAATCTTCTTTATAAGTCAGTCGTACTCCTCTTAGCATAAAGAATGGTCGTAAGAGTAATTTTTCTGCAACACCAGGTTGTCTAGATTTCTTACGTGCAGTCGTACGTCCTTGACCATCTTTAGATACAGTTACTTTGTCTCCATCTCCTTTGAGTCTCTTTCGTGATTTGGATTTTGAGGTTCTATCTAGATTGGTTAAGTATTTAGATTTCTTATACAACTTATCGAAATTCAAGTTGGCTGTAATAGACCTATTTTGAGAATTTTGGATTACGCCTGCTAGTGGGAAGCCCCCAAAGTCTTTTATAAGTGCTCCAGCTGCCCAAGAATAATCCGCTCTATACTGTGCCTTTATATCTATCCAGTCCATGTAAGGAATGAGCTTAGTCGGTACTGTGTAGTTAGCCGAGAAATTATGACCGTAGTCTGTATTTCTTCCGCCGCTTCTGAGATTATCCTTCCAGTAATTATCTACAAAATTAGGATCTGCTGCGACATCCGAGGTGACATCAGTCTGCTCTAAGAAACCATCACCATCATTATCTCGGAACGCAAACCAATCTCTGTTTTGTGGTGTATCAGAAATACCTGACTGTCTGGCTTCATCTATGTAAGAAGTATTCTGCGCGGAGTAATTTATTTTCAGTGCTTTGGTTAGATTCCAATTTAGATCATAAGATCTTATCCAATCGAACTTCCTATCATCGAACTCATAAATAGGTTCTATCGGTAATCGATACCTTCTGGTACTTTCGAATCTATTCATCGTAGAGTTGAATGCAAAACTGTTAGGGACAGGATTGAAATTAAACTCCTTGATTATTTTCAGCGCTTTAGATTTTACAAGTTTCTTGAATGGTGTAATTCCATTACCTCTCCTAGAGTAGGTGTAATCTAATCCGAAGATTTGATTGACACTATTGTCAGCTATAAGAATGTTGTCTCTGTAAGTGGATTTGGTATAAGAATAAGTAGCACTCAGATTAGAAATATCCCATGGCATGGGTTTTCTATTTTTCTTACGTTCTTTCTTAGTCGTCTGTGTCTGTTGCTGTGTCTTATTTTGACTTCCTCTTCTTGGAGCAGATTTGCTGGCGTTATTGCCTCCAGTAGATCGTTCCTTTCTGACATTAGTAAAGTTGAACGTTTTTATGGTGTTCACTTTCTGGCTTCGTTCTCTTACATCTAGTTGTTCTTCGGGAGTTCTGTTTTTGAACAAGTCCACTTCATCCTCTCTGGTAATATCTAAGTCGTACGCATCGAATTCTGGATTGACAATCGACTTAGCATACTGTGCATAGAAAGGTACTTTCATATTCCAGTTCTTAGGGAAGAACTTACCTAGCTCTAAGTTAGTGGCTACGTCATATTCGATAAGTTCTTCTTTCTGCCTTTCATTTACTCTATCATCTAGGGCTCCCCAGCCTATACTGGAGTAGCTGGTAGAAGCTGTAAGATTTCCTAAGTCTGCTAATTGTATATCTAGTCTCGCTAGTCCAGCAGCACCAGGTCGTTCTTGGAGTCCTTCTACTCTTAATTCATTCAGCCATACTTCTCCACATCTAGGAGTACCCTTATCTACAGCTCTGTTCCTGACACCTATGGCTATTCCCTTTACAAGACCTAGGTTAGGGTTACCTACTATTCTGACTCTATGGTCTTCCGGAATACTGATATCATCTATGCTGGTATATTCAGCTATGGCAGCCTGTATTTCTGGAAATTCTAAGATCTCACTATCCAGTTGGAAGACAGAATCTATTCTTGTGTTTCTAAGAACATTCCTTATTTTCTTAGTCTGAATAAATAAGTCTAGTGGAAAATTAAACTTATTAACCTCTGGCCATACCTGTTCTAGTAGATCGGGCTCATCTGGATCTGATAACTGCATGGGGATCTCATATTCGTAATAGTGCCTCTCAAAGTCCTTACCGACCCTTATAAATACAGAGATATCTTTGCTTTCATGATCTGCGTCATCTATGCAAGCTTCAGAGTGCACGAAGAGTTGCAACTTATCGAATACCCTCAGATCTAGTTCTGTCAACTTTGCAATTTTTACCTCACACTGTGGTTGCAAGTTGTCATACTTCATCACCAATGAATTTTCATCCTGGAAAATAGGTGAGAGATTACTGAATACTCTTTCCTGTTGGATTCCTCTTGGTATCTGATATGGAAACGGTGTCTTATCTCTATTCTCTTCAAAACCAACGACATCAACACTTAACTTTTGCTGGCTTTCCTTTATAGTGTTAAGGCTATCCACATTAGATCCTACTATGAGATCTGCATTACAGCAGGCATTGAGTTTTCTCCATTGGTTTCTTACTAGCTCGAACTCCGCTAGTCTGAAAGTCTTTGGTGTAGCAAAGCCATTGACAAGCATTCTGATAAACTGGATAGATCTAAATCCTGTTATTCCATTTATCTTATCACTTGAATTCAAAGGAACTCTGAATCTATACCAGATCTCATCTCTATCATTCGGACCTCTGATGACTCGAGTATCTCTAATGAAATCATTGTCGGTTCTTTCTATCTGACCACCATCGTTTCTGAATTTAATTCTGTATTCATGAAAACTTTCTCCGGAATCTAACGATCTATTGTTATTCAGATCTTCTTTGTCTGGTACAGGATTTCCTCTTTGGAATTGTTGCTGAGAAGAAATGTCGGGCGAGTTCCCTTGAGGGTTGTTTGATAACTTGTATCGCTCTAAGAGATCCGAGTCATCGCTTGGGTCATTGTTATTTTCAAAAAAGGGAGCATTAAAATAAACGTAGTTATCTGCTGAAGGGTCATCTTGTACGTTTCGTGGCAAAGATAAAGGTGCAATCTGTAGACTATTAAGGTAGTTCTCATATTTAGCTCGTTCATCTGCATCACTTAATCCATCTAGGCCTAAATCTTGATCTGCAAAACTCTGTCCTGGGAAGGCATCATTAATCGGTGTTGCTAGTGGTACATTACCCCAGACAGTAGATTGGAACTCTACAGGCACACCTTCGTTAGGTAGACTATTCTCATAGAACTGCTTGTTGTCATAGAGTACATCCTCAGATACGTTACCTAAGTGAAAGGTAAGGTAGCCTTCTTC
Source organism: uncultured Saprospiraceae bacterium (assembly GCA_937921825.1). Taxonomy (GTDB): domain Bacteria; phylum Bacteroidota; class Bacteroidia; order Chitinophagales; family Saprospiraceae; genus RFSX01. The sequence goes on from CAKZVK010000025.1 coordinate 18,640, forward strand.
ATCGGCTTCATGTCCTGGATGACCATCTGGCATCTGGTCGAATGGATTCAAAACCCAGAATTCTATGAATTCGTAGTTAGCTGCTTCAAAGTCATTATTGTTTAGATACCTCTGTATACCTGCCCACCTTGTTTCTGGATTTTTAAGTTGAATATCTGTACCATCATCATTGAGTTCGATTCCATCAGAAAATCTTGTACCTGCAGGTGGGTCATAGTTGTAAGGCCCTCTTTCACTAGGATAGTAGGAAAGATCAAAAGTGAATAGATCACTTAGCTGGCCTACAGGAATACTTCTTCTGAAGAGTTCCTCTTGCTGTACTCTTCTAGTGAATGAGTTTGCATCTTTTACAGATTCGGGAATATCTACAAATCTGTCTATAACATACCAAGCCAATCGTGCTCTGTTAGCACCATAGGCTATATCGTTTAAGGCTTGTGATTCTGGCCATCTCCCATCTAAGGTTCTAGGGGTAGAAGCTAGGGTCCATCTATTGGGTTGAGAACTTAAAGGAAAACCACTTACGGCACCTTCAAAATCATCGAGACTTACTATACCACCACTTTCATCATCAGAGGTATTATTGATCGCTTTATTATGTCCTGGTCTTAGTACTGCTGCTTCTGCAGAGAAATTGATATTAGAGGCGACATTGGTCGAGTAGAAAGGTAGCTTATCTACCATCTTAGTCAGCCACTTACTTTCTTTATTGAAGTCCATGTCTAGTCCATAGACTTTGTTCTTGATAGGGTCGTCACCGATATTTACTTTCTGGGTGAACGGTCGTTCTGCTAAACGTAAGGCAGTACCCCCGATATAGAAGTTGTCATTGATTTCGTATTCGGCACGTAGTCCCATAACGTTCTTTTGCTGAAGGCTGAATATGGAGTTATCCTCAAAGGAGATATTGACAGGCACCCCTTGTTGGATGATAGATTGATTGATGATTCTTACTCTACCTATCCCATAATCCACTTCGTAATCTACACCTTCTAGTAGGGTCTGACTTCCTGCACGTACAGTAACAGATCCTTCTGGTATATTCCATGCCCCTAGAGAGTACTCGGAAGAAGCTGTAGTCTTCACCTTTCCTTGCATGACAAATTTATTCTGAGCTAGATCAAAACTAGCGATCGTCACAGAGGTATCATACAGTTCATGGTAGCTATAGAATTCTGCTATAGAATCTATCTGGCTTTGTGAAAGTTGAGTAGTACTTAATTCATCTACGATTACTTTTTCTATAGCATCGCCAAAGGGCTCTAGTACTGGAAAGATCAAACTTCCATTCTGAGGGACTACAGTCACTCCAGGTACAAAATCAAAGATGCCATCTGGCTGTGGATCATTGTTTCTGTTTAGGTTGTCTAGGCTGAATAAATTCAGTAGTGGGGAGAATCTAAAGTTTCCTTCTCTTATCGGAAGGAATTTTTTAAGAGTACCATCTCCATCATCTTCATAGAAAATATCAAATTCAAAGGCACTCTCATCTAACTGATTGGCACGTAAGGGATAGACGTTTTTCATCATCAGATCCCACGTGGGTAGATCTACTCTCTGCGTTGATGGCTTTATCAACTTAGTAAATATGACTCCTTCTGCCTGTACCTGACCAGATCTATCTGTATTAGAAACTGACCCTTCATCTGAGGTGTTTCCTACTTTGTAGACGTCTTCACAATTGTCCGTGTAGAAATACTCATAGCCTACAGACATTACTTGGTTAGGACGGAGTTTGACATTGAGGGAGATGAAACCTAATTCAGGATTAAAGTAATATTCGTTAGGAGTCAATTTTCTTCCTCTGAATATATCAAAATCCTTTCCTGGCACCATCCCAAATCTATTGGTCAGGACCGTCTGTGTATTATCTACTCTTTTGACATCGGCATTAGAATCCGAAATGAGTTTAGCATAGATCGTATTGACTGAATTTTCTGGCAGTCTATTACCTCTGGCATCAGTAGTCTTATTGACAGTGATAGGGTCTGTAACAATCTGAATCGCAGAAGAGTTAGGGCTCGTCAGTAGATCAGGATTTGCTTCTGCCATATCTGTGATACCGCAGATCATGGTCTGATCTGTCTGGAAGTTAGGTCTATCATCTGAAATCCAAACTTCGATATTGGTAACCCTAAAGCTGTTGTTGATATAGGGTAGATTGTTTAGCGCCTCCTCATAGACATCTCTGTGATAGTGTGAGATGAAGAAGTGACGATTCTCATCATAGTCTTGTGGTCTTAATTCGAATTCTTGTACTGTTGCACCATTCTGAACTTGGATAGACTCTTGCTCTGATCTCTGTTGTGACATGATACCGGTCAGTCGTAATCGACCAAACTGTAACTCTGTCTTCAGTCCAAATAATTCTTGTGCTCCTTGGATCAATGAACTCCTAAGAGGTAAGCTGACGTTACCTGCTTCTATTTTTTTGATAATATCGTCTTCTGTCCACTTCTCAGAATCATAGGCGAGCTTGATTTTTCTATCGAAATCGAAACTAGCATTGGTGTCATAGTTGAAACCTAGATCCATCTTGTCCCCGATTTTTCCATCCACATTCATTTGGATATCCATACCGAAATCAGGGAAGAACCATTGAGTCCTTTGATTCTCTAGAAGGTAAGGACTTTCATTCGTAGTATATCGGGCACCAAAATTCAGATCTAGGGTACCTTGTGTTTCTATCGTAATGCCATTTCCTCCAAATAATCTATCTACTAAGTTCTTCTCGATGTCTACCTTGGACATAGGGTCAAAACGACCACTTTTACTTTTGTAGCTATCGCCGATACCTGCCAGCTTATTGAAATACTTTTGCTCTTGTTGCTTTGCTCTCCAGTCTATGTATTCTTGGAAAGTCATAGTGGTAGGTGTCCTGAAGTATTCGTCTCCTATTTTTTCGTAGATAACATAGCTGTCTGATTCAGCGTCGTATTCCACAGTCTGTTCTATTTCTGATGGATAGATATCAAAAGGGTTGGAGTTGGGATCAGTGATATAATCGCCGTATCTATCTTGTAGCGGGAAGGTATCTAGCTCTGTAGTTATCTGAGCAAATGAGAGAGGAGCATCAAAGGGATTTGTAGGCCCATTTGCTGCTAACTGGCTCAGGTTAGTGATTATAAGAACACTTAATATTGCTAGTCCGCTCGCTATCTTAGTCTTAGTTGTCATTATTTACTTCGTATCTTATTAGCCCTGCTTGTTTTTTTAGCCTATTCCTAAGAATATCTTGGACAGGTTTTAAACGTAATTAAAGTCCATTTATGTCTACCTACGTATATAAAGCTTTGGCCTTATGTCGCTAAGAAACACAATGCAGGTTCTGATATTTTCTTTATAAAGTCTCTGATTAAAGGATTCTGAATTAATTCAGATGTTTTGTGATAGGATTGGTTTTTCAAAATATCAGCTAATGTGCTGAATATGAATTAGTTATAAATCTTATTTTTTCTATTAGTCGATAAACCTATGAAAGTTGTTTCAAGATCTGCTTTATCAATACTTCTACTTGGGTGATGTCAGAATTTTCGGAAATTACTTTATCCACCATTTTACCCACCTGAGACCTTTGAAAACCTAAAGCTAATAACGCTGAAATCGCTTCGTCTCGTATAGAATTAGGGGCAGAAATTGCAATAGTTTCAGTTTCCAAACTTTCTTTGGCTATTTTGTTTTTGAGGTCTAGAATTATCTGCTGAGCAGTCTTTGGACCAACACCTTTTACCTTCTTGAAAGCGGGTACATTGTCCTGCAAGATTGCAGTTCGGGTTTCTGAAGGCGTCATATAGGATAAAATCACCCTTGCGGTGTTAGGTCCTACACCTTTTACGGAGATTAATTTGGAGAATAATTGCTTCTCCTCTAGCTGGTGAAAACCGTACAATGAATGCTCGTTCTCCCTGATAATCAGGTGAGTATATAGTTTTACTTCATCTAATTCCTCTATGGTAGCATAGGTGTTCAGAGAGATATTGACCTGGTAGGCGATGCCTCCAATATCCAAAAAGACTAAAGTTGGTGTCTTGTGGCTTAATTTTCCTTCTAAATATGCTATCAAAATGGGTATTTATATAGCCGGCAAAGATAACTAATTTCTAACAAATTAAAATATATTGTAATATGTAAGTAATTAGAAAACAGATTTATATCTAGAAGAATTGCAGTTTGCCAGAATTAGTCCTCCTCTATATAAACAGACTGGAATTTTGGTGTAAAACTAGTAGGGTCAGCAGCAGACATATATTCTCTCCAGTTTCTAGGGCAAGAATCCGCAGAAAGCAGGCTGCCCTCAGGGATATAAGGATATAGTTTGTGATAATTACGAGAGAGATGTTGGTCTACTCTCTGATAGACATGTGATCTATTGATTTTATCAGGATGATCAATACCACTGGCAGCCATAAGTTCTACAAAAGCCGACACCGTTTCTTTGTGGTAATTGGCTACTCTGACTTTCTTATCATTGACATCGAGTCCTCTGACCAGTTTCGGATCTTGGGTAGCGACACCAGTCGGGCAGGTGTTATGATTACATTCTAGAGCTTGGATACAACCCACTGCCATCATCATAGCTCGAGCACTGTAAGTAAGATCTGCTCCTAAGGCAATAGCTTTATAGATATCAAAACCTGATACAATCTTCCCAGAAGCAATCAGTGTGATATCTTTTTTGATGTCAAAACCTACCAGTGCATTGTAGACAAATGAGATTCCTTCACGGAATGGTGTACCTACAGAATTACTAAACTCTAAAGGTGCCGCTCCAGTGCCTCCTTCACCTCCATCTACTGAGATAAAATCTGGCTTTATACCAGTCTCTATCATAGCTTTGCAGATTGCTAAAAATTCACTTTTATGCCCTACACATAGCTTAAAACCCACAGGTTTGCCTCCTGATAAATCTTGACATTGTTTTATGAATTTTAGTAATTCTACAGGAGTGCTAAAGGCCTTGTGGTAGGGTGGTGAGAGTACAGCTTTGTAGGGTTCTATGTTCCTGATTTTAGCAATTTCTGGAGTTGCTTTTTTAGCAGGTAGTATACCACCGTGACCAGGCTTAGCACCTTGTGATAGCTTGATTTCTATCATTTTGACATTATCAGCTTTGGTTCTTTCTGCGTATAGCTCTGGTGAGAAATTACCATCACTTGTACGACAGCCGAAGTATCCTGTACCTATCTGATAAATGAGGTCTCCATTATACTCATCATGATAGGGGGAGATGCCTCCCTCTCCAGTATTATGTGCAAAGTTTCCGATCGCTGCTCCACCATTAAGTGCCATCACAGCATTTTTGCTGAGTGATCCGAAGCTCATAGCGGAGACATTGAATATGCTGCAGCTGTAGGGCTGTCTGCAAGATGGACCTCCTACCGTCGCTCTAGGATGATGATCCATATCATGAGGATTGATCGGATTGATACTATGATTCATCCATTCATAACCCTCATCATAGACATTCAATTGAGTACCGAAAGGAGTAGTGTCATTGATCGCTTTGGCTCTTTGATATACGATATTTCTTTTGATTCGGGAGAAAGGTCTACCATCTGTATCTGGCTCTACAAAGTACTGGTATAGCTTAGGTCTCAGCCATTCTGCTATAAATCTAGACCTTCCTAGGATAGGAAAATTTCTTTTGATCGCGGACTTGTTTTGGAATGCATCTATAAGTCCTAGTAGAAGTAAAGGACCCAGAATGACCAGTGCCCAAAGAAAATTAGTGCTAACAAAAAAGCTTAGGGCAGCAATGGCTGCGATAATCAAGAAAGCTAGAATTAGAAAGCCAGTACGCATCCTTCAAAATTTTATTTAAATATAAGATTAGATTACTGTTTTGTTAGTAGGCTGATCTTCATTCTAAAATTTCTAGAACTTTGAGGATCAATAAATTGCAGCCCTATTTTATTATTGAATGCATTAGGAGCACAGGTCTGAGGTTCTATGGCGATGCAATCTCGCTCAGGTGGGATATATACTTGTATAAAGTCAAAATCTTCGATGTCAATTTTTACCGTTTGGTGCTTATGAGGGTCATGAAGTAGGATATCCTGACTATCTCCTTTTATAAAACAACTATCTAGTTCAGTATTGCCAATAGGCGCAGTTTTTTCAAATTTGTAGTAATTGACAGTCTTGCCTTGCGGTATAAGATTCTCATCTACCTCCAATTTTTCTTTTGCACCAAGTGCCAGACTTAGGTCATCTACTCTGGATGAGCTCTTAAAATAGGGATGCCAGCCATAGCCAAAAGGTAATTTCGACTTTGAGTGGTTAGTGATAGTGGTTTTGATTTCTAGAGAATTGGCTTTGAGTTGGAAGCAGTTTACTATATGATAGTCAAACGGGAAGGAGGGACTGGCTTTGTGAGTATAAGTGCACTTGAGAAAATTATTTTTTTGATCCCACTCTGAAATCTCAAAAGCTTGGTTATAAATGTGTCCATGAAGTGCATTGGGCCTCCCAAAATCATTAAGCTCAAATCTGACAGGTGTATTACTTATTTCGGATTGTCCATTTTTTAGTCTGTTAGGAAATGGAAATAATTGACTGCCTGCAAATGCATTTTGATAGTACTCTTTTGGTGCCTGTTCTGGCCAGGGTTTTAACATTTCTCTGCTTTGACCTTGGTCAGTGAGCACTAGTTGGAATAAGGCCCCACCTAGAGATGGCACGATACTGAGAGCACAGTCTTGCTTAAAAGACTTTAGGGTATATACATCAAGTGTTCCTTTCTTTTCTCTATGGAGTTCTAGCATTATAAAGACTTAGATTTATATCATAAAGAAAGGTATTAGAAAGTTATCTTTGTCCACTTAATAAGTATTAATAATGAGAAGAGTAGAAGTATTAGGACTAGTAGCTATCCTTTTTCTTTTAGGTTCTTGTAAGAGCACAAAAGATCTGAGCCCTGAGCTTGTAGAGTATGAGGAGGAAATGCTGGACACCTTGTTTGTGACTGCGCCTGCTATAACTAAGGAAGAAAAGAATGAGTTACCTGTCTATAGAGCTTCTGCGACTCGGACCCATGACTTACTGCATACTAAGCTAGAGGTAGCTTTTGATTGGAAGAAGCAACATGTCCTAGGAAAAGCAGAACTGGAACTTAAACCCTTATTTTATGAGACAAATACTTTACTCCTAGATGCAAAGGTTTTTGATATTCACAGTATCAAGCAGAATGGTAAGGATCTAGAATATACCTATGATGACTATGTGTTAGAAATAACCTTGGATAAGGTCTATACTCGAGAGGAGTCCTACAAGATAAATATAGACTATACTGCTAAGCCTAATGAAGGTCCCACAGGTGGCAGTGCAGCTATAACTTCTGATAAAGGCTTGTTTTTTATAAATCCCGAAAGTCAAAATAAATTCAAACCACAACAAATCTGGACCCAAGGCGAAACCGAAAATAGTAGCAGATGGTTTCCTACTATAGACAAACCCAATGAGCGCTGTAGCCAAGAAGTATATGTGACTGTGCAAGATAGATTTCAGACACTTTCTAATGGAAAGTTTATGTCATCAAAGAAGAATGCTGATGGTACTCGAACTGATTATTGGAAGCAAGAAAAACCACATGCGCCATATCTCTTTATGTTGGGGATAGGAGAGTATGCTATTGTAAAAGATACTTGGAATGGCAAAGACTTACTCTATTATGTGGAGCCAGAATTTGAAGAGCATGCTGAAAAGATATTTAATCATACACCTGAGATGTTGACCTTCTTTTCTGACGTGCTAGACTATCCTTATCCTTGGGATAAATATGCACAGATCGTCTGCAAAGATTATGTCTCTGGTGCTATGGAAAATACAGGTGCAGTTGTCTTTGGTGATTTTGTGCAGAAGACCACTCGAGAGTTGTTAGACGGAAATAATGATGACATCGTAGCACATGAAATGTTTCATCATTGGTTTGGAGATTTAGTGACTTGTGAGAGTTGGTCTAATCTTACTTTGAATGAAGGTTTTGCCACCTATGGTGAGTATCTGTGGCAAGAGTATAAGTATGGTCACGAAGCTGCAGAAAGAAAAAGACTTCAAGATCTCAATGGCTATATCATGACAGCAGACAGGGGAGGGACCCATGACTTGATTGATTTTGGTTTTGAGGATAAAGAGAAAATGTTTGATGGGCATAGTTATAACAAAGGAGGACTGATCGTACACATGCTTAGGAACTATGTGGGTGATGAAGCTTTCTTTGCTTCTCTAAAGAAATACCTCACACAGCATGAGTATACAGATGTGGAGGCGCACGAATTAAGAATAGCTTTTGAGGATACGACTGGCGAAGACCTCAATTGGTTTTTTAACCAATGGTTTTTTGATAAAGGACATCCACAGTTAGACATTAAGTATGACATAGATCTAGAGGTCAATAAAGTTTTTATAGACGTAGAGCAGACACAAGATGTCGAGGATAATGTTGCGATTTTCCAACTGCCTTTTAAGACAGCCATGTATTACGCAAATGGGGATGTAGAATATGTTGACTTGTATATGGATAAAAGAGAGCAGTTGTTTGAAATAGAGTTAGGAGAAGAAGCCCCTGTCGTTGTAGTTCTAGATGGTACTCATGATATTCTATCTACTTCTAGAGAAGAAAGAACGGAGCAAGACTATCTGAATTTATTTAAGCTGTCTTCAGAGTATGAAGATAAGTATATTGCCCTGACCGAACTTAAAAGTACTTCTGCTGCTCAGAAACTAATTCTAACGGCAGTAGAAGATCCGTCAGAGGAAATAAGGCTAATGGGTCTCAATGCACTATCAGCTAAGAGAGATGCTGCTATCTTAGAACGACTGGCCTTAAATGATGAAAGCTCTGCTGTACGAACAAACTCACTGAAAAAGTTGAAGTCTTTTGAGGTAGCTAAAAAAGCAATACAAAAAGACCAATCATTCAGAGTGATCTCAGCCGCCTTGACTATCATAAACGATACAGATCCTAAAGCTGGCCTAGAAGAAGCATACAGGCTAACCAACAGCTATTACAAGCCGATGATAGGTGCCATAGGAGAGATATTTTCTAAATCAAAAGATGTTCAGTATCTAGATTTCTTTGAGACAAATCTGGACCAAGTGAGCATGTTTGGGTTCTTCAATTACATTTCTCAATATGGAAAACTGGCGAAAGTCGCTGATGCCCAGCGTATCTCCGAAACTGCTAAATATCTGAAAGCAGTTGCTGCTGAAGGTAATAGTGCTTATTTCAAGAAGTACTCTGCTACTAATCTGATAGAATCTCTTAAACAAGAACTGAATACAAGAGATGCCGAAGATAAAGCTGTAATAGAGGCAAAAAATAAATTGGGTCGTTACATGACTCAAATCGTGAATACTACTCAAGATTCAAGGTTGCGAGGCGCATTCAGTCAGTATATAGAGACGCCGTAATAAGGAGTTAAACTTTTGATCCTGATAGTAGAGATTGCATCATGGCATGGAAGTCTTCTTTCTTGTTTAGATGAGGTAGAGGCTCGGAAGGAAGGTCTACACCAAGAAAATTACAAAGGGGCGCCCATCCTTCATTGAGGTCGTAGATAAGAAGTTGTTCTTTTGGGACAAACGCTTTTACTTCTTTATGATGGGCTTCCCAGATAGTTCTCACAAATTCTTTATCGTCAAATCTTCCTTGGAATAGTACTTTCCAGAGATAGTGCTTTACAAACATTCTGCACTTCATAACTTTTCTCAACCTACTATCAGTGAGTAATCTGATTTTTAGTTTTATTCCTTGTAGGGTAGTCTTTGGGCCAGCGACATAGATGGTCTTCTTTACACTTTCATACCAGCCTTCAAAAGCTCTAGTAGATAGAATCACTTTAGCATCAGGGTATTTATTGAGGTGTTCCTGATACCAAGGGAAGCAAGGGAAATCTACACTAGATTGGTAACCATCATAAAGGGCATCCCAGTCAGTATCTTTAGTGTCTCTTAAGGTTGTCCAATAGTGTAAGCTGTCTGGATTGTTGAGGAGTTCTTTGAAGTGATAAGCTTTTCCGTAGCCTATTAATTCCAGAGATTTTTTGAGAGAGTTAGTGCCAGTCCTTGGAAACCCAGCACCAATTACTTTTATTGACATCTTACCTTATTTAGCTGATTAGATCGGTTCTGAAACAAGAGCCCGAACTTAAGAAAAATAAGTAAGTTAATACTGTAGAATCATTCTTTCTGATCTATAGGCAATGTCTCGTTGGCCCCAGCCAGGTTTGTCACTACCATTTGCATCCTTGTAAGAAATTTTTGCCTCGAAGACAACTTCATTGCTAGGCTTGTCTACCTCTACTATTTTTCCATGTCGATTACCCTTAGGGTATATAAAGCCAGAGGTGATAAGAACATTTCCTTCTGACTCCAAGTAATCTACGTCACTAATTATAGAGGAGAAGAATTCATGCTGTCTCTCCTTTCCATATTGCCAGACTTGTTTGACGGTCTTGTCAGTTGCATTGATTTCGTATTCTACTGCTCTGGAGTAAGTTGGCGTTTCATTGAAGTTCCTATAGGTACCATTATCGAAAACAATTAGGTTGCCATTCGGCATTAGAGCTGGTGCATGATTACCCCAGGCAAAGTCAAAATCTTCAGCACTTTTAGACCCTTGCTGAATGGCCTCTGCATAAGGGATATTGTTTTTGTCTATTGCGGTAAGTAATGAGGGTTTGGTGTCTGGTCCTTCGGAGTTTCTTCCTGCATTTCCCCAGTTTTTATGAGGAGAAAGTATCCAGTTGAGCTTATCGTCCCAAGTTATTTCGCAGAGGCCTTGGTTTTTATTGGATACTATTATTGTGCTATCGGCTTCATTGAAGTAGAGTCCATTCATGTGTAGCCAATCTACTTTTCTAAACAGATTCAAATCATGTCTATTTACATCCAAGTGTTTAGCAAGATCCCATTCTTTAGTAATCTTGTTTTGCTGGTTGTCCCAGAGAGCTATCCAGTCATTGTCAGATTTCATTGTTTCTCCTCCCACGACCATCCTAGAATCTCTTTTTCCTACAGCAAGTAGATAATCACCATTCGGCAGTACTGCTATATCATGATGGATGCCATAGTTATTAGGTACTTCAGTTTTTTTCATGACTCTGCCGAGCATATCAAATTCGTAGATGACATGTCTGCCTGCCATCATTATTCTGCCGTTTTTTAGTTGCTGGAATGGCCCCATCATTTTATTATTAAATGAGAGGTTGAGTAACCATCTTACCTGACCTTGATCGTCGAAAATCATGGGACAGGAGTGATACCTTCCACCCTGTGCAAAATGGAAATCTACGGCATGGAGGCCAGATGCCATTTGTGTCCTGTCTATTTTCGATATTTCTATATCAGGAAAGCCATTAGCTAAAGGAGTTGTTTTAATATTTATGGTGTCCACTGCTACGCCTCCAGCATACTCAAGATTTAGAACCACTTGGTTCTTTTTATCAGGATAAAGACCGAGCACAGGTATTTCTAGGACCTTTGCTTCGACATCAAAGGACTGCTCTATTGCTGTTAGGCCTAGGACTTTATAGCTGGCACGGCAAGCCTTGTTAGCCTCTATTTTGATTATCGCAGATAGGGGATTTATATTGGATGGATTAAGTTGGACAGATGTCTTGTAATCTAAGGTACTTGATTGGCAACCTACAGCCAACGTTATGATTATAGCAAATACGCTTGATAAACAAATAAATTTTGTTGCCATTAGTAGATTCTTTATTAAGAATTAGAGGAAGTAGTCTATCTTGCGATTTTTCAAAAAAGAAAGCTACACTTAAATTTTCAAATTGAAAGTAATTTTCTCACTCACTTTTCTATTTTGCTTCTTGATTTCTTGTACAGAAGATAAAGAACATCATATACATGGCTCTTATAGTCATGAGAATAAAGAGTACAGAGATTCCTCCACAATAGAAATGGCTCAGTTGCTAGAGACTCATTATAGAAACATGCCCTTTCTTCAAACGAATTACAAGAATAGTGAGCGAGCTGATCATTTCTTATCACAGGTAGACACTACCGATATTAATCAGGAAGTGCAATTGTCTTTGCGTGGTTCGTTTGAACTTATGAATGCAGGCAGAAATGATGAAGCCATTGCAGTTTTGAATAAGATATATGAAAAAATTCTCAAGTTGAATTTTGAAACTAAGGACCAGATTATTTTTAGGATTCTTGGGTTGCGAGCTGTTACTTTTTTTAGAATTGCAGAGTTGGAAAATTGTCGCATGAATCATAACAGTGCCTCATGTATCTTGCCATTTCAGCCAGCTGGATTTCACAAAGTCAGAAATGGTAGCGAAAAAACCATAGAAGATATTCTTACCATTCTAAAGTTGAAGAAAGACCCAAATTTTATCTATTTGTTGAATTTGGCATATATGACCTTAGGTGATTATCCTGAGAAAGTTCCGAAGGAATATCTAATACCGCTCACTATAGATGAAGAAGAAACTAAGGTTGGGCGATTTGAAAACATAAGCTCATCTATAGGTGTGGATGATTATAAGCTATCCGGTGGTGTCATCATAGAAGATTTTGATAATGATGGTGATATGGATATTATAGGCAGTTCTTGGAACCTAAGGGATGATATGGTCTACTATACAAACGAGGGTGATGGATCATTTTCTGAAAGGCATATAGAGGCAGGATTGAAGGGTATCACTGGGGGTTTGAATATGATTCAGGGCGATTACAATAATGATGGATATGTGGATGTATTCGTTCTTAGAGGGGCATGGCTTCCAATTGGAAAGAATCCGAATTCGTTACTAAGAAATAATGGGGATGGAACTTTCTCTGATGTAACTATTCAGAGTGGGTTGCTTTCGATGTACCCTACACAAACGGCTACTTGGGCTGATTTTAATAATGATGGTCACTTGGATTTATTTATTGGTAACGAAAGTTTCACTCTCCAAGAACCCAATCCTTGCGAGCTTTATATAAACTTAGGAAATCATACCTTTAAAAATATTGCAAAAACTGTAGATGCAAATATTGTAGGTTACATAAAAGGGGTAGCCACTGCAGATATCGATAATGATGGTGATCAGGATTTATTCCTTTCCAATCTCAACAATCAAAACATCTTACTTAGAAATGATAAGACTGAGTCTGAATATGGATTTTCATTTACTGATATTTCAGAGAATGCGGGAGTGCAATTTCCTTTACAAAGTTTTCCTACATGGTTTTTTGACTATGATAATGATGGTAGGGAAGATCTTTTTGTAGCGAGTTATCCAGTCAGTTATTATAACAATTTGGCTACTGAGTATACAAAAGAACTCCTAGGATATAAGTCAGAATCTGAATCACCAAAATTATACAGAAATTTAGGTAATAATACATTTAAAGATGTTTCTGGTGAAGTAGGACTGGATAAAGTTTGCTTTACGATGGGTAGTAATTTTGGAGATTTTAATAACGATGGCTTTCTTGATATCTATTTGGGTACAGGAGAACCTGACCTTAAAGCTGTAATACCTAATAGAGCCTTTCTGAATAATGGTGGAAAAAAATTCCAAGAAATAACAAGTCAAGCTGGTCTAGGACATCTACAGAAAGGGCATGCCATTTCATTTTCTGATTTAGATAATGATGGAGATCAAGATATTTATGCCGTAATGGGAGGTGCATTTGAGGGAGATATTTTTTTTAATGCCCTATTTGAAAATCCAGGCCATAGTAATTCATTTTTATACTTAACCTTTGTGGGTTCTGAAAGCAATAGATTTGCTATAGGAGCCAAACTTGAAGTGAATTTGGATAATGGACAGACCTTATATAGAAGTGTCACCTGTGGATCTAGTTTTGGAGGTAATTCAATGAGTCGTTTAGAAATAGGAATACCTTCTGGTCATGCAGTAAAGTCTTTAAAAGTTAGTTGGCCTGAAGGATCAGAACAATTGGTCGAAAGTATATCAAAAAATAGCTGGTATACAATATTAGAAGGTAATCCGTCTCCTCAAAAGAGAACTTTGGTAGAAACTCAATTCAAAATTCAACACGGACATCACAAGCATCATCACTAAAAGGAAATGAGTACTGTTAAGAAAATTATATTATTTGTTCTACTAAGTGGGTTCGGTAGCTGCGTCTCTGATAGTAGTGACAAGGCCAATGGTGTCACTATTATATCTGAAGCTGAAAATAGTGCAGCAAAAAAGTTTATACAAGATAAGTATGGGCAACAAATTCCTACCCTTAAAGTGGATCTAAAGATTCCGAGGAAGGAGGATTGGACTTTATCTAGAGAGATTAGTCTTGATAATTTTAATCCTATCGGTATTACATATCATATGGATAAGGTATTTGTGTCAGATACTGTTCAGAAATTGGTTTTAGCTGTGGAGCTTAGTGATGAAAAAATAGATACAATTTTGCAAGACTGCAAAGCGACCTATCTGAATAGGCGTAGAGCAAAATTGTTGATGCCAATAGCAGACAGAGATTCAATATTTGTATATAGAGGTACCCAGAGGGGGCTCTATAAGTTTCAAATACCTGAAAAATTAAACCGACCAAGTTCCTTTGATGGTTTCAAAATTCTGGATCATGTAATAGTCGATCAAGGTAACAATAGGCTCGTAAGAACACAAGAAGATGGACTAACGATCATAGGTGGATTTGGGAATAAAAATGGCCAGTTTGATAATCCGACAGTTGCTCATATTCTTGGAAACAATATTCATGTTTCCGATACTGGTAACAAACGCATGCAGATCTTTTCTTTTGCCGAAGGAAAATTTGTGAGAACTTATGGTGAAAATGATAGGCTTTCTGCACCTACTGGGTTGACTTCAGATGGAAAAAATTTATTCGTATGTGACTCAGGATCTGGGGCAATCTGCTTGTACAGTAATGAAGGGAAGTTACTGTATAAGATAACGGAAGGTCTAGAAGCACCTAGTGATATCTATTTTGATGAAGGGCAGCTCTATGTTTCTGACACAAAAAGTTCTACCATAAAGATCTTCACTAACGAGATGTATAACTAGAAATCTTAGTTAGAATTCAAGAAAAGATCCAGTTTGTTATTGTTGTTGGCTACCACAAATAGGTCTTTATTCTGATACTTTATCTTTCTTACTTTCTTTGCATCTCCAGGACTAAATAGACCAGACTCGGTAACCGTAAGTGACTTGAAACCTTGATTCTTGTTTAGTAAGATCAGCCCATTGCCAGCATCTAATCTAGGCGTCTCGTATTCTGTATTGTAATCATTACCTACAAGAAGGAGATCATCTTTACCATCTTTATTGTAATCAGATACTACCATATCGTTAATAGGAGAGGCTTGTGCTAGGGGTGGAAGCTTTTCGAATATAAACTTCCCTCCTTCGTTTTTAAGCAGGTAGGAATAAAAATCTACTGCTTTTAATTTGATACCATCTTCGATTTTGTCATCTCCTAGTATGTCCACTATGTTAGCTGATGCGAATTCGTTGTAGGTTTTGAATTTATCGCTAATGAACGGCATTTGTTCACTAGAACATTGACGGCCTCTTGCGGGGACGATATTGCCTTTGTAGTCTTTAGCTAGTACGCAGTCTAGTGTTCCATTATTGTCATAGTCATTAGAAAATAGATACAGAGGATGGTCTGGACTGGCTTTCTGTTTGAAGTTTTTACCTACATTGCCAGCGACTAAATCTATATCACCATCATTATCTATATCAGCGGCAGAGAGAGAACGCCACCAACCTTCTCTATCGGATGTTCCCCAAGATTTTGAGGCCTTGGTGAAGCTGTTATCTTTATTTATATAGACCTCTATATTCTGCCATTCTCCAGCTGTTATGAGATCTTTTTTACCATCGTTGTCCAAGTCCACCCAGATAGCTGATCTGATCAGACCATCTTCTGCATTTAGCTCTGGTAATTTCTCTTCAGTAATATCTACGAAGGCTTTATTTTGGTAATCTAGCAAAACTGATTTTTCAGCCCTTGGATATTGGCCTGGTTTCGCAGCTCCAAGGATCAGTAGCTCTTCCTCGGGATCATCATCAATGTTTTCTGCTATGATTGCGTAAGAAGCCGAGTTAGTTGACGGTAATACGTTAGCAATTCTAAAAAACTCACCTTTTCCATTATTAGCATAGAATCTATCGAGTAACCAAGCTTCAGAACCTATCATATCCCCACTGCCACCAGAAAGAATGATTAAGTCTTTATGGCCATCGTTATTGGGGTCTACAAAGTAAGCATCGACATCTTCGCTTGCCAGTTCATTCTCCCATGGTTGATTTGCATTCTTGGTAAATTTTCCTTCAGAAGTTTGTAGGTAAAGAGCACCTTCTTGTCCTTTGGCTCCTCCAATATAAAAGTCCTCTAGCCCATCTCCATTGACATCCGCTGTAGCAAGGGCAGGACCAAAAGAAGTTTGTTTTTGCGGTAGAAGGACTTCTTGTTCAAAATCGTCAAAGTAATTTTCCTCGTGAGTAAAGCCTATCCCTAATTCCTCAGGAGACAGTGATGTTAGTAAACCTTGTGCTTTTACTTCTTTTTGGTTTGCAATGTTTGTCTCTTTTCGGTAAGCAATTTTAAGATGTTGGTTAGGTGTGATGTTGCTTTCTATTTGTTGGTTGCCATCTGGCCAGACTACTTTGATAGAATTTATTTTATCAGAACTTCCAAGACCAAAAATTATGACGTCTTCCATTGTCGACTCATAACCTCTTACAAATATGTATTCTTGGAGTTGCGTATTCTTATTTGTTTCTACATAAACTTTGCTCCCTAAGGTGTTTGCTTCATTCTGTCCTTTTAGCGAAATCTTGATATAATTTCTGCCTGACTTTTCTACGGCAGTATTCTTTAGTAAAGTAACCTCTTGATCTATGTTGCTAATGATGACATCTAAGTCTCCGTCATTGTCGAAATCAGCCGTTGCGGCACCAGAAGAAAAAGTTTCTATCTCAGGATGCTTAAAATCAGAATGGTTGTCTTTGAAATGTAAGTGGCCATCATTGATATATAACTTGTTTTTCAGCTTTATCTCTGGCATTAATTTATATACCTCCTCTCTATATTCAAGTGGGATAGTATTATTATTCTCTGCTCTTATTTCTTTCATTCTGTTTCTAAAGTCGTTATCCCTAGAGTAACGTCTGAAGCCATTGGTGACATAGTAGTCTTTATGCCCATCAAGATTAAAATCAGAAAATATTGCAGCCCAACTCCAATCTGATTTCAGCACACCGGCTAAGGCTGCGATATTGGAAAAAGTATTGTTTCCATTGTTCAGTTGTAGACTATTAAACATGTACTGAAACTGGTAGCCGAGCTCATAGAAATAATATTTAAAGGCTTCAGTGTCCATCCCTGCCATTAAGGTCTTGTCTCTGAAGTGATCTTCCGCAGCCATATCTACGACACCTATATCTACGAGTCCATCATTATTGATGTCTGCTATATCACAGCCCATGGCGAAGTAAGAAATCTGTCTAGTAAAATCCTTGACAGATTCTTTGAAGGTGCCATCTTTTTGGTTGATATACATAAAGTCGGGTACTGTATAATCGTTAGCTACATAAATGTCTGGCCAGTTGTCTCCGTTTAAGTCAGATATAGAAAGACCTAATCCATAGCCGTAATTTAATACACCTGCTTCTTTGGTCACATCTTTAAATTTAAGATTGCCAGTGTTTTCATACAGCTTTCCACTAGCAGCTCTCATATTGGTTTCGTTTTCAAGCTCTTTATATATTTTGGCGAGTACTACACCTACATATTTTGATTCATCTAGGACATAGCAGTCTAGATCTCCATCTTTGTCGTAATCAAAAAATGCTGCTTGGGTAGAAAAATTGGAATCATCTAAGCCCATCTCCGCTGCTGATTCTTTGAAAGTTAGGTCTCCATTGTTTATGTAGAATAAGTTTTTTCTTTCGGCAGGGTCATAAGGTCCTTGTTGGCAGACATAGATGTCTTTATAACCATCTCCGTTAATATCTACGATAGATACACCAGCTGCCCATACTTTATTCTGATTGATTCCAGAAGTGGTATCTAGTTTTTCAAATTTAAAGTCACCTTTATTTACATACAATGCATTTGGTACTTCATTACCTGCAAAAAATACATCTGCCAGGCCATCATTATTGAAGTCAGCTACACCTACTCCTGCGCCATTAAAGTAGTGTTGAAAGGAAAGGACATTCTTTTCTGAAAGAGGGTCGTCTTTGAGAGCATTGACAAAGTCTATTCCCGAATGTGAACTGGGAATGGTTTCAAAACCTGAAGCTGTTTGCGAATCAGTTTTTGTATGGGTTGAGTTAGAACCCGCTTTATCATTTGAGCACGATAGTGCTGTAAATAAAACAAATATTAGATACGTAGTTTTCTTTATTCCCATTAACTTCAATTTTGAGAAATTGC
Source organism: uncultured Saprospiraceae bacterium (assembly GCA_937921825.1). Taxonomy (GTDB): domain Bacteria; phylum Bacteroidota; class Bacteroidia; order Chitinophagales; family Saprospiraceae; genus RFSX01. The sequence goes on from CAKZVK010000025.1 coordinate 37,030, forward strand.
TCATAAATATAACATTTAGCCAGAGCAATATTAACCATCAAAGCTAGTACTACGTGATAAAACAATTGAACAGAATAACTGGGGCTCTATTATTTATGGTACTATCAGCTTATACATCCTTTACTATCCCAGTAATTGAAACTGGTATTCCTTTTACAGCTCAGAGCTTAGTGATATTCGTAGCTGCTGGATTACTGAAACCCACTAATTTTTTAGCAGCGATTATTCTCTATCTCATATTGGGAGTAGCGGGTCTTCCAGTATTTGCAGAGGGTTCCTCAGGCTGGTCTAGGATAGTCGGCTCTAGTGGAGGTTTTCTGTATGGTTTTATATTCTCTGGGTTAGTGATCTCTTACTGTGCTTCTACCCTAGAAGAGAAGACTTTTCCTAAGCTCATAGGGTTGATGATACTGGGGACAGGGGTCCTATTTGTCTTCGGATTAGGGCATCTATCTTATAAATTTGGTATAGAGAAAGCTCTAGAATATGGGCTATATCCCTTCTGGAAAATGGCTCTAGTGAAGGCTATATTAGCTGGAATCGCCGTTTTTGTACTAAAAAGGCCAACGAATAGCTGATATTAAAGCTTAAAACCCTTCATATTAGAACTACTTATATATAGTTTTGCCACATAATCAATAATTTAAAGCTTTGGGATTACTTATTTTTTGGTTCGCCATTTCGATAGCCTTTTCATTTTTATGTTCGATACTAGAAGCTGTTCTGCTGAGTATCACACCATCTTATGTAAGTCGACAATCTTCTAAAGGGACTGCGACGGGTAAGCTCCTAGAAGAGTATAAGAAAGATATAGATAAGCCACTCTCCGCGATACTTACCTTGAATACTGTGGCGCATACTGCAGGTGCGATAGGGGTTGGAGCAGCTGCAACACAAATATGGGGCGCTAAGCCTATGGCAACAATAGTCACACCTGTTGTCATGACTTTACTCATCTTGATTCTATCGGAGATTATACCCAAGACGATCGGCGCTAATAACTGGAGAAGTCTGGCACCTTTTACAACTAAGATGCTAAAGATTCTTATCACAGTTCTTGCTCCTCTGGTATGGTTATGTCAGTTGACCACTAAGTTCTTGAAAAAAGATAAAAGTAAATCTGTCCTCAGTAGAGCCGACTTCGCAGCGATGACACGAGTAGGAGAGAGTAGTGGGGCTATCGGTAAAGAAGAATCTACTATCATCAATAATCTTCTCAACTTCGAAAAGATGTCTGTGAGAGATATCATGACGCCAAGGACAGTCGCCTTTATGGTGGATGAAGAAATGACTGTGGATGAATTCGTCAATGCTAGTCCGAGCAAAATATATTCTAGAATTCCTGTCTACAAAGGAGACAAAGACAATATCACAGGCACTGTATTGAAAGATGACATTCTTTCCTGTGTAGTAGAGAACGGTAACAAAGAAAAGATCAAAGATCTAATGTTAGAAGCAAACTATGTTAGTGATGATACCGCTCTCCCAGAATTATTCCAAGACCTTACTAAGAAGAAGCAACACCTCTCAGTCGTTCGTGATGAGTATGGAAGTGTGGTAGGTCTGGTGACTATGGAAGATATGTTCGAGACCTTATTAGGTCAAGAAATTGTGGATGAGTCTGATCAAGTAGTGGATCTCCAGAAGTACGCTAGAGAAAAGTACGGCGATAAGTGAAGCTTAGGCTTGATTAGCGACTCTTCATAGTTCTCAAACTGTTGAATAAATCTCCCCAGAAGAGTATAAGTAATAAGCTTATTGTGACACTATAGAGTAGAATCTGCTGTGAAGGCAAGGTCATTTGTCTGAGCAAGATCAAAATTCATAAATGGTTGGTATAGGTCTTTAAGTTTGCTATCAAAGGGACTAGATCCTCGTGTATCAGAATTCGAAGTCATTCCCCAAAAAATCAATATGAAATTCAGAGCAAAGAGTGAGGCTGTAAAAAATTTCAATCGAGTAAATTTGGTCGTCCTAGCACGGTAGATGGTTTCATTTACCAGCTCTGCCTTTCCTTCATTTTTATGATCTGGGTCAGGTGATGTCTGGAATGCCAGCCATACAAAGCAGCCATAAAGTCGAGAGGAAGTTTCTTCTTCATCTCAGGATGGAATAATGTTCTACTATAATCTTCAGGAGTCATGTGCTGCAGTACTGTAACTAAGCGGGTATGTAGACCATCGAGAATCTGTAGTGAAGACTCTATGCTGAAAGTAGCATCTTCTCCGGCGGCCCATGCATCCTGATCATAGGCTTTGATAGTAGGATTGTCCTCCGTAAGTGCCAGTTTGAATCTGATAAAACTATTCATATGGCTATCGGCCAGATGGTGTACAATCTGCCTGATAGTCCACCCACCTTCTCTATATGGAATATCCAATTGCTCGTCTGTGAGATTCTGGGTAGCAGCTCTTAGTTCACTAGGCAGGCTCTTGAGTGAAGCTATATTTTCCGCTCTCTTAGAAGTAGTATATGCTTCAGGTGCTTTAAATCGTCCGGCGGGGTATTTTAATTTCTCTAATTCCGTATTTTCCATCTGTATACTTATCTATTGGTTAGAATACTCTAAATTGTAACATTTAGTTGTAAAATATCATCATAGATATTTAATAACAGGAATAGCTCTATAGAAAATTTTCAGATGCGTATAGTTTTAAGTTTATTGATTGCAGCACTAATTGGATTCGGATCTTGGAAGGGATATGAATTGCATAAGTTGACGACTGAAGTGAATGAATACCGTTACGACTTTGCTGAAATTAATAAGATTAATTATGGACTGTTCAATATTGATATCTGGAAAAAGAAAATCTTTTCTGTTATAGAAAAGAAGGCTAAAGGTTTTGAATTTGACAGCAGTGACCTCTCTTCATTCCAACGACAAATAGAAAATTATCTCTATGATATGCACAGAGAATATATCGAATCTGGTAAGCTAGTGGAGATGTTTATGGATGGAGATAAACAGGATAATAAACTGGTCGGTTTGTTCATGGGTATGTTTAAGGGGAACATAGAAAAAAAGGTCAGCAGTTTAGATTTCAAATCTAAGATCCCAGGCATTGCGGATCAGATGATGAAAGAGTTTGAAAAGAAAATTCCTGAACTGAAGAAAAAAATCACTGAACAAGTCAGTGATATGCTCGTTACTCAATCCAACTCTATCTTAGTAGATAAGCGAGATGCTATTTACGCTAGGTATGAGACTAAAAACTTAGTCAGTACAAATACTGAAATTAGATCTAGGGTAGCCCAGTTTGGTGTCAATTCAAAGACATTAATTATACAGATTTTGTTAGCTCTTGGATTAGCTATATTGTTGGCTTTACTCTTTACAAAAATATTGACCTTCAAGACAGCTATGCTCTGGCTAACGATAAGTTGTATCGTCTTTCTGACTTTAGGTTTGGCATTGCCTATGATAGACTTAGACGCCAGGCTCTCGGAAGTGGATATAAACTTGATGGGGGAAAATGTTCGCTTTGATGAGCAGGTCATGTACTTCCAGAGTAAGAGTATACTAGGTGTGACTAAGACCTTGCTAGAAGGAGAAGGGGTAGATCTAAAGCTAGTCGGATTCCTTATTTTATTATTCAGTATAATCCTACCATTTTTCAAAATGTTACTGACTACTTTCTATCTATATATCGAAAAGGCGAGGACTAGCAACTTTGTAAAAGTTGTCATTTTTTATCTTGGAAAATGGAGTATGGCAGATGTATTTGTAGTAGCAATATTCATGGCCTATATTGGTTTCTATGGCTTGCTTAATTCTCAATTGGGTAGTATGGCTGGAGGAGGATCAGATTCTATGAGTATAGAAACGGTCAATTATTCCAAGCTCTCTCCAGGCATTATATTCTTTACACTTTATTGTCTGTTTTCTATCGTGATGAGTACCTTGATCCATCGTCGTGACAAGGAGGATCTTATAGATGGCATGGTCTGAAATTCTAAAGCTTCTGAGAACTTACAGGAGTTGTAATTGGAAAGCAATGACTCCAGCTAACATGACAAGAAAGAGAAATTCTTTCGACATTTTGTTTTCATTGGATTCCATATGTAGACCAGAGAGGATAGCTAAAGGTGCCGCTATAAGGATGAGATGATTGCCAGTAATATCTCCTGCAAAGAATAAGCTGATCAACGCTAAAAATAGTAGCCAGTAACAGAGCTCTACTTTCTTGATCGCGTCATACTTTTTCTTTTTCTTATTGTTACTATTAAAGATGATAAGGAGGACGATTATTACTGATACTATTATAGTTTTTATCCAGACTTCTAGACCACCACTCAGATTACTCCAAGGCAAAGACATATTTTCTAAAAAGAGTCCAGAAAGCATACTCAACTGCCCTTTGTAAAAAAAATAAACCCCTATCAGAAAGAAGGGCGCCAGCAGGCCAGAGGTCATCTGGAGCATCTCTCTTAGTTCTAAATTTCTGAGACTGAAGAGTCCTAGAAAAAGAACAATAGCATAAGTTATATAGGCTGGATAGATCAGAGCCGCTATAGCTAAGAACAAACCACTATTAAAGATGGTCGTCACTGGAAGATGTCTCTTATAGATATTGAATAAGCTGCTCATAGACAGAATCACAAAGAAGTGTCCCAGCATGGCAGGATGAAAGACCTCTGATTCTAGGATGAAGACTGAATATAGGATGAAAATTGCGCCAGGAATGGTACTTAAAGCTCTACTGAGCTTATGCTTGACGACTATTCTATTCACTAAGATTCCTTGTATAGCTATCAAGAAGATGGCGAATAATATCCTAGGAAATTTCGAATCTAGAACCCCAAACCAGCCTTCAAAGAGCTCTAGAGGCCAAGTAATTTCTGAACCTCTGTAGTCTATAAAATAGTAGACATGCAAAAGTATTGTAAAAATTACAAGGGCAAGTAAATTGAAATTAAGATTACGTCGAAAAAACCCTAACAAGTCTAATTATCTGATTATCAACTAATAACATAAAGATACTAAAAATAGAGCTAGCTCTATCCAGCAGCCCTGTTTTACAATACTATGACAATAATCAGACGTCTGAACTATAACTTTGCTTGGATGTCCAGTTTGTCAGAATATAAGGTGATAACAGTTACTCATCACAACATAAATGTGAATGATATTGGACACTTCTTTCTCAGAAAATCAGACAGTCCTGAAGCCTCTACCAGAGCAATCAAAGAGTTTTTTGGTATTCAAGAATTTCTATATCTAGAGACCTGTAATAGGGTTACGTATCTGATGTACTCCGAGTTGGAGATGGATGAGGCTTTTTTAGAGACTTTCTTCAGTAAGGTGAATCCTGAGCTAGAAGAAAAGACCGTAAAGAATATCAGCAAGTTTGTAAGTACCTATGAGGGGGAAGCTGCGCTGAAGCATGTCTTCGAACTGGCTTCATCGATGGACTCTCTAGTCGTCGGCGAAAGAGAAATCTTCCGCCAATATAGAAAGGCCTACGAATTTAATAGATCACATGGCTTTACGGGGGACCATCTAAGATTATTAGATAAGTCCATAGTCCAGACGGCCAAGGAAGTCTATCACAATACTAAGATAGGGGAGAAACCTTTATCAGTAGTATCTCTAGCTATAAGTACGCTACTAAAAAGTAATGTAAATGCCGGTGCTAAGGTCCTACTTATAGGGGCTGGTGAGACCAATGCCTTAGTCGCTAAATTTCTAAAGAAGTATCACTTTTCAGATATCAAAATCTACAACAGAAGCCTGCATAATGCTCAAGAATTATCAGAAGAAATAAATGCAGATTCATTCCATATCAAAGAGCTGGAAAATGTTGCAGGCGCATTCGATGTCATATTCGTCTGTACTTCGGCCAATGATGTCATAATAGATCATAAGTTGTATAAGCAGATGCTAGCTGGGGATACTTCTCAGAAGACGATCATTGATCTTGCAGTACCTAGAAATGTATCTCTAGAAGTAGTCGAGCAGAATGATGTGCACCACATAGATATCGAAGGACTAAGAAAACTGTCTGAAGAAAATCTGGAATTCAGAAAATTAGAAGTGCTCAAGGCTAAGCCTATCATCGCTAAGAATCTGATAGCATTCAGTAATTTATTTATAGAGAGAAAAATAGAGCGCTCACTGGCACATGTACCTGCTGAGATAGCAGCAGTAAAATCTAAAGCAATCAACTCCGTCTACAAAAATAGGTTAGAAGACCTAGATACAGAAGCTCAGAACTTGGTCCTAGAAATGATGGACTACATGGAGAAGAAATGTGTCTCTGTTCCTATGCGATTAGCTAAAAAGCACTCAGAGGCATAGTTGCCTATCCAGCACATCTTACACATTTAGTACTCTCGGGCATAAACATTAATCTCTTAGGATTGATCTGTTTATGACAATTAGAACATTTCCCAAAACCTTCGTTGTCCAATTGTGTCAGCGCAAATTTGAGCTTATTTCTTTTAGAAATTTTGTTCCTAGAGAGGCCTCCATGACACTTTTGTTATTGATTGCATCCATCCTACTGACACGACCGAGGGAATTTTCTGGCTTGACCGGTTCTACCATTTTTTCGGTTTCCTTTATGTCATGCTCATACTTAAGAATCATTTCTTCGATCTTTTTCTTAAGGTCGTTTTTGTCTGCAGTAGTCACCGTTTATATTTTTATAAAAGCCATAATTTGATTGTTTTATTCAAATATATGGCATAATCTACAGCGTTGTAGAGAGAAATAGATCACTGGCACAGCTTAATTGGACATATTATTCGCTTACTGGAAGCCCATATCTCATCGAGATGTATCATGGAGAGGAGTCTGGCCATCTCATAATTTTTGTCAATGGGGAAATAATTCAGATTTCCTTTAAGCAATTGGAGACTAAGAATTACACCTTTATGATTGAGAATCAGCTCATTGAGTTAGGTATATCAGAGGAAAATGGACAGTTTTCGTATGAGGTGATACCACAACTACCTAAAAGTGTAGAAGATGTTGAAAAGACCTTTGATAAGCATTTTTGGATTCCTTTGATATTCTTGCTTGTAATCCTAAATTTGGCCTTCTATTTCGTAAAGCATAAATTTTTCCCAGGTCTTGGATAATCTTCAACTATATATAGAAAGTCTCATTTTTGCATCTGATAAAGCTATCACTGCAAAAGAGATTAAGAATACAATCAATACTTACCTTGATAAGACAATCAAGGAGAAAGAAATTACTGCGGCCCTAGAAGGGCTCAATACTAAGTACGAAGATGACAAGTATCCATTTGAGGTAAAGGAGATTGCTGGAGGATTTCAGTTTATGACTAAGGGTACTTACTATCCCGTCGTCAGTCAATATCTAAAGCTAGAGTCTAAGAAAAAGTTATCTCGATCAGCACTTGAGACACTGGCAATAATCTCCTATAAGCAACCGATTACAAAATCTCAAATAGAAGGCATAAGAGGTGTCAACTGTGATTATGCCGTCCAGAAATTATTAGAAAAAGAACTGATAGAAATATCTGGAAGAGCAGAAGGACCTGGAAGACCACTACTATATGCTACCTCAGAGAAATTTATGAATCACTTTGGCTTAAAAGATCTGAATGATCTACCTAAGATCAAAGAGTTCGAGATGCCAGAGAATGAGATAGGTCCCAAAGATGGGGAAGTTGCTTCTCCAGGACCTGCATCAGAAGGTGCCGAAGCACAACCCGACGAAGCGGATAAGCCAGCGGATGAGACAACTGAGCTAGAGAATAAAGAAGAAGTTAATTCTGAGGAGATAGCAGTAGAGGCGGAAAATTCTACTGAACTATCAGAACCCTCTGATGTTGAAGGTTCAGAATCTAAGAGTGAGGAGGAATAAAAGATTCTATTTTTTGTTAAGTCCATCATTAAGTCCAGAGACCTATACCTTATGTCTGAAAATAATATCAAGCCTTTAGTAAACAGAGTCGCTAACAGCGGTCTCAAGGTCATCAACCTGGAAGACTATTATCCTACTCGGTCAGTAGTAGAGATAGACCTCAAGCAGTTTCTGTTCAAGGAACTTATCTTAAAAGAAAAAGACTTTAGATCCAGCCTCAAAGAAATTGACTGGACAAAGTATAAGGACAAAACAGTCCTCGTCTATAATTCTAATGATGCCATTATTCCTATATGGGCATTCATGTTAGTCTCGCAGTATCTGCAAGGTATCGCACATTCTATCTACCATGGTACAGCAGCAGAGTATCTGGTCCATTACTATGATAATCTCATTCAGGAATTTGATGCCTCTGTGTATCAAGATGAAAGAGTGGTTATCAAAGGATGCAGTAATAAACCTGTTCCTCCAGCCGCCTATGCCGCACTGACGGCGTCACTAAAGCCTTTTGCCCAGAGCATCATGTTTGGAGAGCCGTGCAGTACAGTTCCTATATTTAAGAGACCTAGAAAGCTGAAATAAGGGCCTACTGGCTGACGGTTCCTTTCTTTTAGAACAGATAAGGAATGAGCTTATAGCTCTGTTTCTTGTAAGCTTGATATTCTGTATCCTGTCCATACTTCTTTTCCCAATTTTTTATCAGGATCGAAATACCACTGAACTTGATGATTATGAAGCTTATCCATAGAGGACTTGTAATCGCAAGTAGCCAATGAGGAGATCCGATGGCACCAATACTCAGACCAATCCAAAATAATATTTCTCCGCTGTAGTTGGGATGTCTGATTTTCTTCCAGACACCTTGATTCATGAATCGATGAGGGTACTTATTTTTGAAGCTATACTTTTGGTAATCAGCTATGGATTCTAGCGATAGACCTAGAATAGAAATAAGACCACCGAGTAGAAATATAGTATCCATTGGTTTAGCGTGATCATTAAAAATAATTAGTGCACCTAGGCTGACGATAATACAAGTGAGGGCTTGCATTGTCCAGAAAGCCAGAAACTTTATGGGATAGGGACGAATGTTATTAAACCTATCATCTCTACCTAGCTTATGCACTCTCGTCATCAAAAAAGTCCCTAAGCGTATAGCCCATATTAGGATCAAGGTCAGTGTGATCAGATGTGCAGGAAGTCTTTCGGATAATAGATATCCGGTAACAGCAATCGCTGCAAAAGTTGCACTGTAGGTAATATCCGTTAGCTTATCCGATTGTAAGAAATAAGCAATCAGAAAAAAGCAGGCATTAAGACCTAGAGAGATAAAGATAGCATATAGGAAAAGGTCAGGCATATCTGATAAACCTATGAATTGCATTTTTTGTTCTCAATGAGTCATTGAATCTATCAAGACATCACCACAGAAAAGAAGAGTAACCTTACTAACAAAGGATGAACGAGATTAGGTCGTATAAAGAATGAGCTCTTAGGAGAAAGTAATAAAATGAGTCCGAAGCTGTTCGCTTAGATAGCCGCCAGGGTTCTCTTTCTGATGAAGCCTTGTTCTTCCATCCAAGAGTCGTTGTATATCTTAGACAGGTATCTAGATCCATGATCCGAGAAGAGTAAGACTACTGTATCTTCTGGAGAAAATTCATCAGCCATTTTTTCTGCGGCTTCGATAGTACTTCCACTAGAATAGCCAATAAATAAACCTTCTTGCTTACAGACTTTTCTAGCCTTAAGGGCACTGGCTTTGTCAGTTACTTTGATAAACTTATCTATGACTTTTCTGTCATAATTAGCACCTATTATATCCTTGCCTAGACCTTCTACTTTCTTAGAATGGATCTCATTCTTGTCGAAGATTTCTTCATGGTGGAATTTCTGTAGTACAGATCCATAAGCATCTACACCTATGATTTTTACCTCAGGGTTTTGTTCCTTCAGATACCTTCCAGAACCCACTAGTGTTCCGCAAGTACCACCACAGCATAAGAAGTGGGTAATTTTTCCTTGAGTCTGGTTCCAGATTTCTGGCCCTGTAGAATTATAGTGGGCTGCAGAGTTTTCTGCATTGAAATTTTGATTAAGGTAGTAGGAGTTTTCTATTTCTACAGATAGCTTTTCAGCTCTTTTGTAGTATGAAAGTGGACTCTGACTATCTGCATCCGCTGGGCAAAGAACGATTCTTGCACCCATCGCTTTTAGCATGGCTAACTTTTCTTGAGAAGCAGAGTTTTTGACAGTGAGTACACATTTATAACCTTTGATAGAGCAGATCATGGCTATACTGAAACCCATATTTCCTGATGTCGCTTCTATGATGGTAGCGCCTTCTTTGATGAGTCCTTTCTTTTCGGCTTGCTCTATCATGTAGAGTGCTGATCTATCCTTAGCAGAGTTACTAGGATTGAACCCCTCTACCTTAGCATATACATTGCAATTGAGTTCCGAACTTAATTTTTGAAGCTTAACAAGTGGTGTTTTAGCAATCAGTTCTGTTAGATTTTCTACCACTTTAGTACAATTACTCATCGTCTTTTTTGACTGAACTCTAGGTGAGACCTTAGAAATTTAATTTAGTTACAAGTATAGCTAAAGAAAACACGATTTCTATACATTCTGACATATAGCTTATGGTAATTTTTACCCTTAGTATACTATAGTGCTGATAATCAGGTGTTTATGACAAAATGATAACATTTCGTCATTCATCGATGAAATTATCTCATATTCAGATGAATAGCCTCTTTTATCATATCAACGATCAAATCCTTAGGAATATCCATGTTGACATCCAAAATCAAGCCACTCACCATTTTTCGACCCCTTAACTGAAGTATACTGAAGGATTCTTTCATTTTCTGACCCTTTAGAAAGCAGAGCTCAATTTTATCCTTTCCGACAGGATTTAGATAGCAAAACCAACTATTATAGTCATAGAAAGGGACTTTGAATCTAATCTTTCTAGAGGTGCCTTCTTCTGTGAGCATCAGCCCATTCAAGTATGCAATCATCGAAGACTGTAGAGGGCTGATTTTTTCAAGAAAATCAGAATAGGTCATCAGCTAACTTATCTGGCGATTACCTGATTGACTTTATCTAAAATCTGCTGATGTTGCGCTTCAGAATCCTTCAAGATATTGGCGGCCTCAGTTGTTTTTTCTGCTACATAAGCCTTGTCATCGAAACCCGAACAGTTTATCATTACATTGAGGTATGCTCCATAGATAGCTGTATGGGCGCAGAGCGCACCGACTCCTGCATCAGATACAGAAGCTGGATTTCCATTTTCTGCCATATCAGTGAGTAGTCCATAGGATTCTAATGAGGTATGCATGACCGTTAGAGGTACTTCTATTGCATTTTTGGTGGCGCTATCCATAGCTGCGGATCTGATCGCTTTTTCTTCTTTTGTGCTTTTAGGCATTCTAATTGCCTCCATTATTTTGTTGAATGCGGCAGTATCCTCATCCACTAGATTTAGTAATTTGTCTTTCAGTATTTGACCTTTTTCTGCAGCTTCAGAAAAATAGGTCCACCTATCATCCCATCCTCGCTTATGTGCTGAGAGGTTAGCGACCATACCACCTAGTGCAGCACCCAGTGCTCCTACATAAGCTGCTATACTTCCACCTCCTGGAGCTGGACTTTCAGATGCCGTTAGATCTGCAAACGAGGAAAGATTCATTTGTATTAACGGCCGTGTACTTTCATCTTCTAGTAGATACTCTATGACTTTCTTTTTAGGGTCAAAAGGCCGTAGTTCATCTAGCCCTAGACTTTTGACAGCGATTTTGATGATCTCTTCTTCTGAGATTCCTACAGATCTTTCTTGCTTCTTTAGAAAATGTTTGCCCGCATCGATAAGTACTTTTTTGGGAACCAGTCCTACGAGTTCTGAGCCCGTAACTCTCATGCCTCTTTTGGTAGCAGAATCTACCGTGGCATCAAAGGCGGTATGTAAGGCAGTGACATTGATATCTGTAAGGTTCATAGATATCTGAGCGATACCATACTCTTCTATGTACCAGCCGATCGCTTTGACAGATTTAAGTAGTCCTGGTTCTCTGAGAGCATTGCCTTCAGCATCTCGGACTATTTTTCCAGTGATAGGATTTCCTTCTCTTTTGACTCGGCCATTTTCTCTGATATCAAAGGCAATACCATTGGCTCTTCTCACTGAGGTGGTATTGAGATTAATGTTGTAGGCAACTAGAAAATCTCTGGCTCCTATGACTGTGGCGCCCGCCTTAGCATTAAATTGGGTAGGGCCGTAATCAGGAGCCCAGTTAGGATCTTGTAATTTGTTGGCAAGTCCCTCGTACTCACCAGATCTGATGATTGCTAGGTTTTTTCTGTCAGGTTTGCGAGCAGCTGATTCATAGAGGTAGACAGGTATAGCTAGTTCTGAACCTACTCTTTCAGCTAGTTGCTCAGCATACTGCACAGTTTCTTCCATACTGATATTTGCTATCGGTATGAGAGGGCAGACATCTGTGGCGCCCATACGAGGATGTTCTCCCTTATGTGTACTCATGTCTATTAGTTCTGCAGCTTTCTTGATAGCCAAAAATGCAGCATCTATGACCCTAGGTGGAGGTCCTACAAAGGTGAAAACTGTCCTATTTGTGGCTTTTCCAGGGTCTACGTCTAGTAGTTTCACCCCGTCTACACTGGATATTTCTGCAGCTATCGCTTCTAAAATATCTTTGTCAGCGCCTTCGCTGAAATTTGGAACACATTCAATAAGTTGGTTTGACGACATCAGTCTCTAGTTTTTGTTGTAAAAGTATGTGTATTTTTAGCTTTACCTGCTATCAAATTAAGATAGGCTAGACCTCGTTTTATTATAGTCACCAAAGTAATAATCATTAGACAGAAAGTGCAAAATTCATTATTTATCATCCTTGCTTGGATCACCTTTATTCTAGGGTCCTTCTCTAGCTATGCTCAGGAAGTGAGTATCTCGGCAGAGATGAATATCAGAAATTATTATGCCTATGAATTGCTCGGTAAGATAGATGAGAGATTTATTGTATACAGAGATAAAGGTTTCATTAAAGAGGTAGATGTCTTTAATGAATTCATGGAGCATACTTTACATGCAGAACTAGACCTAGAAAAAAAGAGGACGGATGTCGTTAATACGTTAGGGATGGACACTGTTTTTCAGATGGTCTATGGCTATCTAGAAAGGGATACCGTGATTCTGAAAATGCGCCGCTACAATAAGAACATCTCTATTGTAGATAGTAGCACTTTGATCTCCATACCTAAGAAGAATATCAAAAGCAGAATAGAAGGAGTACTGTCTGAAGATAAGAGCAAATTACTGGTCTATACAATAGATGCTGAGGACAATATGATTCTCCTACTCTATGACAACGAGAAAAATAGAATTCTACAGACCCAATTGATACAATTTCCTAAGGAGATAAAAATTAAGAAGATCCTAAGAAAAGCTATCTTGACCAATAAAGGGACCCTAGTCATGGGCCTCTATGAGAATGAGTTCTATAACGATGGGGGAGATGCCAAAATGCAGATTATGTCCTATAACATCTTGCAGAATTACTCTGAAGTATCGGTTGTGGACTTTGGTGAAAGGCAGAAGAGAGATATTTTTATGGACTATGATAATCAAAATGAAAAGATCATAGTAGCTGGACTATATGGAGATAAAAAAGCACGAGAGTCTAAGGGCATATATCTATTCATCGGAAGCATAACGTCAGGTGGCTTAGACCAACCGATACGCTTCATACCATTCTCAGATAAGCTCATAGATGAAGTCTCTCGGACTAAAAAGAAAAAGAGTAAAGTGTTTGAGAATTTCGAAGTGAGAGAAGTAATCAAGAGACAAGATGGTGGCGTGGTAGTCTTGATGGAGCTGGCTAGAGAATTTTCTCGAAGGAATTCTTCTTCAGGTGATTATAGAAGCTGGGGTGGAGGCATTCGTAGAGGATGGGTAGACTATTATAATGAGGATATCATCGTCTCTAGTATCAGTCCCGATGCAAAAGTAGAATGGTCTAAGATTCTATACAAGAAGCAATTCTCTCAGGATGATGAAGCGATTTATTCCTCCTTCTTTATCATGAAGACCCCCTCCAGAATGCGTCTAATCTACAATGACGAAATAAAAAAGAATAGCACAGTCAGCGAGTATATTCTAGACCCTACAGGCAAGGTCGCAAGGAATAGTTTGCTCAGCACAGAAGACCAATCCCTCAAGCTGCGGTTCCGAGATGGGGTACAACTAAGTAACCGCGAACTCATAGTCCCTAGTGAAAATAATTTTGAGCTGAATTTGGTTAAGATTAGCTACTAAAAACTAAGCATCTTCGTAACGGGCATGTATGCGAAATAAAAGTATTTATAAAATACCTTGCATTTAATTTTGAAATTACTCTCGGGGGGGGGTAGTTTATCAAAAAAAATGAACCGATTAATTACATTGTTCTTATTGATTTCTTTATTTTCTTGTGCTCCTCAAACTGAGGATATTCAAGTTAACATTTCTTACACTTGTGAAGACCTCGAGTGGTTGCTTTCGGAGGGAAATTTTATTTTGAAAGAAATAGAAGATGATCCTGAATTGTTGTCGTTGTACACTGAAATGTATGACAATCTTTCTTTACTTCCAAAGACTACCGTAGTGGATTATAATATGATTTACTCGTATTTAGGTGATAAAACAGAGGAGTTCTTAGAGTACAATCAGAATTTAGCTAGCGTATTTATATCCCTCCAGGAGTCTAATTTGGGTTGTGGGTTAGATCATGACGATGATCTTCAATCTAGTAAGTTTTTATGTTGTGTTGGATGTGAGCAAGAATATGTAAATTGTATGAGACGAGCTAAACGGACGGCTGCTACCACCTTCACAGCTCATGTTGTCGTCGGGGTTACTGTAACAGTTATTACTGGCGGAGCAAATGGGGGAACAACAATCTTGCTTTCTTTTGTAACAGGAGGGATACATGCAACTTTATTAGGTCTAAATGAACGACAACTTTGTGCTATTGAGAAGGACGAATGTCACTTTTCTTGTAGGCCTCCCTGTAATCAATAATTGATACAATTCAATAAGATAATGCACATGACATATAAAAAATTAGTGAGGTTGGCATTGATCCCCAATATTGTATTAGGACTTGTTACCTGCTACTTGTTTAAGTATGGTAACAACCTGCTGATTCCTTTATTCACATTGGTTTTTGTCATGTTCCATTCATTGTTTACAATCCATACTCTGAAAAGATGGTTTAATTAGTATTAATCGCACATTCTACTCCTTTGTTGATGCTTTAAGCCTTACTTTTGCTACCTTTAATTGGTTAATCCATAAGATAGAAATGAGCGACAACAACAAGAAAAAGCCCGAATACGGCGCGAATAATATTCAAGCGCTAGAAGGACTAGAGGCGGTAAGAAAAAGACCAGGGATGTACATCGGTACGACGGACTCCAAAGGACTCCATCACCTAGTCTGGGAAGTCGTAGATAACTCCATAGATGAGCATCTAGCGGGCCATTGTGATACGATAGATGTAACGATTCTTCCTGATAACTCTATCAGGGTAAGAGATAATGGTAGAGGTATACCAGTCGGGATGCACGAGAAGCTGCAGAAATCAGCTCTTGAAGTTGTAATGACAGTCCTCCATGCCGGTGGTAAATTTGATAAAGATACTTACAAGGTCTCAGGTGGTCTCCACGGAGTAGGAGTCTCTTGTGTGAATGCCCTATCTACGCTATTAAAAGCAGAAGTTCACAGAGGTGGCAAGATCTATACTCAAGAATACTCTCAGGGTAAGCCTCAGACAGAGGTCAAAGAAGTAGGCACGACAGATGTTACGGGTACTATTATCACGTATACTCCTGATGGTGAAATCTTCGATACGCTAGAATATAAATATGAAATCTTAGCGATAAGATTCAGAGAGATGGCTTTCTTGAATAAGGGTCTGACCATTAATCTTGAAGATCAAAGAGAAGCACAAGATGGTAAGGAGGGCAAGAAGAAAAAAGAGACCTTCTACTCTGAGGGTGGTTTGATAGAATTTGTAAGGTATATCGATCAGTCTCGTACGCCTATTATCGACAGCCCTATTTATGTAGAAGGCAAAGAAGATAATGTAGAGGTAGAAGTAGCTATGCAGTATAATACCAGCTACTCGGAGAACGTCCATTCGTTTGTAAATAATATTAGAACCACTGAAGGGGGTACCCACGTCGCGGGTTTCAGAAGAGCAGTCAATAGAGTCTTTGCAAAATATGCAGACGAAAATGGCCTTTTCAGTAAGTTGAAATTCAAAGTATCAGGAGAAGATTTTAGAGAAGGACTGACCTCTATCGTTTCAGTAAAAGTGCCTGAGCCACAATTCAAAGGACAGACCAAAGGAGAATTAGGTAACTCTGAAGTGACAGGTATCGTATCCCGTGCAGTAGGGGAGGCTATCGGTCATTACCTTGAAGAGAATCCTAAGAAAGCCAAAATGATCATCGATAAGGTCATCATCGCGGCGACCGCAAGACATGCAGCTCGTAAGGCCAGAGAGATGGTCCAGAGGAAAAATGTTCTTACAGGAACAGGCCTACCAGGTAAGCTCTCAGATTGTTCTTCTAAAGATCCTGTAGAGTCAGAGATATTCCTAGTGGAGGGAGATTCTGCCGGTGGTACAGCTAAGCAGGGTAGAGACAGGCACTTCCAAGCGATACTGCCACTAAGAGGTAAGATCCTCAATGTGGAGAAAGCCATGGAGCACCGTATCTACGAAAATGAAGAGATTAAAAATATGTTTACCGCTCTAGGCGTAAGCATAGAAGATAAAGACGGAGAGAGAGTTCTTAATACTGAAAAACTGAGATACCATAAGATAGTCATCATGTGTGATGCCGACGTAGATGGTAGCCACATTAGTACTTTGATATTGACTTTCTTCTTTAGGTATATGCGTGAGCTTGTTGAGCAAGGATATGTCTACATAGCAGCACCTCCGCTTTATCAAGTTAAGAAAGGTAAGAAAGCAGCTTATGCTTGGAATGAAGAAGAAAGAAAAGCACTCGTCATGGAATACAGTGGCGGTGTAGAGGAAGATAAGTCTATCAAGATTCAGAGATATAAGGGTCTAGGTGAGATGAATGATGAGCAACTATGGGAGACCACTATGGACCCTACCAGAAGAACGCTAAATCAAGTCACGATCATGGATGCTCTAGAAGCGGATAACGTATTCTCAATGTTGATGGGAGAGGAAGTACCTCCAAGAAGAAAGTTCATCGAAGAAAATGCAGTCTACGCGAATATAGACGCCTAAGTATCTCTGCAAGAAAAAAGAGGGAGACGTATGTGCTATGTTCTGCGAGAAGAAAGAAGAAACGCATCAGCGATAATCTGCGAAATCTGCGGGAAACAAAAAGAAATGCATCTTAGATAATCTGCGGGATCAGCGGGAAACAAGTTTGTCTAATGCATATCATAAAATTCATATAAGAAATCATGAAAGCGGCACTCGCGAATTTCTTTGAGCAATATGGTAAAATCTCTGAAGCTGGTTTAGCAGAACTAACTAGCAAATTCAAATCAAATAAAGTCAATAAAGGTGAGACCCTACTTACACATGGTCAGATCTGTGACAAAATATATTTCGTCACCAAAGGCTGTTTTCGACTCTACTATATTTCTGATGGTGTAGAAATCACAGTCTGGTTTTCCTTCGAAGATAATTCTGCCATAGAACTATCTAGTTTCTTGAGTGGTGCTCCCACAGAATATTTTATAGAAGCCATAGAAGACAGTGAATATCTATCCCTAACCAAGTCAGAACTATTAAAGCTCTACGTGAGCTATCCCGAACTCGAAAGTATCGTGAGATGCTTCTGGGAAGATGTGATCTTGAGCTTGCTTCAGCGATTTACTGCCCTACAGAAAGACTCCGCAGAGGACAGATATTGTAATCTTATCAACCAAGACAATTACCTACAGAGAGTACCTCAGAAATACCTGGCGTCATATATAGGTGTCACACCTACTTCATTGAGTAGGATCAAGAGGAATCTGAAGTAGTAGTGTATGTTGTGCTGCCCTCTATCTCTTGAGGATAAGACCATTTGGCACTCTTGGAGCTTGAAAATCAGTACAAATATTTAGAAGACATTTCGATTTACCTTATGTGGGTTGTGTCACACGGTGTGATTTTTTTGAGTAGGTGTTCAAGATTTATTTTTTACTCTTAAAATTTACTTTTAACTTTTTCTTTGTTTCTATAGCCACTTGATCCATTTGTTTTGCTTCTTTAGAATACTTCTCAGACTGACCTGAGTTCTTTTCTAAATTGTGCTGATTAGACTTATCATATTTGTCTTTGCTCATTTGATGTGTTTTCTATTAATCAAGAGATGTTTTGCAATTATTATTTAGATCAATTGAAGTGATACAATATACCTGCATTAAAAGATGTAGTGGTTATCTTTCCAAGTGAATCGTCCAGGTTGTCATCATCTATTTTTAAAACTTCCATTATACTATAAGTATAATAACCTCCTAGACTAAGATTGTTAGTAATATAAAAACGAATTCCTCCTTTTCCTCCATAAGATATTCCAGAATATTTTTGTAACGAACTACTACTTTGGTCATCATACTGACTCCATCCTATTAATCCAAAAATAGGCAGCTGAATCCTGCTTTTTCCAAATAGTATATTTCCAATCTTCAGTCGTAGATCCGAATGTTTGAATTCACTATTGTTTATACTATGAAGGTATTCAAAGCCTACCGAGAAGTCTTGAAAATCTTTTGGTATGTATTCTAAGTCAATGAATATTGTTTTAGATGTTTCTTGTTTTACAGTAACCTCCGCACTATTGGTCTTGTGATATTGTTGAACAGCACCGCCACCAAATAAATAGCCAGATTGAGCTATGGATTCAATATTAATTATAATTAAAACCGAAAATATTATAATACTAGATTTCATACAGATTAAATTTTAAAGTAGCAGAATTGGTTTTTAGTCGCAGTTGCAGTTAATTTCATTAAGTAGAAATTTTATTGCTTTGCTATAACTCTTTATGTTTTGCCAATAATGATCAGTTACGTCATAATAATTTGCTTCACCTATATACATAAGCTTCTTTTTTCTTCCATTCGAATGGCATTTTACAATTTGAGTTTTATTATTCCATGACCAGCCGAACTGTACTCCAGTTTCCCATTCCGTAACTGAATAACATGGTTCCTTTGATTCGTTACCATCAATATATGAGCTCTCGCCACCTGAGTAAGCTGCACCCAAAGCTTTATTAGCTACCCATTTGGTTCCTTGCCAGGCTGCCCATATGCCACCTACAATAGCTGCGGCTTTGATGTAACCACTTACATCTGAATTACTGCTTGATGAATTTCTTCCTGATGAATTATTTCTTCGTTCGGTCTCTTGATGTGCCAAATAATTGTAATGAGATTGCGTCATAAATTTGGCACCTAGAATACCATTCTGAATATTGCCAAATCGAGAAATATTTCCTTCAACAAAACCAATAAGCACATAGCCGTTTTCAGTGCACCAAGACTTTACTTTTGTAGAGTTCATTGGCTTTTTGAATTCTGCTTCATAGAGGCCTTGATTGTCGCTTCCTTGTCTTACTGCTTTTTTCATTTGTTTATTCTGTGCACATAGGGTAGAAGCTATTAAACAAAGAATAATTATTCCTTTAATATTCATGATGCTAATTAGTTGGGTTTACTATTATTTTTTGAACTAACAATTTCATTCGAAATTATTGATAGAAGGATTTATTAGAATCCACTCATCTTATTAATTGAAGAGCCAAATCGTGAATAAATAGTGCTGCCTTTGAGGAATAAATTAAAAGGCGCTTTTAACAAGCTAAGACTATAAAATCATTGAAAATTATAAGATAGAAATTATTGAAAATTAGAGAATGTCATAGGTCGCTGTAAATTTGTCATAGATGACGACTTTTCACATTTACATGGTTCTTTAAACAATCATTGATTCTTAATAAATGGAGACCGTATAGCTGATTAGAGAAATACTTGGCTCTCATCTGCGGTGGATGTGTCTATTTAGTACCGCGGTGATGAGATGTGGGAGTAAATCACTTTCAACTATTACTAACAATCAGGTTTTGTAATTTTTCCTTTACTTGTTTTCGATAGCTGCGGCTGATAGGTATAGCTTTATTTGAGCTTAAGATTATTTCTTCATCAGAGTATTGGGCCAAGGCACCTGCATTTATAGCATAAGAGATATGGCAACGAATGAGACCTGTCTGCTTTAGCTGCTCTATAACACGATGCAGTTTTATATAGACAAATTGCTTTCCTCCTGTGTGATGAATAATGGTACCGCCATTGTCTGCTTCTACATATAGCAAAGCATTCTTTTCAATTCGTGTATAACTCTTGGAATTAGTTTTTACTAAAAAATAGGGCGACTTAGCTATGCTGATAGCCTGAGTGCCATCACTGGTTAACAGATATCTTAGGAATAGTTTTTTTAAGGCAACAAAAAGCTGTCTTTCAGGTACAGGCTTTACAATGTACTCGCATTCTGGAATAGATTCTATTCTAGAAATTGTCTGGTCGTCAGATAAGCTGCTAGTGAATAAGATAGGTATATCCGTCTGAGTCAAAATAGATTTTGCATAACTGATGCCATCTACCTTGCTCCCATCTAAAATGATATCGATAATCATCACATCCACATCTATTTCCTCAAATAGCTCTTGAGCTTGCTGGATGCTTTCGCATTGATACAAATTTGAAAAACCCATATCAGCCAAATAAGACCTAATGCGTCTCTGATCAAGGACATTGTCTTCTACATGTAGTATTGTCAGCTCACTAGACATAGGCAATTTGCTTTGGGAAGCTTATAGAAGTACAGTACCCATTTAGAGAATCAGAACTCACTCTTCCTTTTAGTTGATGGACAAGATCAGATATTAACTGCATACCTACACCTGTTCCTTTTATAGTGCCATCTAGGCCTACTCCATTGTCTCTGTAAGTATATGCATATCCATCCATTTTTTCATTTAGAAAGATTTTTATAGATGGAGAGTCAATATTATTAAAAGCGTACTTCAAAGAATTTATTATTAATTCGTTAGTAATTAATGCCAAAGATGTCATTTGATTCTCATCTAAATTTAATTCATCAATTTCTACTGTCAAGTCTATTTCTTGTCCAGCTGAATATGTAAGATCTTCAGCGATCATGTTTATAAGGTCGTCTATTTTTTTTCCTGGAGTATCAATCAGGTTATTTACGGTGGTTAAAGCTCTGAGACGCTTTTCGCTATTGAATAATTCCGAACTGACATGTGATTCCGTGGACATAGCTCTCTGATCCATCAGTAGATTAATAGCCATATTAAGATAGCCTTTATGGCGGTGCCCCATCTCCTTGTTTTGTAAAAAAAGCATCTTATTGCTATAATTTACTTGTTTATTTAGGTTGCTAATCTCTCTGTTTCTCTTTATCACTAACCACATCATAATTATCAAAACTGCCAAGGCTATTAAAGAGCTAATAAGGAATCTTTTTTGTAAGGTCAAACGAGCTAACTTATCCTTATTAGAATTTCGCAGATATACATTTTCTTTCTCTTTATACAAACTCTCATACTTGATTTCGGCTTGGCTGATTTGGTTTCTGATATCAACCTGACGTAATGAATCACTATTGGTTTTTATGTCCTCTACAAAAGACAGCTGTGATTTATCATTAAGTTCAAAATAGTTTTCCATATAACCCAAAACATAACTCAGTCGGTTCTCATAATCTAGGGGACTATAAAGATCCGATGTATCCATAGCCTGGCGAAACAACTTTAGGGCGCGCCTCTTATTTCCTAACTGACTATAAGCTATGGCCTGGCTAGCTATAACATTGTCTTTAGCATCCATTTTTTTGGACATCAAGCCTTCTAGCCTATTGAAAGCTATCAAAGCAGAATCAGGTTTATTCATCTCCAAGTATAAAGATCCTGTTTCAAAATGGATGTTAAAGTGATTTGGATTTATAGCTTTTGCTCCTTGTAGATAATAGAATGCTGAATCTAACTCACCTATATCCCTATTCCAATGTGCCATATTTGTGTACATAAAGAATCTGTTATTCGGACTTATCTTTTCAGATTCTAGTGCTAGAGCTTTTCTTCCATATCTTAATGCATTTTCTAAATCCTCTACTTGCCTGAATCCAAATGCAAGCTGACTATAACACAAGGACTCAATATTAGTAATCTTATGCCTTTGACTTACCTCTATGGCTTCCTTGTACAAAGGTGTAGAGTTATTGAACTCTCGTCTGCCTGAATAAAAATTTCCAGTATTAAACAAAGAATAAGCCAGATACAATGAATCTTCTGGCAAGCTTACCATAGTTCTGATATTGGAGAGAACGTCATTAATTTTGACAGCCTTACCCATCTTTTTGTAATGCGTAAGCAAATTTACTCTATACTTAAATGAGTATTCCCTATCATAAACATCCGCTTTTTGTAAAAGTACTAAGAGATAACTTGCATTTTCGTCTGCAGTTAGTTCTCGCTGCAAAGCTTTGTACCTATGTTTTTGAAAATTATAAACTTTTTCATAGTCTTTGCAATATACCGTAGAGTCTAACTTTGTAATGTAGTCAATTAGTTCAGCAGACTTTTGTTTGGATAAAATATTACACGAATCCAATACTTCTTCCAGTTGCTCACAACTAACTATTTTTCGAGCGACATCTTGACCAGGTAAGAGAAGAGTAATAAAAGATAATGCTAATAGGGTTAGGATTAATCTTGTGTTCAATCTAGTTGGAATTTGAAAACCAATATACGTTGGTAGATAGAAAAAACTACTACACAAGAACATTAATGCGGAGCTTTCCTCAAAATAAGTTTTTCACATCTATTTCAAGCAGAAGATTCTATCGTCTGCTTTTGAAAATTCCTTAAGTTGCTCTATAATTTCTATTCTTACTTAATCCATGTGATTGTCATCTTAAGAAGTTTTTATTTTGTTTTTTTTACGGATTATGTATGCTCCAAAACCAACAAATGCTTGCGCTAGAATAACAAAACATCTAGTTGCAAATATCTTCGACACCACCCACCAGCATGTCAGACTAATGAATAAATAATGCTATCTAAGGGTGATTTTTGGATACCTAAGGAGTATTATTGATTTGCTTCGTTGTTACTTGTTAAATTAAACAGTCTGTTTTTTACCTATCACTTGTAATTATAGGACAAAATATTAATACTCATTTAAGTAGAATATTACTTGATGAGAAATAAGTTCATTTTTTAACCCTGCATCGTAAATCAATTCTTATCATGTACAATCTTATTTTTTATTCCCAGAAAAACTTCCTTTTTAAATTTATTAAGCAATGCTGGTTGTTATTGGTGCTTTTTGTCCCGGTGAGCCAGCATGCCCAATCCATCCTAAATGTAGGTGCGCATCTACAAACTGGCATAACGAATTTTACCAACCTTCAAGATGCTATAGACTATGCTGATCCAAATGACATTATCTATGTCTATCCTGGTAATTATGGAAATGTTAATATGACTAAAAGCCTGAGGTTAATTGGAGCTGGGTATCTTAATCATGAAAACTATCCTAATGTACCTACTAACTTTTCGCAGTCTTCTTATATTTCAACTCTTACGTTTGATGGTATTGGTAATTTATCAATGTTACAAGGATTGGATATTACAACTCTAAATCTTACTAACGTTTCTAATATTATCATAGAGGGTTGTAGTATAAATTTAGGGACTTTTGATAATGCTATGAATTTATTGTTTATGAGGTGTCATATCGATGCCAACGAAATTCAAGGTTTTGGTGGAAATCTTTTCAAGTTTAATTTGAAACAAAACATAGACCTACAGTTTGAAAACTGTATTCTGTTAACCACTGGTACTAACGTAAATCTGTTTCGTGGAGGTATTGGAACTTTAACCTTTAATAGATGTATTATTAATGGAAGAGTATCACCTGGATCTAGCATAAATGTAGTTGTACACAATTCCATAGTTCTAAGTAATTCCTCGTTTAATCCTGTTCCTATATTTAGTAATTCTATTTTTGAGTCAACTTCTCCTTTCTTTCCATGTAATGATCCTGACTTTTTATGTGGTATATCTTCAGATACATTATTTGCTGGTTTTCCAGCTGACCCCCAATATTCTTTTGATTCAAAATATCAGCTTGACATAAACTCTCCTGCATTGAATTTTGCTAGTGACGGTGGCGACTGTGGTGTCTATGGTGGGGATTATCCTTATATCCCCTCTGGCATACCACCGATTCCATTCATCTATGAGTTTGATGCTGACCACCAAGGAACCACAGGAGGTGGAATTGATGTGAACATTAAGGTTAAATCTCAAGACTAGCAATATGGTATTAGGAATTATTGCTTTTCTATGGGTTAGTCTTGTAGGAAACTCAGAGATATCTTATGTAGATGTGAATTATAAACCTGATGTCACGAGGGCCAATTTCTCCTTAGACTCATTGCCAGATCTTACCTTATTGGAGTATTTTTTAGACAATGATCCAGGGTATGGTCAAGGGATTCACATTAGCTTTCCTATAGGTACTACAGACATAGACACAACCTTAAATCTATCATTAGCTGGCGTATCAGAAGGTATACACATTCTTTTTCTGAGAGTGCAAGATGATAATGGTAGTTGGTCTCATAGTCAAAAAAGGATAATTTACGTCACAGATATTACGTCTCCAAACAACAAGGTCTTGGAGCGAATTGAATATTTTATCGATAACGATCCAGGCTACGGTCAAGGAATCTCACTTCCTATTGTAGACTCATTAGATAATATACAAACCTATAATATCGACTTGAGTCAGTTGAACGCAGGTATACATATACTGAACGTTAGAGCAAAAGATACTTTTGGCCAATGGTCCCTTAACCAAGAGCGATTATTCTATGTAACGGTAGCATCTGGTGGCACGAAAGAAGTAGTAGAAGTAGAGTACTTTATTAATGTTGATCCAGGCCAAGGTATGGCCAATCAAATATCTGACCCTTCTATTCCAGGTGTGGACTTAGACTTGGAATTTGTAGCTACAGACCCTGCTGACGGTGGAAGTCATACTGTCTATAGTAGAGCAAAAGATAGTGATGGGATGTGGTCATTTATTGTAAGTGATACTTTAGTTGAGTCCGATAATCAGATAGAAGTTACATATCCAAATGGTGGCCAGGGATTCATGGCAGGTACAGGAACAATCAGTAATATCAATTGGGATACAACTAATGTCGTGGGAAATGTTGATATTTTATTAACGCATCCTAATGGACAAATAGTAGAAACTATCGTAAGCAACATTGATCCCCAAGGACCTTATGCATCTAGTTGGCCTATTCCAGCTTATATCAATGCAGGACCTTATCGTATCTTGATTAGAGACAGTAACATTCATAGTATATCTGATCTATCTGATAATACATTTACAATAAACAACCCTACTGGAAGCTGTGATAATTTTACAGATCTCTATGTGCCTAGTCCAGTATTGGATGCTGCATCTTGCCTATGCAGCAATGACTATGTTGATCCTCAGGATTATGCGCATAATAACACATATGGTGTAAATCCAACAGAAGATATACTAAGGGCAGATTTGGCTAAGCTTGTCTATTTATCCATCTACCAGGGAGACAGTATTTCTCCGGCAGAATTCTATCCTGTTCCATTCTTAGACTTACAAGAAGCTAATGAACCATATTTTAGATATGCTAAGGCATTGAGCTATTTAGAGTACGATGATGAAGTGACACCATTCAATCGTGACTTTATTAATTTTAGACCCTTTGACAAGATAGAGTTTAAGTATGCTGCTAAAGTCATAACTGAAGCTTATGACTTTACTATCAATCAAAACACCACAGGACCAATCCTCAGTGTTCCAGAGACAGATGAAGCTTATAAATATCTACAGACATTATCATCTATGGGCCTATTACAGAATGTCATTAATCAAGATGCTAATGACTTTGCTGATAGACAGGATATATTTTTGGTCTTGCATAATATATTGAATGCATGTAGTTCTGACTGTACGCCTACTTGTCTTGATCCTTCACCTACTGCAGATGATTATTTTATGCCTGGCAATTTTACACCTTTCAATTTATCGAGATCCTTTTCTATGCAGGAGGGATATTTTGACAATTATTCAATGACCAGTTACAGCATTCCATCAATTGGTCTACCCTTAGAATTTTCGCATAAGTATTGCTCTCATTTGACCTTGCTTCAGAAACCATTAAGAAGGATAGAACCCTTAGGCACTGGATGGACACATAGTTATAATTCATATATCATCAAAGAAAATGGATGGACAGAACAAGGAGCTAGTTTTGATGATAATTGGATCGTATTTTGGCCAGGAGGAAATATGCACTTTTATTCTGGTGCAGACTTAGAACCATTGTCAGATAGAGTCTATGATAGGTTTAAGATTATTGGCGATAGCATGATTACAATCACCAAACTTAATCAGATCGTATATGCTTACGAAAAATTCACTTTGCCATCTGGTGAGGAAATCTATCTACTTGATGAAATTAAGGATAGAAATAATAATAAGGTAGACATTGTTAATGAGTTAGCGATTATCCCACGTATAGATAAGGTAATCGGTCCTGCAGGTAGAGTATTAGATTTTAATTACGTATCTCCTGGGTTCAATAAGATAGAATCTATTGATGATATTGCTGGAGGTAGAACAGTCTATTTCAATGTAGATTCAGACGATAATCTTTTGAGCTATACGGATGCAAAAAGCAATGTAACTACTTATCAATATGAAGATACTAATGACCCATTGACTGATCCCCTTGATCATTTGTTGTATTCTATTACTAGGCCTGAAGGGAATATCATTAAGAATACTTATAACAATGGTTTTATTTCAAGTCATCAATTAGGCTCTAATGTTCCATCAACAACTTCTGTACAGTATGATTATTCAAATCCTGCATTATCTTTAGTATCCACACATACCGATGCGGAGGGGTTAGTAACAACAAGCGGATATAATCACGTGGGTTATATGACATCCAGTCAATCTGGAGTAACCAATATCGACTTCAGTTATAACAACAGCTCTGACGAATCTTTAGTCACCAATGTGAATGAGAATGGCTTAGATGCCAGCTTTACTTATAATGATAATGGACTTGTTACTTCAATCAATTTCCCTCTTGGTATAACGAATGTTTATACTTATACAGCATTGAACGATATCAAGACTATTACCGATCCTGAAGGGAGTACTACCACCTATGGTTATAAAAATAGTAATCTATCGTTCATCGAAGATAACCTAGGATTTAAGAGTCATTACTTTTATGATAATTCTGGGCTTTTACAAAATGTTAGAAGTCCGGAACTAATAGATGTAGACTATACCTATGATAATTACGGCAATATGCTTTCTTCATCTCTTCCACTAGGTATCGTTAGTACATATGATTATGATGCAATAGGCCGTCTTGAAAAAAACACAAATGCTTTGTCTCAGATTGCTGAATTTGTATATGACAACAATGACCTAGTAGTAAATAGAACACGATTTGCATCAGTAGGAAACAAAGTAAATAACTACATCTATGATGGAAATAATAATCTATTGTCTGTAGATGCGAATGGTCAAGTAACTAGCATGACTTACAACAATCGGGACTTAATGGATTCAATGACTTTTGGAGATGATGCTAAGGTGTATGAGTATCGAGATGACGATCTGTTAGAGAATTTTACTAGACCTGATGGCACAGTATTGAATCATCAGTACGATATCGATGGTCGTGTCCTCTATGATGGATATGCTCATTATACTTATGACAGTCTTTCTAACTTGACGACAATAGCAAGGGCAGATACTACATTCTTCAATTATGATGGAATAAATAGATTACAATCATACACGGATATATATGACCAGACCGTCAGCTACACGTATGATCTCAACGGCAATGTCACCGAAATCTTATATCCAGATGGCTACTTAGTAGAATACTCATATGATGATAATAATCGGTTAGTAGAAACAGCCTTCAATTCTGGAGCCTTATCTATTGACTACGAATACTTAGACGATGGGAGATTGTCTGCCATAGACCTACCGAATGGTGTCACTACGCATTACGGATACGATGATGCAGGTCGCTTAGCATCTATGCTTACAACTAGAAGTAGTGGTGATACGATTTGTTCTTATGTCTATACATTAGATGCATTAGGCAATCATATAAATGTGCAATCATATGAACCCTACAACATGCCTCCTCCCCTAACTTCCCTACTATACGACGGGACATATAATAATGAAAATGAAGTACAGAGTTATGGAGGGAGTGAATTCATGCACAACCCTAATGGAGAGCAAGAAATGAAAAATGGTAGAATGATGAATTTTGATGTAGCCGGTATGATCACTTCGAATGGCAATCGCCATTATCAATACGATGCATTAAAGCTCTTACGAGAAGCTGATAGAGCTGGAGAAGTGAAGCGATATGCTTGGGACATCAGAGGTATGGGAAATATCATTAAAGAATATGATTCTAGTGGTTCTGCCTTATATTATTATATACACGGTGTCGGACTTAATGCGAGAGTTAATGCCAATGATACGCAACAAGTACATTATTGCCATAGCGACTATAGAGGCAGCGTGGTGGCAATGACGAATGCCACAGACTCTATTACTCACAAATACCAATACCTCCCTTACGGTATGATCACACAACAAGAGGAAGAAGACGCTAATCCATTTAAATATGTCGGACAATGGGGAGTGATGCATGAGGGTGGCCATCATTATTACATGAGAGCAAGACAGTATGATGCAGAAGCTGGACGATTTTTGAGTGAGGACCCAGTATGGAATGCGAACCTTTATCAGTATGCGGGGAATAATCCTATTTCTTTTATCGATCCAACTGGTGAAGTATTTATGGGAAATAATGCATATACTGATCAAGGGGATCATAAATTTAGTCCTAAAGTTGATCCACTTGTCAGAGGATCATATACTTATGAAAATGGGCCAGTGGGACAGTTTATTTCTTTGTTTTATAATACTACATCTAACAATACTTCAAATACTCAATATGGGAATAACCAAGTAATAAGCCAAGAGTCTTCTTATCAAGAAGATCAATCATTTCGTCATAACGAAGAACCTGAATGGGTGAAAATATTGAGGGAAAGAAATTTGTATATTAAAAATTTGCAATCGTCACTTAAAGAACTGGAAGAAAAAGAAATTGGAATAATTTTTTTAGTACGTGAATCAAAAAAAAATAATGAGCCCGAGGAGTTAAAGCGTTGGTTAAAAAGATTGAGAATAACTAGAACTAAAATAACTCATCTAAAACAAGCTCTAAATAAAACTTAAAATAGATTAATAAAATGGGCAAAGTGTTACTTTTTATAATTGCATTTTTTAATTATTTAGTTTGCCAGGGGCAATCCTACACCTACGACGACTACAATCGATTAACATCCGCAACTTATGGTGATGGCAGCTCTGTTAATTACCAATACGACATCCACGATAACAGAACACAATATGTCGTCATGGGTAACTGCATTATGTTGTCTTCAATGTCTAATGCTAGCGCTACAGGGTTCGAAATCGGACTGAGTTCTTGGATACAAGATACTACAGATGGGAGTAACTGGACCTTGTATGAAGGTGCAACTTCCACAACTGGAACAGGACCCAATAGTGCATCTGAGAATAAGCAATACCTATATACTGAGTCTTCTAATGGCAATGCTAATAAAACCTTCGTATTAGAATCACCTTGCTTTGATCTGAATGGCTTAGCCTCTGCTAACTTTACTATGGATTATCATATGCTTGGCCATAATATCGGAAACTTAGCTGTACACTTATCGAATGACGGGGGATTAAGCTATACACCTTTAGCACCTAATATCAGCGGGAATCAAGGGGATCAGTGGCATGCTATAGGACTGAATCTTGATAATTACTTAACTGATCAAATAAAGATTAGAATTATCGGAACGACTGGTTCTGGAGAAGCTAGTGATATTGCAATAGACAACCTTAGTTTGGACGGAGACATTTGTCCTGAGCATCTTACAGTAACAACAATAACACAAGACATCTACGAATCTCAAAGCACTATTACAACTTTAGGAGATGTTATCATTAATCCTAATGAGAATATAGAATTTAGATCAAATGTTATTTATCTAAATTCTGAATTTGAAGTTAAACAAGGAGCGGTATTTACAATAACAATAGATCCTTGCTCTAATTAATCAAGAAGATACTTCAATGTGTATGCCCTAATAAGGGGCTAAACTTATCTCTGATCATTTAGGTTTTCACAGCTTGGTGGAGGCTCAGTTGACAGATAACCCCTAATCTGTTACAAATATTGTCACAAATAACCCCTAATCTGTTACAAGTATTGTAACAAATAACCCCTAATTTGTTACATGACTGCTCAAAACCACCTATCTTTGGGTTATGTATAAGAGGAAAGTAATGCATAAGCTCCTAGAATGGAAGGCTAAAGCAAACAATAAGCCTCTTGTTCTGAAAGGTGCAAGGCAAGTAGGTAAGACGACAGTAGCCAAGCAGCTGGGTAAGGAATATGAAGTTTTTGTACATCTCAATCTCGAAAAAGAAAAGGATGCCCAATACTTTAAGACCACGGACGACGTCAAAGTTATCTGGCAGAAAATCTTACTTGATCAAAATATCCAAGCGAATGCAAGTACTCTGCTCTTTATAGATGAGATACAAGAAGTCCCTGAGGCGATCAGCATATTGAGATATTTCTATGAAGATTTGGCGGAAGTGGATGTTCTGGCTGCAGGCTCTTTACTGGAATTTGCACTTGCTGAAGTGCCTTCGTTTCCTGTGGGCCGTGTCCAGCAGATAATGCTCCATCCTATGGACTTTGAAGAATTTTTGGAAGCACTAGGAGAAGATAATGCACTAGAATATTACCGTAACAAGCCATTAGATCCTATAGCTCATGACAAATTAGTTGCCCTATTCAATGAGTATATGCTTGTAGGTGGTATGCCCGAGGTCGTTGCGACCTATGTAGATAATGATAGATTGCTCACTCCATTACAAGAGGTCTATAGTGCCATCTGGGATAACTATGTAAGTGATATAGAAAAATATGGTGCTAATTCTAGTGAGAGACGTATCCTCAGACACATTATTGCTACTGCACCACAGATAAGAGATAGGATCACTTTTGCAGGCTTTGGCAATTCTGCCTATAAATCTCGAGAAGTCAGTGAGGCATTTAGGAAACTAGATAAGGCAGGACTCATTCTTCTGATCTATCCTACTAATAGTGTAATAAGTCCCATACAGCTTAACTATAGACGCAAACCCAAAATACAGTTTCTAGATACAGGGCTGCTCAATTATGCTTCGGGATTGCAAGGAGAAATGTTAGGCATTCAGGATATGAATAGTCTATACAAAGGGTACATTACTAATCATATGATGATACAAGAGCTTATAGCGACGAGTGATCGTTTTGGCTATTTGCCAGCTTTTTGGACTAGAGAAAATGCTAGTGCCAATGCAGAAGTTGACCTTGTAATACCCACAAGAAATGTCTTGATACCCATAGAAGTGAAATCTGGAAAAAGTGGGCGACTACGTTCCCTTCATGAATTCATGGATAGATGCCCTCATACTACAGCTGTAAGGTTACTCGCAAATACCTACTCTGAGGAAAAGATCAAAACGATGCGAGGCAAAGAATATACCCTTGTAAACCTGCCCTATTTTGCTGTCTCTAAAATCGGGAGTATAGAATTGAATATTAAAGTAAGTCAGTAGAATATTATCGTCCATTTGCCTATAAGAGTCATTCTCTAACTGCTGTGTTTTCTTGCCATAGGACAACTTTATAGTTGTACTTCTGCTCTATTTTTGTGGCATATTTTCAATCCTTTTATAAACAGATTAAAGAAATGATAGAAACAGACACAAAAGTAAACTACAAAGTAAAAGACATCAGCTTAGCTGACTGGGGTAGAAAAGAAATTACTCTAGCTGAAGCAGAAATGCCAGGTCTTATGTCACTAAGAAAAGAGTTCGCAGGTAAGAATCCTCTTGCAGGAGCTAACATTGCAGGATGTCTACACATGACTATCCAGACAGCAGTACTAATAGAAACTCTTATAGATCTAGGTGCAGACGTTACATGGTCTTCTTGTAATATCTTCTCTACTCAAGATCACGCAGCAGCAGCTATCGCAGCAGCAGGTATACCAGTTTTTGCTTGGAAAGGTATGAACGAAGAAGAATTTGAGTGGTGTATAGAGCAGACACTTTCTAACTTTAAAGATGGTAAGCCATTGAATATGATCTTGGATGATGGAGGAGACTTGACGAACATGGTTCTAGATAAGTTTCCAGAATTAGTTCCTAACATCAAAGGTCTTTCTGAAGAAACTACTACAGGTGTACACAGATTACACGAAAGAGAAAAGGCAGGAACTCTACCTATGCCAGCTATCAATATCAATGACTCAGTAACTAAGTCTAAGTTCGATAACAAGTATGGTTGTAAGGAGTCTTGTGTAGATGCGATCAGAAGAGCAACAGATGTGATGATGGCAGGTAAGGTTGCTGTAGTCGCAGGATACGGAGATGTAGGAAAAGGTTCTGTAGCTTCACTAGCAAGTGCAGGTGTAAGAGTTATCGTTACTGAGATAGATCCTATCTGTGCACTACAAGCTGCAATGGACGGATTTGAAGTAAAGAAAATGGCAGATGCTATCAAAGAAGCGGATATAGTAGTAACGGCAACGGGTAACTATAACATCGTAGATGCAGAGCACTTCAAGGCACTCAAAGACAAAGCAATCGTATGTAATATCGGTCACTTTGATAATGAGATCAACATGGCATGGTTAAATGAAAATCATGGCAACACAAAAGTTGAGATCAAGCCACAAGTAGACATGTACACGATAGACGGTAAAGATCTTATCGTTCTTGCTGAAGGAAGATTAGTAAACTTAGGTTGTGCTACTGGTCACCCATCATTTGTAATGTCTAATTCATTCACTAATCAAGTGCTTGCACAATTAGAGATATGGAATAACGGAGATCAGTATGAGAACAAAGTATACATGTTACCTAAGCACCTAGATGAGAAAGTAGCTAGATTACACTTATCTAAGATTGGCGTAGAGTTAGAAGAATTAACTCCAGACCAAGCAAAGTACATCGGTGTACAACAAGAAGGGCCATATAAGCCGGAGTACTACAGATACTAAGATTAGAAATTATAAAATCTAAAATTGAAAAGCCCCGATGTAATGTCGGGGCTTTTTTTTGTTTGTCAAAAGAGTTCCTGGTTTTGATTTGTAGAAGTTATCTTAATAGATCGTTCTTACAGAATTTTTTCTGGTAGCAACAAGAATTTATTTACCTGTATAAGATATGAAGTATTAGTGGAATTTTACAGCATGGTTTCCTGATACTATGATGGTAAAAATTAATTTGTAGTAGTTATATTGTAAACATTTATTCTCTTCAAAACAATCTAATCAGCGCATGGAAGGTGAAAATGGATTAGCAATATTACTGGGTAAATATCTGGCTACAATCGAGAAACATATTGTGAGCAGAGGTAAGCTAATAGATGTAGAAAAAAAGAATATTAATAGAACCATAATAAGGGACGGTATTGTATTTGATGTCCATATTATGGGAACAACTAGATATGCTCTGTCCATAACAGTTAACTATGGCAAAAAGACTGTTATAGGCCAGTGTAGTTGTCCTTACCAAAAAAGCTGCAAGCATCTTGCTGCACTGTGTCTCAGTATTATAGCTAATCAGAAAAAAACGACTCGTTCATCTCGGTCTACAACTACGCCTCGAGCTAAAAAAGAAGAGGTACTTATTGCTGATAAGAAAAATAAGACACATACCATAACGGGTAATTCCTTGCAAGAAATTTATAAAAAAGTATACTCATTACCGAAAAAAAGATCATCAGATTATTACAACTTGGATTTAAAAAATATTCTTGTAGGTAATGGCTTGGTCAAATCTGAAATGTATAAACAAGATTGGAGATATAGAAGCCATAACTATTCAATATTCCATACTTGTTACTTTACTTTCACAGATGAATCTATAACGATACAATGTCCAGATTGCTCATTTTATCCTAGAAAATTATGTAATTATGCTTTATTCGCCCTCCGAGATTTACTAGAAGAAGATGTTGTCTACGAAGACCAATACCTAGAGTATGATCTGATAATAGAAAGCATAGCGAAGTCGGATGGTTTGTCACAGGACTATCTCAGAGAATATGCAGAAGTATTTTTAGACAACTCTAGTATGAGTTTTTCCATAACAGATCCAGCGGTAATTGCAAAGGATTCGCTGGCTGGTATAATGGAAAAGAGTAGTAAAGTCAAGATTAAACGCGATAAGGAGCTGTTGCAATCTTTAGAGGAGCAAAACGTAAAGGGAGAGGCTTTTGTCTGGTCATCAGAGACGGGCTTGGAAAGCCAGAATCTATTTTTTATCATATCAGGAAAGTTAAATAATACTTCCACAAAGCTTAGCTCTCACATCACAGAAATTGAAAGACCTGTGATGCTTTCGCCTGGTGGAATCACTCTATTTTGGGAATTGCAAAAATGTATGGTAGATGAAAGAAGCAATGAATATGAAGAGGATTTGGGGTTTGTAGAAAACTTTGTCCTTTTAATGAAAAAGGATCTTAACCACTTACAAGCAGATATTAATTATTACTATAATCCAGAAGGAGGTTATAGAAATTATGATAATAGGTTAATGAAGAAAGACCTGAAGCTCATTAGATTTTCTGATCATTTTCTCAAAGTAAGAGTCGAAGCGTCTGTAGATAATAACCTATATGTATTGAGATTAATTTGTAGAATAGGTGACGAAGAATTTAGCCTTTTTGAGTTATCTGAGGTAAGAGTAAGTTTATTGTTTGTGCTTTTAGGGGATACGGCTTATGTGTATGATAATCCAGTTACATACAAGCTTATGCAGATATTTGATGGTAGGGATTTAATAAAATTCTTGCCTAGAAATACTTTGGAGTATTTTAAGTTGTTGCATGATCTGAAAAAGGACTTTATGTTAGCACAGGATGAATCTCTTGCTGAACGTCAAATGACAGTCACAGAGATGTCGAAAAAAATCATACTCAAAGAGATAGGAGAGAATGTCGTTTTCTATCCTATGCTGAGTAAAAATGAAATAGAGTATAACTTGCTGGATATTCAGCCACTTGTACAAGATAAAATTGTCAGTGTCCCAGACTATGATGAGGTCCATAATTTTAAAAACCAATTCGAAGAATTACATCCAAGTTTTGGAAGAATAACTGATGGAGTCAGTTTTGGTCATCTTCATGTAAATAAGTACATAGCTAACGATTGGCATTTGAAGTTTTTCGAAAAATGTGAAAAAGAAAATATATCTCTAGAAGGCTTGGATAGCTTAGAGAAGATTAAATTCAGTAAGCATAAGGCCGTCATAGAAACAGACCTTAGTTCAAAGATAGACTGGTTTGAGCTAGATGTAACTCTTGTGTTTGGAGAAGAAAAAATCCCCCGTAAGAAGTGGATAAAAGCCTTGAAGGAAGGTAAGTCAGTAATAGAACTTAAGGATGGTAGCTTAGGCATAATACCTGAAGAATGGATCGCACAGATGCAAAAGATACTTGCTATAGCGGATGTATCAGCAAAAAGTATTCAGATAAATAAACTTAGATTTAATATCATAGATGAGCTCTTTGCTGGAATCGATAATAAGTCTGTACTAGAAGAAATATCAGCTAAGAAAAAATTATTAAAATCTTATGATGACCTAGCAAATAAAAAAGAAATTCCCTCTATTGTAACGGCTACTCTCAGGCCGTACCAAGAGGCGTCTTTCCAGTGGATGCAGTTTCTGCAATCTTCGGGATTTGGTGGCATACTAGCGGATGATATGGGTTTAGGTAAGACTTTACAAATCATCTGTCTATTAGCGGCAGCAAAAGACAAAGGCAAGTGTCACGCCTTAGTCGTTGTTCCTAAAAGTCTAGTCTTTAACTGGGTGAATGAAATAGATAAGTTTTGCCCTTCCCTCACTAGCCATGTTCATCATGGTGTACAGAGGAAGCTGGCGGTAAAAGAAATGAAAAAAGCAGATGTTGTTGTAAGTACTTATGGTACCGTAGTCAATGATATAGAAGATTTAAGAAAGAGAAAATTTACACATATCATTCTGGATGAGTCACAGGCCATAAAAAACCCTACATCTAAAAGATACAAATCCATCAGACTACTGAAAAGTAATTTCAAACTCTGTGCGACAGGTACACCTATCCAGAACAATACCTTTGACCTTTATA
Source organism: uncultured Saprospiraceae bacterium (assembly GCA_937921825.1). GTDB lineage: Bacteria > Bacteroidota > Bacteroidia > Chitinophagales > Saprospiraceae > RFSX01. The sequence goes on from CAKZVK010000025.1 coordinate 73,372, forward strand.
CTCAAGCGAGTTTTGCTAATCCAGGCTTGCTTGGGAATCAGACTTATTTCAGACAAAATTTTGCTACACCTATAGATAAGAATCAAGACCGTGACGCTTCTGAGTTGTTACAAAAAATGATACATCCATTTATACTGAGAAGAACCAAGGAGCAAGTTGCTAAAGACCTTCCAGACAAAGTAGAATCTATTATCTACTGTGAGCTGTACCCACATCAAAGAAAAATGTACGAGGAACTAAAGGAACAAATCAGACGTGATCTCCTGCAGCTCAGCGAAGATGATAGTCAACTGAAATTTATGGTGCTAGATGGGTTGCTGAGGCTGAGACAGTTGTGTAACTCGCCTTTGCTAGTGGATAATAAACTGAAGGGGAAAAAGGCTGAATCCATAAAGATAGACTCTCTGATCTATAAACTCACAGAAGAAATCGGTGGCGGGAGTGCCTTGGTATTCTCGCAGTTTGTTCAGATGCTCAGCCTTATCAGAAAGGAACTTGATGATAAGGGCATACCTTATGCCTACCTCGATGGCTCTACTAATAATAGAGAAGCTGTCGTGAAGAAATATATGGAAGATGACGAATGTAAAATATTTCTCATCAGCCTTAAAGCCGGTAACACAGGTCTCAACCTGACAAAGGCACAATATGTATTTCTCGTAGATCCATGGTGGAATCCTGCAGCAGAAGCACAAGCCATAGACAGAACACATAGAATAGGACAAACCCAAAAAGTGTTTGCCTATAAGATGATCTGCAAAGATACTGTGGAAGAAAAGATCATCCTGTTACAGAATAAAAAGAAAAAAGTCGCTAATCAGCTTATAAAAATAGATGACAGTTCCTTTAAAAGTATGGATAAAAAAGACTTGATGGCATTGTTTGATTAGTGAGAGCAGAGAAAGATCGTTACGGGTCTTTCCTGTAATATGTGTCAGTTGAATGAAAAAAAAGAGACTGTCTCATAAGTATGAGTTCAGCCTCTTTTTTATATAATTAATCTTTACCCCCCCACTACATGAGAGGTGTTCGAATATGGAAGTCTCAGAGCATGGATTTCGTTATGAGACTTTCTCTTTTACTTTTATAATACAAGACAACGGGTCATTGGGAGGCTTACTTTATACAGGGTGCAGACGGCGTAAATTAGTTCAAAGTCTAACTCAAAAATAAATCTTCCATTATGCGAAAGCGGCAAGATTGTACCTTTCTAAGGTCGATGTATGATTATATAGACATCCAACAATAATTCGTTGGTCCTGAAATTATTTTTTGCTGAAAGAATATGAACTTCTTATCACTCAATAGCCTAATACCAGATTCTCCAATACGGATTCTTCTGTCCTTCTATACTATCCGCTATAAATTTTTCTATCCTAGTATTTAGCTGTGCTAGAGTTGTTTTCTTGCCTTTCATTTTTTTGGGGATCGGAAGCTTTTCTATGGTCGTCTTGAGGTCGACTTTTGTAGCAGTGATTACTGCATCTCCATCATTAATATCTAGTTCTAATATCATACCTGGCAGACCTGAATAACCTTCTGGTCCTCCACTCATCGGGATGGCGTCAGTAAACCAGGCATGGACAGTCTGTCCTTTGATTTTATTTTTGGTCTCTGCCTTCATGCAGAGGTATCCTTCTATTTCTTTTATTTCATTGAGAATTTTCCACTTTATTTTTGGGAGGTCTTCTTCTACTACGAAAGTGGTGCCGATTTCTTCTCTAAGATCATGGATCTTTTTATTCTTATAATCTCTGACGAGTACTAGAGCTCTTTTTTTCCAAGAGTAACCATAATCGTTTTCTGATTCCTTTTGAATATATATAGACTTGTTGTCCATAAAAGTCAACTCAAAGTCACTGCCTTTATTTTCTTCTTTGCCCCAGGTTAGTGTTACCCTATCTACTTCTTCCTGACTGACATAGGGCAACTTAGACATAATAGATATCCAGTCTTGTTTTCTATTATAGGTTATTATTCCTTGGACGGCTTGGGCAGACATTTCTATACTCAAGAAACAAAGTAGACCTAGAAGTATGTTTTTCATCTTTTCTTTTCTAATGACAAAAGTAGGTGCTATAGGTGATAGATAAACTTAAGAATTTATTAAGGTCTACCACCACGATTTTTTTCTTACATCGGTTTTCATTCCTCTGATATTGTACGTCACACTGAATAGACCATATCTACTTAGTGATTCTACTGTAGATTGTGAGATGCCTATTCCGAAAGCACTTTGATTAAATCCAACATTTCTATTGAAGCCATCATACAGGGCTAGCCTTAGTTCTAGCTGATTACTCGGAAGGAAATATCTGTAGATAGAACTATTCCATATAGGGATACTCGTGTCTTGATTGAATCGGTCATTGGTATATCGACTATAGTCTAGACTAGTGCTCAGATAGATTCCTGCTATTAACTTTGCATTCACTTCTGCTTCGTACGAAATTCTTTTGACTTTCTGATCTTGGGAGGTATTGAGGTCATAGCTGGTATTAGAAATAGATTGACTAGCAGACAGGTAGATAGAATAATCTTGAGATGGGGTGATGTCTAATTTGATAAATGGCGCATGGGTAAGAACTTTCGTATTGTTTACCTGCATATTAACCAGTGACTGTCTAGTATTAGTTCTAAAAGTATAATTGGTTCTGACCTTTATTTTATTTCTTATCAGAGGGATACTGACACTAAAATAGGCTCTTCCACTATTACCGTCCTCTACATTGATAGGATTAGAGGTCGTGACAAGATTGTCATCTACAGATTCTGAAGTGGAGAACTGCGAGTCATAAAGAGTATAGTTAGCATTGAAACTTATCCTGAGATCTTGTAGTGGAAAGCTTTTCCATATTCTAAAGTTGAATGAATTAGAAAGTTCAGGTTCTAACTCAGGATTTCCTGTACGTATATACAAGGGGTTAATATTGTCTACCAAAGGCTGGAGATCACTGATCTCTGGTTCATTGGCTGATCTATTGTAAGACCAAGAAATTCTTGTGTTTCTATTCGGCGATAGAGAGAAACTAGCATGTGGTATGAAATTGCCGTACTTTTTGTCTACGACTCCTAGCACATTGTTTGTGATTATACTTTTAAATTGTCCATCCAAATCAAAAACCTGATAAGCGCCACCTATAGAAATATTTGTACCATTATGTGAGTAACGTAATGCAGTGCCCGCTCTTTTGTATTGTATTTCATTTTCGTAGCTTCTGCTCAGGAAGTCATTTGTTGTTCTGTTATCGCCATCGATATCTTCGACTTGTCTGCTGCCAGTTTCTGTTCTGTTTCTAAAGTTGAAAAAGGTTTGTGAGAAGAACTTTTTGCTAAGGGGCTCTACATATAAGGCATTCGCTTTGATGAGTTGTTTTTCTGCATCATTGATATTTTCTTGATTGAGTACAAAGCTGCTGTCTACCACGAGGTTTTCATTTAGAAAATCTGTAGTAGAAGATTGATTCCAGTTATCTTCTAAGCTTGTTGCTAGGAAGGAGGTATTGAAACCTATTCTTCTTCCTTTTTTCTGGAATTTTTTTCTGAAGATAAATTTTGAGTCTAGAAGATTGCCTGTTCTATTGGTCATATTATTGAAGGCACTTCTACTCGTCAGTAGACCATCTCTCGCAAGTGAAGAGTTGCCACTGTAGTCTGTGTTATTATCGATAGACGAACCATTTACCTCTACTTTGATACTATGTAGGGAGTCTATTTCTTTTTCATAAGACAGCTCTACTCTATGTCCTCTGGAGGTATCGTCTTCACTGCTTTGCATTTCTTCATTCTGCGTAAAAGCTTGGTAGAATTTGTCTTGATCTCTGTTAGAATCTCTTAGAAGATTATTCTGAGTATAGTAATAGACGGAGCTTAATTTGTTTTTGTTGTGATCATAATTGAAGTTGATGCCAGCACTGTAGTTTTCCGGGTAGCCACTTCTTTCTCCTGTAAAGAAAAGATTCTGGATGGATTGCTCTATGCCACTACTACCTCCTAATCTCATAGTATAGAAGCCACTGCCGCCCCCAAAACCATAATCTCCATCATTACTCATATTCCATGCACCTGCTCCCATAAAGTCTTGATAGTCGTCCCAGGATAGACCATTTCTTCCAGTATTATTGCCTACACCGACTAGACTGAATTGTATCTTTTTGTTGAACTTGTTATAGTTGCCTTTAAGTTCTTTTCTTGATTGGTCTCCAGCGCTAGCGATGACCTTGCCGAAGCCTCCAGATTTAAACTCTTCTTTGAGTTCTAGATTCATGGTTTTATTTTCTGACTCAGATGTGGAACCAGTAATTTTTTGCTCTTCTGTCTTGGTATCAAAGACCTGTACTTTGGAGATACCTTCTGCGGGTAGATTTTTCGTAGCAGCTTTAGGATCAGAACCGAAGAAAGATTTACCATCTACCGTCACTCTATCTACGGCCTTACCATCTGCATTAATGCTGCCATCAGATTCTACTTCTATACCAGGTAATCTTTTGAGGAGATCTTCTACTGTAGAGCCTTCTGGGACTGTAAAAGTAGAGGCATCATATTCTATGGTGTCACCCCGCATTTTAATAGGAGCCTTTGCGGCTTTGATGACTACTTCCATAAGCTCTTCGGCTAGCTCTATCATTTTCAATGTTCCGAGATCAATGTTTTTTCCATCGAGTGAACTAGCATCAGTAGTCAGAGGCACATACCCTAGGTAGGTTGACTTTACCAAGTGATTGCCAGCAGGGATATCCTTAAATCTGAATGACCCATCCATTTCTGTCTGTGTAAATTCTACTAGGGTGGAGTCTGCCTTTTCTAGCAGTAAGACAGTCGAGGATATCAAAGCATTGCCTAAGGTATCTTCTATGACACCGCTGATCTTATAAGTCTGTGCTGAGATGGAACCGAGGCTGCAGAACACTGCAAGAATAGTTACTAAAAAGAGTTTGTTCATAATGATACTTTAAGACAATACTACGAAATGAATCGTAGTAAGCTACGATTTTTACCTTTATTTAATACTTTCTTAATGCTGATGCAGAAAACAGAGATATCGACGTGTAAGTTAGGAAGAGACTACTGAATAGCCTCCTAATTTTAGACTAACGAATTGTTAATGCAGTTAAGATTAAGGCATCCTTCCAGCATTCGCTCTATAGCTGATGGTCTTTTCGATGAGCCTTGTATCTACCTTTTCCGAATTTGGTGCCATTGAATTCCTCAAAGGGTTTTCTTTCGTCTTGGGTCTCCTTAGGTAGTTGGTTAAATTCCATGCACTTAATAGAGCAGGTGTTTTCATACTTGCTGTTGCATGCTGGACATTGTATAAATAGAATATGACAGGCATCATTAGCACAGTTTGTATGATCATCAGAAGGCGCTCCACACTGGTGACACATAGAGATGGTATCCTCTGAAATTTTTTCTCCTAATCTATCATCGAAGACAAAGTTCTTACCGACAAATTTATTTTCAATACCTAGAGCCTTGGCCTGACGAGCATATTCTATGATACCCCCTTCTAGCTGGTGGACCTTTTCAAAACCTTTATGCTTAAAGTAGGCACTGGCTTTTTCGCAGCGGATACCTCCTGTGCAGTACATGACTATGTTTTTGTCTTTATGGTCTGCCAGTAAATCTTCGACGATTGGCAGCGATTCCCTAAAGGTTTCGACATCTGGTGTAATGGCACCTTTGAAGTGGCCGACTTCGCTCTCATAGTGGTTACGCATATCTACTATGATGGTGTCTTCCTGATCAGCAAGTGCATTGAAGTGTTCAGCATTGAGGTGCTTGCCTTTATTTGTCACATCGAAGCTTTGGTCATCTAGACCATCGGCTACTATCTTGTTTCTGACTTTGATCTTTAACTTCCAGAATGACTTGCCATCGTCTTCTATCGCTTTATTAAGACGGACATCTTGGAGGCAGTTTATCCCCTGCATACAGTCTAGAAATTTACTCCATTGCTCTTCGAGTACTGATATCTGAGCATTGACCCCTTCTTGGGAGACATAGATTCTGCCTAAGATTTCTAGAGCATCAAATTTGAGGAATAGCTCATCTCTGAAGGCTGCAGCATCGGATATATTGGCATATTGATAAAAAGAAAGTGTAACCCTAGACCTAGAGTCTTCCTGGATCTTTTGCTTGAGTACTTCTTTGTCTACCTTATTGTATAATCTCATATTCTGTTCTTATATGAGTTTATTACACAGAAATCTGCAAATGAATGGTCTAGCTCAAAGAATAAGCTGTAATTCAGTGGAGGATTTCTCGCTTCGCTTGTGTAATAAACGTGAGTCAATCAGGCACAAAAATATCATAATTCTAGCTTCCAAGATATAAGGGCGATAACCATACTATTGTGTAAAAAACTGGTACTCAATTAGTTAGTTTACATATAGTCATATATTCACTTATAATAATATTACCATTTGAAAGTGCTTCAATGACAATTTGTTACACATAGGAAACTTTTTAATAAGTTTTTCGTTAATATGATTGTGAAGTACAAAGTTCTACTTAATTTCGCATCAGGATTTAGAAGTAATATCTCTCCCAGAAACTCAAAAGAAATAGAAATCCACCGATTGATGGTGGATTATCAAAGACGTAGTTTTCTTATTTTGAGACCTTAGTCGAAAGAGCCTGAGTAATAGTACTTGGGCTTTTCGCATTTTAGGCCTTGATGTATAGAGGATTTCTAATACTTGGTAGTGGGTACCAGGCTGATGATAATACCATCCACTTCTATCGTCGCTTTCTCACTCGATAGCTCATACCAAGACATACAAGTCTCTCTCGGGATAAAAGAGGGTCTTTGATAGTCTGTATAACAAAGATATTGGTCATGCTCATCATTCCATCTCCAGCTGTACATATGGTACTCTAGATCATCCATATCCTTGATAAAGAAGATGTTGGCCTTGGAGAAGTAAGACAGTTTTTGATCCATCGGGTCTAAAAGTTGACCATTTTCAGCTACAGTTAGCCAACTCTGGTTGATCATTTCAGTTTTATCATCCATTTTCTTCGCAGCTTTTCTATACGCGACATACTGTTGATCATAGTCAGGACTGACCAATCTAAAGGTCATTCTATCTCCTATAATAGAGATCTCAGTCATCTTAGAATCAGCAGGTAGGTTTTCTACCTCATCGTTTTCATTCAATCTGTAATCTTGATAGTAGTGATTACTGATATCTAGTGGACCTAAAGCGCCACGATCACCAATAAAAACTCGGTTGTCTGAGGTAAATTCTACGAACTGTAGACCGGAAGGAACAGTGACGTCCCAATGGCCAATAAGATCACTATGATTAATTTCTGGAATAGATTCGGTAGTACAGCTACATATGCTCAGTAAGAGACATAGCAGCCCGAAGAGCTGATAGGAATTCATAAGGGTATGTTTATAGTCACGCTATGGCAGTCACGCCACAACTCTCTAAATATAATCGGCATCGACTTTTGATGCTTGAGTAAAATCAGATATGACAGAAATTGGCATTTTATTCAGTGCTAATTTAAGCAACTGATAAATAGACGATATCTTTAGAAGATGAAAGTTCGTTTTCTTCTTTTATTTCTCTCAGTATCTATGCTCGCTTGTAAGACGAGCTATCTTCCTACTGTTCATACTTTTCCTAGTCCAGTCTCTACAGAAGATAAAGCTATAAGTCTGCAAGAGAAGAAAGCCTATCAGATAGACGGTATTACTGCTTCCAACGAATTCGATGCTGCGCGAATGAATGATTTTACTAAAGTCAATGATAGCACCTATAGAGTAACTATTCTTCCAGAAAATGAACCGATCAATGAGAGCCCTCATTATGCTTTTTCTATAAAGTCGGACCAGCTAAGAGCTATAAATCTTGAGCTGTATTACGGAGACTACAAGCATAGATACTACCCGAAACTGAGTAGGGATAAGAAAAACTGGTTTCCAATAGATAGTATGCACTTCGATACCCTGAAGGCAGGTAACCTTGCCAATCTTAAATTAGAACTGAATCAAGAACTCCTCTATATAGCCGCTGAGGAACTTAGAGATTCTAAGCATACCGATGATTGGTTACAGTCCTTATCCAAAGCCCATAACCATATAAAGCTAGAAAGTGTAGGTCAGTCTAGACTTGGAAGAGATATTCCTTATGCGGAGTTGGGTACAGGTACACTAGAAGAAAAGCCGACCATAGTCCTAATGAGTCGGGCACATCCTCCTGAGATCAGTGGGTATATGGCTATGGAATCCTTTGTAGAGGAACTCCTTAGAGAGACTCCCTTGAGTCGTTCTTTTCTAGCTAAGTATCGTATCATGTTGTATCCACTTCTCAATCCTGATGGGGTGGACCTTGGTCACTGGCGCCATAATGCTGGAGGTATAGACCTAAATCGGGACTGGGCAGAATACAATCAAGATGAAGTCAAGACCGTCGCTCAGCACATCGTCAGGGAAGTAAGTGAGCATAAAAATAAAGTCCTATTGGGTATAGATTTTCATTCTACGCAGGAAGATGTCATCTATACACATACGGATAATCGTCGGTCTGCTGTCTATCCCTTCAAGGACCTATGGATACATGCACTAGAAGAGAATGCTGTAGGATTGAATCCAAATGAAGAAGCTTATGACTTAGGTAAGCCTATGACGAAAGGTTGGTTCTATCTGCAGTTCGGTGCAGAAGGTATCATCTATGAAGTAGGAGATGAAACAGATAGAGATTTTCTAGAATACAAAGCACAAGTAGCTGCCAGAGAAATGATGAAACTACTAGTGATGCGATAGACTAAGCCATATGAAATTCAAAAGCCATATAGGTACCCTAGATAGTAATGTATACAATGTACATATCCATGTGCCGAAAAAAGTTTATGCCAAGTTTCTTGATCTAGGTACCAAGAGAGTCCTCTGCACAGTAAATGAAAATGAATATTTCCATGCGGGCCTCATGCCCAAAGGTGATGGAGATTACTTCATCATGATGAACAAAAAAAGAATGAAAGAATTCGCCTTGCAGATAGGTGATAAAATAGAAGTCCAGTTAGAAGAGGATACGAGTAAGTATGGGATGAAAATGCCTGAAGAGTTTGAAGAAGTAATCCTTACTGATGAAGAAGGCCAGCATCTCTTTGAACAACTTACTGATGGTAAGAAGAGAAACCTGATACACCTTGTCGCTATGGTGAAGAGTACTGATATCCGAATAAGTAAAGCACTAACTATCCTAGATCATTTAAAAGCTAATAAGGGCAAGATAGATTTTAAGCTGCTGAATGAAGCGATGAAGGTGAGAAATAGATTGTAGCTGACTCCAAAAGCAAGTGCCCCAGAAAGGAACAAGACCTGTGCTTGGTATACTGAATAATTGTAGGATTTATTGGACGTGTAGCAATATGTGAATAGTTATTTCTCCTTATAAAGTGATACATTAGATAATAATCTATACCCTATATTATACCCTCATAAATTATAAGTATGGCGTCAGTTAGATTTTATTTAAAGGATAGTAAAAGCATTGAACCATCGTCTATTTTTATGGTTTACGAAATAAGGCCAAAGGCTCAGTTAAAATTTTACATAGGTCAGAAGATACTACCCCGGCATTGGAATAAAAATGCACATCGTCCAACCAAAGGAGCTCAGTATAGGCAGCTAAATATATTACTAGACAAGATTACTTTAATCATAAAGGAAGAAGTACTTAATGCAAAGATTGCTGGAAAAATCCTTTCTGTTTCGGATCTGAAAAATACACTAGGTAGACGACTAGGCAACCCACGGAATGACAATGCCGGAAAGCCAAATGTAAATTCATTCATTGAACAATTGATAAAGGAAAGGAAGTCCAGCCCGGAGTTTTCAGATTCTACCATAAAAACCTACAGGACTGTATCTAGAATTATCAATGAGTACCAAGACCCAATTGAGTTTGAAGAAATATCAATTAGATGGCGAGACAAATTTGTTTCCTACCTATACAACGTTAAGGGCTGCGATATCAATTACGCATCTGTAATAATCGCTAAGTTGAGTTCATTTCTGAATGCAGCTACTGAGGACGGAATCAATGAGAACCTAGCCTATAAAAAGAAGAAGTTTCGTGTAGCGGAAATATTCAGTCCAAAGCCTTATTTGAATATGGATGAAATACGTTAACTAGTCGAAACTAAATATGAGTTTGTCCGGCATAAGAACGCCGTAAAACTTTTCGCACTAGACTGTTGTATAGGTGTAAGGTACTCAGATTTGGCTGAGGTGGACTTTTTAAGGACAAGCGAGGTGCAGGGTAGGAAAGTGTATAAAATAACCACTAGTAAGACAAAGACAGACGTGGTAATACCGTACAATCCTCTAATAGATCAACTCCTAGAGGATGGGCCGCCAAGAAAGATATCTAACGTTAAACTAAACCTGTACATCAAAGAAGCTGCTGAGATCGCTGGCCTAGATAACCCGGTAGAAAAAATAAGCTATCCGAAAGGAGTACTGAAGAAAGAAAAGCTACCTAAGTACAAACTAATCACCGTACATACGGCCCGGAGATCATTCGCCACAAATATGTATTTAGCTGGTGTTCCAGTTAGATCAATAATGTTAATGACTGGCCATGTTTCAGAAACTCAATTTCTAAAGTACTTGCGGATCAGTCAAGAGCAAAACGCCATTTTGGTAGCGGAAACTCTAGACCAATAAAAAAAGTCACCTACTCACATGTCAAGTGGTGTAGGCGACTCCAATCTCTAATAATCTAATCTTAGTTTAACATTTTTCCCTTCATTTTTGTATCGTACGATACAAAGTATCTTTTATGTCTAGTCTTCCCCTAAAGTTTCAGCCAAACTTTTAAGCACCTTGATTTCACTATCATTCATTCCAAATTCTTTTTGAAACCCTATTCTCGATTCCGTGACCTTACTTAGTGCTGTCTTTAAATCAGCAGCCTCACTTTGGTTTAGCCTGATCTTTACAGTTGTTTTTTTACTGGATTTCATTTTAGAGATTGTTTGTTTGAAAAACCGTCCACCACAACGGCAGACGGTCCAATAATTTAAGGCTGAAAAAAAATTAGTCTTTACTTGGTTTTGTACGGTTATTTGTAGCCCTCCCATAAATATTTACCCCAATTACCGCCAGTTCTCAAGGCTTTACGTATAGATGTTTCAACATGGTGCTCTTCACCCGGAAATAAACGCAGAATAATAGGCCTTAGAGTCATTATTTCGTCTCGGGTGAAGTAAGCTCTGCCATTACAATACATCATTATGCAAGATCAGCTAAGTTGGAATAAAACCGCCTGCCCAAAGGCAGACGGATACAAGAATAATTTCAAATGAAAAAAGAATTTATTTTACTAGACTGTTATGTCTTTGATAATGACAAAGTTATCTGCCATGTATGACTGAATATCTACTCTCATATGCACTAAGAATCCGGTTTGCAAATGAGTACTGTATCGCTCAGATAAAGTCAACGAGAACGGGCCACCTAGACCAAATGCTAATTGACTAAAATCACCCATGTATATTCTTGACTGATCGCCGTCTGTGCCGTAATTGTCCTTTACGGCTGTTGTCACATATAGTCTTTCGTCAGCAGCCATTTTACCAAGGTCTAGAGGCTTCATTAGTGGCTGGTCATCTGTAGCCTTCAATATAGTCAAAGCCTCCCATACATCAGGCGAGAGAATAACAGACATATCATTAAGAGATACGTTTTTCTTCATC
>CAKZVK010000026.1 GCA_937921825.1 uncultured Saprospiraceae bacterium
GGTTCTGTACTCGTGACTTTCACGGCGACAGATAATTGTGGTTTACAGTCCACGACATCTGCGACAATAACGATAATAGATACAACAAATCCAACGATAACGGTACAGGCTGCTGATGAGGTATTAGAATGTGATGGAGCAGGTAATGTGGCCCAGCTACAAGCATGGCTAGACAGTTATGGAGGTGCGGCAGCGACGGACGAATGTAGCGGCGTAGTATGGACAAATGATCATAACAGTTTAAGTGATGATTGTGGTGCGACAGGCAGTACGACGGTTATTTTCACAGCGACAGATGATTGTGGCAATGCAAGCACGACGCAGGCGACTTTCACAATAGAAGATACAACAGTTCCTACAATAGATGACCCAGCAGTAGCCCTTAATCTTCAGTGTAGCACTGCAGATCAGCAAGCTCTTATAGATGCATGGTTATTAAATAACGGAGGAGCAACTAGTAGTGACATTTGTGATACTGATCCTATAGTCTGGACACATAACTATACTGTTGGCGATGAGAACACAGATTGTGGAGCAACGGGAACAGTACTAGTAACCTTTACAGCAACTGATAATTGCGGACTGAGCAGCACAACTACTGCCTCAATAACAATCATTGATGATACCAATCCTACCATCACTTTGCAAGCTGCTGATGAAGTGGTAGAATGTGATGGACTGGGTAACACTGCTGAATTACAAGCATGGCTAGATAGCAATGGTGGTGCAACCGCTACTGATGAATGTAGTGAGGTGACGTGGACAAATGATCACAACACTGTAAGTGATGACTGTGGTGCGACTGGTACAACGACCGTAATCTTCACAGCGACAGATGATTGTGGTAATGCGAGTACGACAGAAGCGACATTTACAATTCAAGATACAAGTGATCCAGAGATCGTAGATCCTGCGGTAGCTTTAGAACTAGAATGTGATGCAGCAGATCAGCAAGCCTTGATAGATGCATGGTTAGCGAATAATGGTGGAGCGACAGCGACCGATGATTGTAGCCCTACAGAGATAGTATGGAGTAATGATTATACAGTAGGCGCGGAGAACACAGAATGTGGAGCTACAGGAACTGTTCTAGTAACGTTCACAGCAACAGATAACTGCGGATTATTCGTAACGACAACATCGTCAATCACAATAACAGATAACACAGCACCGACGATAGATGTAGAGGCAGCAGATGAAGTAGTGGAATGTGATGGAGAAGGAAATGTAGATGAATTAGAAGCATGGCTAGTAAGTAATGGAGGCGCTTCTGCCACAGATGACTGTGGTGAAGTTTCCTGGACTAATAATCACACTTCTGTAAGTGATGATTGTGGAGCTTCTGGAATAACAACAGTAATCTTTACTGCAACAGATGATTGTGGTAATGCAACTACAACAGAGGCGACCTTTACAATCTTAGACGATTCAGAGCCAATAATTTTAGAACCTGCTGTAGCCTTGGAACTAGAATGTAACAGTTCAGCACAGCAAACAGCTATCGATGCTTGGTTATTGAATAATGGTGGTGCGACAGCTATGGATGCCTGTAGTCCAACGGAGATCGTATGGTCAAATGATTACAGCGTAGGAGCAGAGGCAACCGATTGTGGAGCAAGTGGAAATGTCACTGTAACCTTTACTGCTACTGATGCTTGCGGATTTTTTGCTACAACTACTGCAGTACTTTCTATTACTGATGGAACTACGCCAGTAGTCACAACGGAAGCCATCGACGAGGAGGTAGAATGTGATGGCGAAGGAAATATAGCTGCCTTAGACGCATGGTTAGCAAATAACGGAGGTGCAACAGCAGAAGACGAATGTGGAGAAGTATCTTGGTCTCATGATCATGCTGGGCTTTCTGATGATTGCGGAGCAACAGGCGAAACTACAGTAACCTTTACCGTAACTGACGAATGTGGAAATACAGCAACGACAAGAGCAATATTCAGAATAGTTGATACAGTAGTACCAACGATTGTGAACGAAGCACAAGATGTAGAAATTGAATGTGATGCAAATGCTCAACAAGCATTATTGGATGCATGGTTAGCAAACAATGGAGGCGCAACTGCATCTGATGGATGTGGAGAAGTTTCATGGTCAAATGATTATACAGAAGATTCTCAGAATACTGATTGTGGAGCTAGCGGAACTGTCTTAGTGACATTTACTGCAACTGATGAATGTGGTCTAGAGTCTACCACTTCAGCGACGATCACTATAAAGGATGATACTCCTCCAGTAGTCACTTTAGAGGCAATTGATCAAGAAGTAGAATGTGATGGCGCAGGTAATACTGCAGAACTAGAAGCATGGCTAGCCAGTAATGGTGGAGCTACGGCAGAGGATGCTTGTGGAGCATTAAGTTGGTCACATGATCATACGACTTTGACAGATGATTGTGGAAGCACAGGAATGACTATAGTCGTATTTACTGCTACTGATGCTTGTGGTAATACAAGTACTACGGAAGCTGTATTTACAATAGTTGATAGTACAGAACCTACGATAATAGATCCGGCACTAGCTCTAGAGATAGAATGCGATGTAGACGGCCAACAAGCTCAGATAGATGCATGGCTATTAAACAATGGTGGAGCTACTATAGCTGATGTATGTGGAAGCACAAATGTATTATGGTCTAATGATTACTCTATAGGCGCGGAGCAATCAGGTTGTGGAGCTTCAGGAACAGTAGTCGTTACTTTTACTGCAACTGACGACTGTGGCCTTTCTGTATCTACTACCGCGAGTATCACCGTAAGCGATACATCAGCTCCAGAAATTCTAGGAGTAGGACCTGACCTCGAACTAGATTGTCAGGCGACGCCTACTTTCAGCGAACCTACAGTTTCTGATGCTTGTGGAACCGCAGTCTTAACTTTTGAAGATGCAGAAATAGGTGATGTTTGTAATGGCTATGCTATTACTAGAACATGGACTCTAGAAGATGAATGTGGAATTGAATCACAGATGAGTCAGACTATAACTTTTGCTTGTGATCCACCAGAAGATGAAGTTTCAGAACTTACGGTTTGTATTGAGGAATTACCATATGAATGGAACGGACAACAATTAGATGTAGCTGGACAATTTATAAATCCTGTGACTGATGCTAACGGCTGTCCATACAATGAAATTTTAAACTTTACGGTTTATGATGAGACACCAGATGACATCACTAATGAAACTATCTGCCAGGAGGAATTACCATACTTATGGAAAGGACAGGAAATTGATGTAGAAGGACAGTTTACAAATACTGTTACAGATGCAAATGGTTGTGCTTATGATGAGATTTTAAATTTAACTGTAAATGCAGTTACGCCAGATGATGTAACAGACCTTCTTGTCTGCGAAGAAAATCTACCATTCTTATGGAATGGTCAGGAATTAACGACTACAGGTACGCTTTCTCGTACTGTAACTGATGCTAATGGTTGTGAGTATGATGAAATTGTAAATGTTACAGTAAATCAAATATCAATAACCGGAAGCCAGACAGAATTATCTTGCAATCCTTCTAATGGCGCAGGAGATGGCACAATTGATATAACAGTATTAGGTGGAATAGCACCATACACTTACATTTGGAATACTTCTGATGGAGTAGGATTCAGTGTATCTTCAGAAGATCAGACTGGTTTAGGGAGCGGAACTTATTCCGTGACTATAACAGATTCTAATGGCTGTACTTCAGAAGCGGCGTTTACACTTGCCCATCCTCCTATTATTTCGATTTTAGCTTCAGCAACTGATCCGCAATGTTCAGGTGACGCTACAGGCGAAATCCTAATAACGGTTACAGGAGGTACTGTAAGTGGAGACTATAGTTATACTTGGAGTACAGCAGATGGCTCTGGTATAAATCCTAGTGCAGAAGACCAATCTGGATTGACCAATGGTACTTATACTTTAGTTGTGGAAGATGATAATGGATGTATGCAAACAGATATGTTTACCTTATTTAATCCAGCACAAACTCCAGATGAAATCAGTGATCTTGTCATTTGCCCAGAAGAGTTACCGTACGAATGGAATGGACAGTCATTGACTGGAGATGGAACATATACCAATCCTGTTCTAGATGCAAATGGTTGCCCATATGATGAAATTTTGAACCTAACCGTAAATGAAGCAACGCCGGATGACATAAGTGATATTACAATCTGTCAAGAAGAGTTGCCATATATATGGAACGGACAGCAACTAGATGCTGCTGGACAATATTCTAATCCAGTGATAGATGCAAACGGTTGTGTCTATGATGAAATCTTGAATCTTAATGTAAATGACGTAACACCTGATGATGTTACTGAGTTAGCAATCTGCGAAGAAGAGTTACCATACACATGGAATGGACAGCAGCTAGATGCTGCAGGAACCCTGACACGAGAAGTTGTTGATGCAAATGGCTGTGCTTATAACGAAGTACTGAACCTAAGTATCAATGAAGGCTTACCAGATGATATCACAGCAGTGACAATCTGCGAAGAAGAGTTACCATACACATGGAATGGTCAGCAGCTAGATGCTGCAGGAACCCTGACACGAGAGGTAGTCGATGCAAACGGATGTGCTTATAACGAAGTACTGAACCTAAGTATCAATGAAGGCTTACCAGATGATATCACAGCAGTAACTATCTGCGAAGAAGAGTTACCATACACATGGAATGGTCAGCAGCTAGATGCTACGGGCACGTTGACAAGAGAAGTAGTTGATGCAAATGGCTGCGCTTATAATGAAGTGCTGAACCTAAGTGTCAATGAAGGTTTACCTGATGATATCACGGCAGTAACTATTTGTGAAGAAGAGCTACCATACACGTGGAATGGTCAGCAGCTAGATGCTACGGGCACGTTGACAAGAGAAGTGGTTGATGCAAATGGCTGCGCTTATAACGAAGTACTGAACCTAAGTGTCAATGAAGGCTTACCAGATGATATCACGGCAGTAATTATCTGTGAAGAAGAATTACCATACACATGGAATGGTCAGCAGCTAGATGCTGCAGGCACATTGACACGAGAGGTAGTTGATGCAAATGGCTGTACTTACAATGAAGTACTGAACCTAAGTGTCAATGAAGGCTTACCAGATGATATCATGGCAGTAACAATCTGCGAAGAAGAGCTACCATACACATGGAATGGACAACAGCTAGATGCTGCAGGCACGTTGACAAGAGAGGTAGTTGATGCAAATGGCTGTGCTTATAATGAAGTACTGAACCTAAGTGTCAATGAAGGCTTACTAGATGATATCACGGCAGTAACTATCTGTGAAGAAGAGCTACCATATACATGGAATGGTCAGCAGCTAGATGCTGCAGGCACGTTGACCCGTGAGGTAGTTGATGCAAATGGCTGTGCTTATAATGAAGTACTGAACCTAAGTATCAATGATGCTCTAGCGGATGATATCACGGCAGTAACTATCTGTGAGGAAGAATTACCATACACGTGGAATGGTCAGCAGCTAGATGCTGCAGGCACGTTGACAAGAGAGGTAGTTGATGCAAATGGCTGCGCTTACAATGAAGTACTGAACCTAAGTATCAATGATGCTCTAGCGGATGATATCACGGCAGTAACTATCTGTGAGGAAGAGCTACCATATACATGGAATGGTCAGCAGCTAGATGCTGCAGGCACGTTGACAAGAGAAGTAGTTGATGCAAATGGCTGCGCTTATAACGAAGTGCTGAACCTTGAAGTCAGAGCTAGTGTACCTGACGCAGTAACTGATTTAGTAATCTGTAATTCTGAATTGCCATATGCATGGAATGGTCAGAATATTACGCAAGCTGGAGAGTATATAAATACAATTTCGGATGCTTCTGGCTGTGAATATGAAGAAGTGTTGAACCTGCAGGTGAGTAGTATTGCCGTATCAGGAACACAGACGGCGCCATCATGTAATCCATCTAATGGAGCAGGTAATGGAACCATTGATCTGACAGTAAGTTCGGTCTCAGCAAGTGCAAGTCATACTTTTGTATGGAGTACAGCAGATGGTGCAGGCTTGTCACCTGGCATAGAAGATCAGACAGGCTTGACTTCTGGATCTTACAGTGTGACAGTTACAAATTCTAATGGTTGTACAGAGGTGGCTTCGTTCACTTTAGCACATCCTACGATTATTTCTATACTAGCATCGGCTGTAGATCCTCAATGTGCGAGTGGTGCCGGCGGTAGTATAAATGTTACTGTGACGGGTGGTACAGCAGCTAATGGCTATCAGTATGTCTGGTCTACTACAGATGGTAGTGGCTTAGTTAGTGGGGTAGCAAGTCAGACAGGACTGTCAGGAGGTACTTATACCTTAGTTGTGACAGATGATAGTGGATGTACACAGTCAGATGTGTTCTTTATAGAAGATCCTTCTGCAATTCCAGATGAGGTTTCTGCATTGACAATATGTACACATGAGTTACCTTATACTTGGAATGGTCAGGAACTGACGGCAGCGGGTACTTATACTCACACTTTGACAGATGCGGCAGGCTGTAGTTATGATCAGATACTTAATCTATCTGTAAATGATGTTACACCTGATGTAATCACTAGTGTAGAGATTTGTCAAGAGGCCTTACCGTATGAATGGAATGGTCAGCAGTTGACTAGCGCAGGAGAATTAACTAATCCTTTAGTAGACGCCAATGGCTGTGAGTACAACGAAGTACTTATTCTAGCAGTAAGTGCTACTACCCAAGACGAATTAACTGTTATCACAGTATGTGAAGAGGAGTTGCCATACACATGGAACGGACAGCAGTTGATTGCAGCAGGACAGTTAACAAATCCTGTACAAGATGCTAAAGGATGTTTCTATAATGAGATTTTAGAACTTTCCGTGAGTGCCGCACTTCCTGATGATGTTACTGAATTGACCATAAATGAGCAAGAGTTACCTTATTTATGGAATGGGCAACAGATTTCTGCAGCAGGACAATATAATAATGAGGTAAGTGATGCAAATGGTTGTGCTTACAATGAAGTACTAATTTTGGAAGTACGTCCAGCTAAACCTGATGAAGTCACTAATACGTTACTTTGTAACTCAGAGTTGCCTTATCTATGGAACGGACAGTCAATCACTGAAGCGGGAACATATTCTCATACAGTAGTCGATGTATTCGGAGCTGAATATGATGAGATATTAAACTTAGAAGTAAGTAGTGTCACTTTATCAGGAACGCAGACAGCGCCATCATGTAATCCATCTAATGGAGCAGGAGACGGAGCGATCGATTTGACAGTAAGTTCGGCTTCCACGGGTACTGATCACACTTTTGTATGGAGTACAGCAGATGGGGCAGGTTTGTCACCTGGGATAGAAGATCAGACAGGCTTGACTTCTGGATCTTACAGTGTAACAGTTACAAATTCTAATGGCTGTACAGAAGTAGCTTCGTTCACTCTAACACATCCTAGGATTATTTCTATACTAGCCTCAGCTGTAGATCCTCAGTGTGCTAACGGTACAGGTGGTCAAATAACTGTCACAGTAACTGGTGGATCGGTAGTTAATGACTATCAGTATGACTGGTCTACCTCAGATGGTAGTGGGTTAGTAAATGGAATAGCAAGTCAGACTGGCTTAGCTAGTGGAACCTATACCTTGGTTGTGACTGATGATAGTGGATGTACACAGTCAGATGCATTCTTTATAGAGGATCCTTCTGTGATACCAGATGTAATTACTGACTTAACGATTTGCTCTGAAGAGCTTCCTTATACATTTAAAGGGCAAGTAATAGAAGAAGGAGGAGCTCATGAAACGATAATAGTAGATGCTAAAGGTTGTGAGTACAAAGAAATTTTAAATCTGACAGTTCATGAACAGTTGCCAGATGTTATAACTGAGGTAGCAGTTTGTTCAGAAGAATTGCCATATAATTGGAATGGCCAAGTGCTTAATGATTCTGGTACTTTGAGTAATTCCTTGACTGATGCAAATGGTTGTACTTATGCAGAACTCTTAAATTTAACAGTCCTTCCTGGAAGAGATGATGAAGTGGAAGTAATGACACTATGCTCTGAAGAATTGCCTATAGAATGGAATGGTCAGAATATCACTGAAGCGGGTACTTATACTCACGTAGTAGCAGATGGTACTGGCTGTGACTATGAAGTAGTCTTGAGACTGAGTATTAGTGATACGCAATCAGATGATATTTCATATGTTACTATCTGCGCAGAAGAACTACCGTATGCTTGGAATGGTCAGACGCTTAATGAGTCAGGAGTACTGAGAAGGTCATTGTTAGATACTAATGGTTGTACCTATGATGAAGTTCTGACGCTAACAGTAAATGAAACTCTGCCAGATGATATCACTGATGTCTCTATATGTGCTGAGGAGCTACCATACACGTGGAATGGTCAAGTAATTACTGGTGCAGGTAGATTCACATATATGACAGCAGACATTAATGGTTGTGAGTATCAGGAGATCCTAAACTTAGAAATCGACGCTGTTCAAGAAGATGTAGTAACTGATATGGTTATATGTAGTGAGCAGTTACCATACGAATGGAAGGGACAAGCCCTTAATGAGTCTGGAACTTTAGTGAATGTCTTAATCGGAGCTAATGGTTGCGAATACAGAGAAGTTCTAAACCTAGTGGTCAGTACAATGACGTCAGATGAGATAGATAATGTAGAAGTATGTGAAGGTGACTTACCTTACGTATGGCAGGGGCAGAACTATGATAAAGAAGGATCTTACTCTGTAGCAATGCAAGATGCTAATGGTTGTACTTATGAAGCGATTCTTAACCTAAGGGTTGTGTTGCTAGAAGAAGGAACCACCTATGATGAGTTTATTTGCGAGGGAGAAGAATTTCTATGGGCATTGACTGGCTTGACTTATACAGAGGCAGGCGAGTATGAAGTCGCAGCTCTAGAACCTTGTACTTCTGGACATATCTTGAACCTAAGTTTCTATCCATCTGGTATGGAGGTCGTAAATGAAGAACAAATTTGTGAAGGTGAATCATATGTCTACGCTGGTGAAGAGTATACTGAGACCGGAATCTATGTACTTACTAGACCAGATGATAATGGTTGTAATTCTAGATTGATATTAGATCTGAAGGTGATACCGCAGGAAGCACCGATAGTATTCAATGAAACAGTTTGTTTCGGAGAGAGTTATGAGTGGGTGGTGAACGGACAGACTTATAGTACTTCAGGACAATTCGTACAACCAGGAGATTCGCCTTGTGCGGCAGAAAGCATCTTGAACTTGTCTTTCTTTGAAGAGGTAGAAGATATGGTGCTTAATGATACAATCTGTGAAGGCGGCTTGTATACACTAGGTTCTGACTTCTATACAGAGTCTGGAACGTATGTACAGACCTTCCCAGATGATAATGGATGTATGTTTGAGATTACTCTTCACCTAGTTGCAGAAAGTTGTCTTAAGTCTAGCTTAGGTGATTTTGTTTGGGAAGATATGAATGGCAATGGATACCAAGACAGTAACGAACCAGGAATAGCTGATGCAATAGTAGATCTGTATTTTGCAGATGGGTCTTTCTTGGCTTCGACGATAACTGATGCTCAAGGAAATTATTTCTTCGATAAGTTAGTGCCAGGTGATTACTATGTAGAAGTGCAGCTGCCAGGAGCGAATTATCAGATGTATGTTCCTACTTTGATATCTATGACTGATGATCATATGGATAGTGACCTACTCATGAGTAATACTAATAAATGGAGGTCAGAAAATATTACGGTACCTGATGATACACATGTATCGATCTTGGATGCAGGATTCTACAACGGAAATATTATTGGTAATCAAGTATGGTTAGATAATCCTGAAATGGGAATACTAAACGGATATGACAGTGGAGATATCTTGATGGATTCTATAGTGATTCATTTATATGATGCAATTGCAGATACTATAGTCAAGACTACAATGTCAGATCAGAATGGTGTCTATGAATTCACTCACATTCCAGCAGGAAGTTACTTTGTAGAATTTATTGCTACATCTGAATATACTTTCGTGGTGGAAAATGCACTGGACAATGCAGATGCTGAAGACAGCGATGCTATCGTAGATCCATTTATGAGAAACGTTGGTAGATCTCATGTAGTCACAGTCGGAATTGGTGAGATAGATATGACCATAGATGCGGGACTTAAGTTGTCTTCTACTCTAGGTATAGAGCTGCTAGACTTTGATGTGTCTTACATCGAAAATGATCATGCGGCATTGATCTTCTGGTCTACAATGTCAGAAGTAAATACTGACTACTTTAGTCTTGAAAGAAGTATAGGAAATACTGAAGACTTTGAAGAAATAGGAGAGCATGATGCAGCAGTCAATTCTAGAGAACAGATCGATTATGCATTGACTGATGTTAATCTAGAGACAGGTATACATTATTATAGACTGAAAGCGATAGACCTTGATGGTAGTTACACTTACACTGAAATTAAGTCAGTAAAAGTGAGCGAAATTATCATCAAAAGTAACTTCTCCTTATATCCTAACCCAGCAATGGATAGAGTATTTATTGATGTAGAAAAATCGAATAAATCTCTGACCTACACAGGTGGTATTTATGATGTGCTTGGAGAGAGATTAATAACCATCGAAGAGAATCTTTATGATAATTCAAGACTTGTGGTTGATATTAAAGACTTGATTCCTGGAAATTATATCTGTAGGATTCAAATAGGAGACGAAGTATTGATGAAGAAATTGATCAAAACTTCAAACGAGTAATTTTATAAATAAGATAAAAAGTGACTAACTAAGCCATCATCGATTTATTTCGGTGGTGGCTTTTTTTGTTGTTTATTCTCAGAGAAGAGAGCTCCTTAATTGCAACCTTTTATGTTTTTTAGTAAAATCGTTCTTATGAAGTTGTAAAGTATACATATATTTATCTTTAATATATAAGCCCCATATAAATCAATCCCTTAAACTGATAACTTCAACCACCAACCTGAAGGAGACAGGCAACTAGTTTTGCCTTGTTAGTTAGGCTATTACATATATGTAATATTTCTAATATGTATGATGATATGACCTAGGTGAATATTTAATCTAGAGTCAATTACATATGAGATTATCGTCGAATAGCGATGTATCATCGATTAAGCTGCTCAAGTTTGCGATGGTTTTTTGGGTGCTTACTTTTTTATCTATACAAAAAGTGACTGCACATGGTACACAAGTAGAGTATTGCTTTACCAATAATGGTATGGTGAGAATCTATATTGAGCACTGGCATGGGAACGTCACCAATTTTTCTCAGTCTATTGTCAATATGACGATCACCGTGAATGGTGTAGCAACGACAATGAATGTCCCAGCTTCTGGTTTCGTGCATGATACGGCACAGGCTGATCTGCCAGATTGTAGTGCGCCTACAGTTCAGATAAGTGAATGTACTAACAGGTCCGATATATACAATGACTGGGCTTATTTCGATTTTCCTGCACCTGAATGTTATAATTCCTTAGTTATTAGAATAAACAGCGTTACGGATCCTACTTTTGTATTGTTAGAATGTGGTGCTGGAAACGGAGGCCCTATCTATCCAGCGCAGACACCGGTTCTCAATAGAGAGGATGAATTTCCACCTTATATAGAATGTGTAACTGAGTTGCCAAACATTATTCTTAACTGTGGGGATCTCATTCCACCACCACAAGATATTACAACTATACAAGTAACCGATGATTGTACAGATCAGTCAGACCTCGTCCTTACGGTTGATGATGTGATAACTAGTACTAGCTGTACTGGCCCTATGATTACTAGGACCTACACATTTACAGATGACTTTGATAGAGAGACAGATTGTCTTCAGTTTATCTCTTATGTTCCAGATGATGAGGAGCCAATGGTTCGGTGCCCATCCGACCTTACTATCGGTTGTGATGACCCTTCAGCTCAAAACTTGATAAATGCATGGCTAGCCAGTTATAGTGTCAGAGATAATTGTTCAGCAGATGTCACAGTTGTCAATTCTTACACTGAATCAGGATTTTCATATGTACCTCTAGACAATGAAGTAGGAGTGCAGAGTACATTTAATTTAGGAATGTCTAGTTGGCCAATGGTCAATCAAGCAATCAATAAATCCTTTTTCAAAGAATTAAAGTCATCTACCTTTTTTATAAAAGAAACAACAAATAATAATCAATACGATAAGGTAATAAAGACTAGACTGAGATATCTACCAGGTATGTCAGAGGATTTTTCAGATGTTTTAATTGTTGATTCAGACGAAAGGCTTTTGCCTATGGAGATTGAAGACTTAGTTCCAGGAGTATCTGCTCAGCTACAATTTAGGATTCCTGAATTGAAGGCAGGACAGAATAACAGGTTCCAATTACTGTACGGTACCAGTCACCTTTATGATCTTAGTTTTGATAGTAACCGTGAGACAATTGAAAATTCTGGATTTTTAATTATCTCAGATTTCTTGAGTAATTCAATAGATAGAACTAAAAAAGCAACTGAGTCCACATCCCCAGCGTCAGAAGTCATGGGATGTAACTGCACAGCCAGTCAAGGAGCTCAGAGCTTTCCTATTAATGCTATTCAGAACCCAAGAGATGATGTAGAGTTTTACATATTTGGAAATAGTGGGACGTCACAGAATGCATCCTCAAATACCACATTCGAATGTAATGACCAAGCTGTCATCTTTCTTTATGAAAATACTCTGACTGGAGAGATTAGTTTATTTATAATCCTAGATGCAGCTGGTGGTGGAAATGGAGGTAGTGGGTCTCTAGATTTTTACTGCTTACCTGCGACGGCGACTTTGGATTATTCTGATGATAGAGGTGAGATCACAGGTATATTTCCGACAGTTACTGCTTTTTGGCGATGGGCTAATTGTTGTACGGATGGTGCTGTGATAGGAAATGTAGGTTGTGATCAGACTTTTGATATTTATCCGGATTTTATAAGTGGCATTAATTCTATAAAGTGGGTTAGCGGTACACCTACCTCACCCATCTATAATACTTTCAATAATATAACTGATCCTATAAGAATCAGTTGTGGCGATTCCAATCCCTCTTGTTGTCCTAATACTAATCAGGTTGATATTACCAACGCAACTTGCCCTTCTGATAGTGATGGATCTATTGATATTACACCTGATGTAACGGGGGGTCCTTACGATTTTGTATGGAGTACCGGAGATACTACTGAAGATATTTCTGGTTTAGAGCCTGGAGATTATACTGTGACGATTGTTGATGATAATGATTGTGAGCAGATAAGCACTTTTACTGTAGAGGTAGAAACAAAACCACAATTGACTTGTGCAGCAGATCAGACTGTGCTCATGAGTGGAACGTCTATAACCTTGGAAGAAGGCATTAATGTAATGTACTCCCTAGATTATGATTGCCCTGATGATCACAAAATTAATTGCGCTGGTTGTGGAACCTTTAATTGCTCTGACCAGAATACTGTTAAGGTAGTTACGCTTACTGTAAGTGATGAACTCAGCAATACTGATGAATGTACTATAAATGTTACAATTCAAAATCTGGCTCCTGAGCTCACTTGTCCTGAGGACTTGACAGTCGGATGTGTAGATCCTAATGGCGATAGTGTTATCGAAACTTGGTTAACTACAGTTGTAAGTGTTGACCCTGAACGAGGGGCCTCAAGTATAAATGATAACTACGATGAAGCAAATTTTGCTTTCCGATCTCAAGAGGATACACCTCAGAAGGTGTCAGGGAAACAGTCTTTCAGTGGAGGTCCTCAAGGACAATATCTCAACTTATTTGAGACGCTAAGGTTTACTTCACCGCCACCTTCTAGCGGCAGCCAAGTTGTAACCTTTACAGCGACTGACGATTGCGGCAATACTTCCACCTGTACTGCTTCTATAATTATCGTAGACAATACTGATCCTGTTATTACTTGTCCCTCCGATATTACTATAGAATGTGGAGACCCTAATAATGATGCAATCCTGACCAACTGGATGGACAATGCCACAGCAACGGATGTATGCGATGATAATCTGACAATCACAAATAATTTCACAGCGTTATCTGCTCAGGAATGTGGAGGTGTGACTACTGTAACTTTTACAGCCAGAGATACTGAAGGGAATGCAGCAACTTGCCGTTCTACACTAACGCATGAAGATTCTACACCACCTGAGTTTCTGATGAAGCCTCAAGACATAACCGTAGAATGTATCAACTCTAATGGCGGCCAACCTGCAATAAATGCTTGGACTGCAGCTAATGGAAACGGTATGGCAAGGGATGATTGTGACCCTACACTAAGATGGTCATTTACCTTGGATTCTCAAGAAGAACTTTGCGGATATACTTACCTTAGAACGTATACTTTTACAGTTCAAGATGACTGTGGGAATTCTTCTACATCCGTAGCTACGGCTCTTGTAGAAGATACTACTCCGCCAGTAATAAATTTAGTATGGGACGAACTCATACAGACGTGTACCGCAAATAACGAAACCAATCTCGCCAGTTATCTGGAGCAAAATAGAAGAGCAACAGATGTATGTTCGGCTGCAGAGGATGTGACGATAGAATGGGTATTATTTAATGATGTTTCCAGCTGTGGTGGGACTATAGATAGAACTTATTTGTACACAGCTACAGATGCCTGTGGCAATACATCTACTGACTATTTCCATTACATGACAACCGATGCTGTAGTCCCTACCTGGGCTAATGTTCCAGGAACTTTGGTAGTAGAATGTGGCGATGAAGATAATCCCTTGATCATAACACAGTGGATGCAAGATGTCCAGGAATCGATGTTCGATGCCTGTGGTGGTGAATTATCCATAAGTAATAATTTTACGGGTGACCTTACAGAGCTATGTAATCGGAATACAGTTGTCACATGGACCGTTACAGATGAATGTGGTAACTCAAGAGAACTGAATAGAACGATAGCTGTTAGGGATAGAATAAATCCTGAAATTATAAATTGTCCTGAGGACTTCACGGTTAATGTGGATGTAGCGAACTGTTCTAGTAATGTCATTTTTTCTACACCAATAGGATATGATCAATGTACGGATGTTGTTACTATAAATCAAAACTTAGGCCCTGCTTCTGGTTCTGCATTTCCTGTAGGTACTACAAGAATTATTTTTGAAGCAGTAGATGATTGTGGCCGACGTTCTAATCCTGACTGTGATTTTAATATTACAGTTATAGATTCAGATGTGCCCTCTCTAGCTTGTCCATCTAATGATGTGGTAGTATGTGCTGATGAAGGCACTTGTACATGGATAGGTGATGATAGCCTAAGCCCTGTGGCTATGGAAAATTGTGCAACTGCTAATATTACCTATACTGTCACGGGGGCCACTATGAGCTCTGGAAATAATACAGCAGTAGGATTGACTTATCAATTCGGAACTAGTACAGTATGTTATACGGTTACTGATGCTTCTGCTAATACTTCTTCTTGTTGTTTTGAAGTCGTAGTTACAGATTGTGAAGCACCGACTACTTCTTGCCCAGAAGATTTAACTGTGGCTTGTGATGGTATTGGCAATTCAGCAAGCCTTGCTGCATGGTTAGCTAGTGCTACTGCAACAGATAACTGTAGTTCGAGCCTAGTCCTCATTAATCAGGCGTTTAATACTATTTCCAGTTGTGGTAATACAAATACGACGGTTTATCAGTTTACCGTAACGGATCTTGCTGGTAATGAAGCGCAATGTCTAGCTTCTTTTACTATAGAAGATATGACTGATCCAGTAATTACTACTCCAGCATCACCGGGAGATTCTGATTGTGAAAATGCAAATGCAGATCTCCTCGATTGGTTGAATAACTTTGGGTATGCTGAAGCAACTGATGACTGTGGAGCAGTTAATTGGTCTCATGACTTTAATGGTGGTGCGATGACGGGATGCTCAGGAGTGACTTCTTTGATGGTTACTTTTACAGCAACTGATGAGTGCGGTAATACTGCAACAACGCAAGCCAATTTTAATGTAGATGATACTGAACCACCGGTTATTTCTTGTCCGTTTGATATTACGCTGGAATGTGGTGATGTACTAAATGATGCTGTTATAGAACTATGGTTGGAATCAGTGACAGCTGTAGATAATTGTACTACTCCAGAGTTTAGGAATGACTACCCTAGAAACTATCTTACCGATTGCGGATCAGCAGGAGTATATACAGTTGCCTTTCAGACAAGAGATGAATGTGGCAATGACTCAGACTGTAATGCTACTATTTCGATAGAAGATACGACCCCACCAGTATTTATTTTACAACCACAAGATCTAGTTGTAGAATGTGGGCCAGAGGCCATTAGCCCAGAAGAGTGGATAAGGAATAATGGAGGTGCAGAGGCTTCGGATCAGTGTGATGATAACCTAACTTGGGATGTCAAAGAAGATGGGGTTAGCTCTGGGTGCGGGGACTCAAGGATTATTGATTATGTATTTATTGTTACAGATGACTGTGGTAATTCAGCTTCAGCTACAGCACAGTATATTTTTGAAGATACGGCCTCTCCTACAGTAAGGCCGCCTTCAGATATTACTGTAGAATGTGGTGCTGCTGCTACAAGTCTGGCTGATTGGCAGGCTAAGGCTAGAGCTTCTGATGATTGTGGAGATGGATTTACTTTTGAAGCGATCTTATTTAATACAATCTCTGGATGTGGAGATTCTAAGGTAGAAGTATATCAGTTTACTGCCACGGACGCTTGTGGTAATGAAGGAACAGCACTAGCATCCTACACAATAGAAGACACTACTTTACCCTCTATTACTTGTCCTGCACCTTTAGTTTTAGAATGTGGCGATGATAATAATAATCAGTTGATCAATGACTGGCTCGAAAGTGCAACAGGTAATGATACTTGTGGTGATCTCAGTTTCTCTGAGGACTTTAATGGTACCTTGCCTTCTAATTGTGGCGGTGTCGTTGCTGTCACTTTTGTGGTTTCTGATCTATGCGATAATACAAGTTCTTGTGTTGTCAATATGACTATGGATGATACAGGTCTGCCTGATTTTGATAATTGTCCATCTGATCTCACTGTCAATGTGGATGTGGACTTATGTGGTAGTAACCCAATTTTTTCTACACCATTTGCTCTGGATAATTGTGATGTGACAGTTGTGCAGACTGGAGGTATTTCTTCGGGGAATACTTTTCCAGTAGGAACGACAGCTATTGAGTTTACCGCGACTGATGATTGCGGTAATACAGATTTATGTCAGTTTGATATAACAGTTGAGGATACAGATGTGCCACTTATTTTATGTCCAGGAGGAAGTGATAATGTATGTGTAGATGATGGCGCATGTTTTTGGACGAGTGAGAATATTGCACCAATTTTAGGTCAGGAGAATTGTGATGATTATGATATCACTTACACCATAACCAATGCTACAAATGGAAGTGGGGTAGACGACGCAAGTGGTACTATCTTTAATCCAGGGATGTCTGTAACCTGTTATACAATTACAGATGACTCAGGTAACTCTTCTTCTTGTTGTTTTCATGTATATGTAGCAGACTGTGAGGCGCCAGTGGTGACTTGTCCTACGCCTGAGACGGTGGAATGTGCTGGTGATGGAAACACAGATGAGTTGGAAACTTGGCTTGATAGTGTATCTGCGGTTGATAATTGTGATGATTCTCAGACTTTTAGTTCTGAGGTCTATAATACAATCAGTGATTGTGGTGGAGCTAACTCTGTGACTTATAGATTTGCAGCTACAGATAATTCAGATAATACTTCTTTTTGTTTATCTACTTTTACAATAGAAGATACTACTGCACCGGTTATTGATAGCCCTGCCGAGAATCTAACGGTAGAATGCGCAGGGGGCTCTACTAATACGGCTGGGTTGGCAGCTTGGTTGAATAACAACGGAGGTGCAGAAGCATTAGATCTTTGTTCTGAACTCACTTGGGCTCATGATTTTTCTACAGCACTATCTAATCTATGTGGAGAGACAGGAGCCAATACAATAACCTTTACAGTTACTGATGCTTGTGGTAATACGGCAACTTCCTCGGCTGACTTTACTATAGAAGATACAACAGCCCCTGTTATTACTTGTCCACTGCCGATAGTACTAGAATGTAATGATCCACTAAATGATGCAGTCATTACTACTTGGCTATCTACAAGTATAGCTACTGACCTCTGCTCAGAAGTGATCATAACGCATACTTATCCCAATGTCAAAACATCAGCTTGTGGTGATACTGGCGCTTACGATATAACATTTACAGCGACAGATGATTGTAGTAATACATCGAGTTGTAATTCTACGATAACGATAGAAGATAGAATTGCACCCATATTCGAGTTAAATCCTTCTGATTTAGTTCTGGAATGTGCAGACATCAATAATGCAGCCTTAATTACAGATTGGTTAGCTAACGACGGAAGTGGAATAGCCAACGATCAGTGCAGCAATGTTGTCTGGTCGCAACAAGAACTAGATGCCATTGGCAGCTGTGGACTAACGGATAGGACGCCATACATCTTTACAGTGACGGATGCTTGTGGTAACACCTCTACGCGTACAGCGTGGGTCATAACTGAAAATACGACAGACCCAGTTCTTTTTATGCCTGCAGATATGGTCGTAGAATGTGATGGAACCGGCAATGTAGTGGACCTCAATGATTGGTTAGAAGATGTTACAGGGTCAAGCGATTGTGGTGCAGTAACAACAGATTATCAGTTGTATAATACTATCTCTGCTTGTGGTGGTGGAAGTGAACAAGTTTTCCTCTTTAGAGCTACAGATGATTGTGGTAATCAGAGTACAGGATTGGCCTCTTTTACAATAGAGGATTCATCTATGCCTACAGCAGTATGCCCTCCGACTTTGATACTAGAATGTGGACTAGAAGGAAATGATCAAGCCATAGCAGCATGGTTGCTCTCAGCAAATGTTTCTGATGCAACGGGTTGTAGTGGGTTTAGTTTGACAAATAATTTTAATGGCACTTTACCAGGATTCATCTGTGATGGAGATTCAGGTAGTGTTGTGCAATTTACAGCGACAGATGATTGCGGTAATACTGGCGTTTGCCAATCATTGATTACCTTAAATGATACTCAGGACCCTTATTTTGTAAATTGTCCTACAGATATGATCGTCAATGTAGATACGGACCTCTGTGCTACAAATGTTGTGTATAGTCAGCCTGTTGCTTTGGATGTTTGTGATACAGCGGTAGATGTGGTGTTAAGTTCGGGAATTGCCAGTGGAGCTACTTTTCCTACAGGCACTACAACCATTTTGTATACGGCTACTGATAACTGTGGTAACACTAGGTCTTGTACCTTTGATATAACTGTTGAGGATTCAGCTTTGCCGACTATAGCCTGTCCTAGTAATAAAGTTACAGTTTGTACTGACGAAGCATCATGTGCATGGGAAGCAACTGATGAAGTTAGTGCAGTGTTCTCTGATAATTGTCCAGCTGCAGGATATACGGTTACTTATGATATAAAGGGGGTTACGATAGCGACGTCTACTGCGACTGGTATAAATGATATCGATGATGATAATATTATTTTTGAGCTGGGATCCAGTGAGGTTTGTTATGCAATAGAAGATGCTGCTGGTAACGGCGCCTTCTGCTGCTTTGAAGTAGTCGTGGAAGATTGCGAAAATCCAGATCTGACTTGTCCAGTTGATATAATTGTAGAATGCGATGGTGCTGATAATGAAAGCGACTTAATGACTTGGTTGGCAACAGTGGCTAGTGTAGATAATTGTCTCGCGGTCCCATTGGTTTCTAATCAGCAATTTAATTCTATTAGTGCTTGTGGTGAAACAAATACAAGAGTCTTTGAGTTCAGTTCTGAGGATGATCATGGAAATGTGACAACCTGTTATTCCGAATTCACTGTAGTAGATACTTCTGCACCTGATATCAATATACCAGCCTCTGACCTAACTGTAGAATGTTCAGGTACAGTTAATAGTGCAAGCTTGACTGCTTGGCTAAATGATGTGGGAGGTGCTGAAGCTTCTGATTTATGTAATGAGGTAGAGTGGACGCATGATTTTACGACGCCACTAGCCAACACTTGTGAGGGGGGATCTATGACTACGGTTATATTTACAGCGACTGATGAATGTGGTAATACAAGTACGACTTCTGCGGATTTTATCATAGAAGATACAACAGCACCTGTCTTAGAATGCCCGTCAGATATTACTGTGGAATGCGCTGCTAGTATAAATGCTGCTGTGATAGAGAATTGGTTAAATGGTGCAAATGGGTATGATACCTGCTCAGAAGTTATGGTGACTAATGATTATGGAGCAGCCTTCGCTGATGATTGCGGAGAGACTGGCGTCCATACTGTAATATTCACGGCTACCGATAATTGTGGTAATACGACAACTTGTACCCAGACTGTCACAATAGAAGATACTACTCCGCCTAGTATAGAATCTGTAGCTCAAAATTTACTAGTAGAATGCTCAGATGCTAGAAATCCCGCCTTGATAAGTGCATGGGAAATGAATAATGGCAATGCAGTGGCTACAGATGCTTGTTCTGATGAGGTTTTAGACTGGAGTATCCTAAGTCAAGTACCTGCTAGCACTTGCGGTAGTGCGACGACGACCACTTATATCTTTCAGGTTTCGGATAATTGTGGTAATACAAGTACAATACAAGCCAGTGTCATAATAGAAGATACTACAGCTCCTGTACTGATAGTGCCTGAGGATCAAGTAGAAGAATGTAGTGCAATAATAGTAGATTTAAATACTTGGTTAAACGAAGTGATAGCATCTGATGATTGTGCAGCGCTTACTGTCACTAATGAGTTATGGAACACGACGAGCGGTTGTGGAGGTACAGAGTTACTGACTTACTTATTCACAGCGACAGATGAATGTGGAAATATAACTACAGGGCTTGCAGACTATATTATAGAAGATACAAGTGCCCCTGCGCCTATATGTCCAGCCAACCTTACTCTTATGTGTGGTGACGAAAATAATGATCAAATTATTTTGGCGTGGTTGAACTCTGCAACTAGCACTGATGCAAATAGCTGTAGTGCAACCGAAATAACTTCTGATTATCCTGGTCGCTTACCTTTGTTGAGTTGTGATGGAAGTGGAGGATTACCTATTGTATTTGCAGCTACAGATGCTTGTGGAAATGTGAGTAGTTGTATATCGACTATATTCATGAATGATACTGCTCTACCGTACTTCAGTAACTGTCCATTGGATATGGTAGTTAATGTAGATGCAGACCTGTGCGAGACAAATGTCATTTACAGTCAGCCTATCGCTCTAGATAATTGTGATGAGAATGTAGGAGTAGCCTTGACCAGTGGAATTGCTTCAGGTAATGCTTTTCCTATAGGGACTACAACTTTAATATACATGGCTACGGATGACTGTGGCAATACAAATACTTGTCAATTTGATATCACTGTTGCTGACAGTGATATACCAGCTATTAGTTGTCCAAGTAATGCAGTCTATGTTTGCACTGATGCAGCGAGCTGTACTTGGGAGGCTACGGAAGTGAGTAGCGCAATCTTTGCAGACAACTGTGCTGATGAAGGCTACATAGTGACATATATTGTAACAGGGGCGACAACAGTAAGTTCTATGCTCACAGGAGTTAACGATGTGGATACTGATAATGTCGTTTTCAATCTAGGCGCTAGTGAAGTCTGCTATCTTATTACTGATGATGCAGGCAATACTGCACAGTGCTGTTTTAATGTTGTAGTAGAAGATTGTGAAGATCCTACAATAGTATGTCCAAGTGATATGACCGTAGAATGTGATGGTGCAGGTAATGATACTCAGTTAATGACGTGGTTAGGTTCTATATCTGGTACGGATAACTGTGATCTAGCTTTAGGTTTCACTAATCTCGTATTTAATACTATAAGTGGATGTGGCAATACAGATACTGAGGTCTATCAGTTTACAGTTGAAGATGATAACGGAAATACAGCATCTTGTTTAGCTTCATTTATTATTAATGATACAACAGCTCCTGTCTTAGTAGATAGTGGTCCATTTGCGACGACAGTTCAGTGTGATGGTGAAAGTAACATTCCAGATCTGATTGGTTGGTTGCAAAATAATGCTGGTCTAACGACAGTGACTGAAGCTTGTAGTCCTTATGAGTGGATGAATGACTATGAGGCTGGATCTGATGAATTGGCATTATGCAATACCTTCGACCACTTTTTCAGAGTTGATGTCAATTTCTGGGTGGTAGATGAATGTGGTAATGAAAGTAATAAGGTAGAGAAGAGATTTAGGATAGAAGATTTGGAGCCACCAGTTTTAACTTGTCCAAATAGTATAACGCTAGAATGTGATTATGCGCTGAACGATGTTATAGTTGACCAGTGGTTGAGCTCAGCAACAAGTAGTGATGCTTGTCATGGCCCTCTGGAAGTTATAAATGACTATAGTGATCAATTTGCAGAGGCCTGCGGATTGTCAGGGGTATATACTGTAACCTTTACAGCAACTGACCCTTGTGGGAATGCCTCTACTTGTGCTCCAACAATAGCAATAGAAGATACGACAGCACCGACTATAGAGTCACCAGCTGAGGACCTATACCTTGAATGTGCAGCAACCACTAATACAGAGGCGATTACAGCTTGGGAAATGAACTTTGGTGGTGCTGCGGCAATAGATGCTTGTTCGGATGAAGCATTGATCTGGACAATTCTGGAAACCCTTAGTCTAGGCGGTTGTGGAGATACTGGATGGACACGGTATACTTTCCAGGTCACAGATAATTGTGGAAACACATCGACGACACAGGCCAGTGTAATTATTGAAGATACAAAAGTGCCGGTACTCACAGTACCTGAAGATCAGATAGAAGAATGCGGTGCGATAGTCGTAGATGTAGCGACTTGGCTCGCTGAGGTGTCAGGTACAGATGAATGTGGCACGGTTACCTTTAGTTCTGTGCTGTGGAATACGGTAAGTGGTTGTGGAGGCACTGATACAGAGACGTATCTCTTTACAGCAACAGATGCTTGTGGAAATGAAACCACAGGCTTTGCAGATTACATAATAGAAGATACCTCTGATCCAGCTATAACTTGTCCAGCAAACTTAGCCTTGGTATGCGGTAATGAATCTAATGATCAGATGATAATCAACTGGTTAAGCACGGCGACGACTACCGATTCAAATGACTGTAGTGCTGTAGAAATTACAAATGATTTTCCTACTAGTCTGCCAGATTTAATCTGCAATATGAGCACAGGAATTGAGATTGTATTCACAGCGACAGATGCATGCGAGAATACGAGTACCTGTAGTAGTATCATTACGATGGATGATACGACTGCACCGTACTTCAGTAACTGTCCACTTGATATGGTTGTAAATGTAGATGTAGATCTCTGTGAGACCAATGTCGTTTACTCTCAGCCTGTTGCACTAGATGATTGCGATGAAAATGTTGCGGTAGCATTGACTAGTGGGATACCTTCTGGTAGCGCTTTCCCTGTAGGGACGACGACTTTATTATTCACAGCTACGGATGATTGTGGCAATACGTCCACTTGTGAATTTGATATCACTGTAGTCGATAGCGATATACCTTCAATAGCTTGTCCGAGTAACGATGTTTATGTCTGTATTGATGAGGCTAGTTGTACTTGGGAAGCAACTGAAGTGAGTAGTGCCATCTTTGCAGATAATTGTGCTGATGAAGGCTATACTGTAAGCTATACAGTTACAGGCGCTACTACAGCTAATTCCCCTGCTACGGGTATAAATGACGTAGATGAAGATGACCTTGTATTCAATCTTGGGAGCAGTGAAGTATGTTACACAATAACAGATGAAGCAGATAATTCAGCGCAATGTTGTTTTGATATAGTAGTAGAAGATTGTGAAGCGCCGACACTTACATGTAATGATGTTCTTAATGTGGCTTGCGGCTCAGAAGATTTAGCGGCTTGGTACGATGGGATTGCTTCCACGATGATGGACAATTGTAATGCAAATGCTGAGTTGGTCTTAGATACTCTATTATTGACTGACTTCAGCAGTTGTGGATCCACTATAGAACGTGTATACATGTTTGTCGTAACCGATGAAGCTGGTAATACTAGTTCTTGTCTCGCAACTTACGAAACAGATGATACTCTACCTCCAGTAGTTACTGATGCTGAAAATCTAACCATAGAATGTACAGACGGCAGTCAGAGTACGGCTCTACTAGCTTGGTTGCAAAATAATGGAGGTGCAAGCTTTACCAGTGATAATTGTAGTACTGAAGTAACATGGACAAATGACTACAGAGCGGATCTAGTGACCAGTTGTGGTTCTAATGGTGCAACTTTGGTAACCTTTACTGCAACTGATGATTGTGGCAATAGCACTACAACTCAGGCGACTTTCACAATAGAAGATAACATACCGCCAGTATTGAGTTGTCCAGAAAATATAACTGTAGAATGTAGTAATACGATTAACACCATAATTATTCAGAATTGGATTGGTAGAGCAAGAAGTGAAGATGCTTGTCAAGGCTCCCTAGATATTCTTGATAATTACGAGGAGGTTTTTGTGGGAGCTTGCGGACAGACTGGCGTACATACGGTCACGTTTACCTCCACAGATGCTTGCGATAATGTTTCTACTTGCGATAGGACTATCACTATAGTAGATACGACTGATCCGGTCATAGATGTTCTGCCTCAAGATCTGATTCTAGAATGTGCAGCTGCTACTAATGCAACAGCCATAACAGATTGGGAATCTAGCTTTGGTGGTGCAGCGGCTACAGACGCTTGTTCTGATGAGGCGCTCGTGTGGACAATAACTAGTCAAGTGAACATAGGTGATTGTGGAACGACAAGTTCTACACTTTATACTTTCCGAGTAACTGATAATTGTGGTAACACTGCTACGACACAAGCCAGTGTAATTATAGAAGATACAACAGTGCCTCTGCTCACAGTCCCAGAAGATCAAGTAGAAGAATGTGGAGCGATAGTCGTAGATGTAGCAACTTGGCTAGCTGAAGTTTCAGGTACAGATGAATGTGGAAATGTAACTTTCAGTTCAGTCTTATGGAATACCGTGAGTGGCTGTGGAGGTACGGAAACAGAAACCTATCTATTTACTGCGACGGATGCATGTGGAAATGAAACCACAGGTTTTGCAAGCTATATTCTACAAGATACTTCAAAGCCGACTATTGTTTGTCCTGATAACCTGTCTTTAGTATGTGGCAATGAAGCCAATGATCAGATTATAATTAATTGGTTGAGCACAGCTACAGCTACTGACGAATATGGTTGCAGTGCCTTAGAAATTACCAATGATTACCCTGCGGACTTTCCAGTATTGGATTGTAACGATGGTGCTGGTATCAATATTAGTTTCACGGTTGCGGATGCTTGTGACAATAGTGATAACTGCTCAGCCACTATAACAATGGATGATGCCGAAGCACCATACTTCAGTAATTGTCCTATAGACATGACAGTCAATGTCGATGTCGATAGATGCGAAAGCAATGTTGTTTATAGTCAGCCTATTGCTTTGGATAATTGTGATGAGAATGTAGATGTCGCTTTGGTGGAAGGAATTCCTTACGGTAATCCATTCCCGTTAGATGTGACAACTTTGACTTTCGAAGCTGTAGATGGATGTGGTAACACTTCTACTTGTACTTTCGATATAACAGTTGTGGATAGTGATGTACCATCAGTATCTTGTCCGAGTAATGATGTCGTCGTTTGTACAGATGCAGCTACTTGTACGTGGTTGTCTACAGATCAGACAGACCCTATTTATAATGATAATTGCCCTGGGCAAGTATTGACTTATAGCTTAACAGGGGAGACCACAGCTAACAGTGCTCTTGCAGGAGAGAATAAAATAGCTACTGATGGAGTCGTCTTTGAATTAGGCGAAAGTGAGGTTGTCTATACCATCACTGATCCTACAGGTAATATGGCTAGCTGTAGCTTTACAGTACTCGTAGAAGACTGCGAAGACCCAATGATAACTTGTAATAATCAGTTGGCTATAGCTTGTGGTGCAGAAGATGTAAGTAGTTGGTTTGCTGACATAGCGGGGACAGTATCAGATAATTGTGATGGCATTGGCACTCTAACGGTAGATACACTGCTTTTGACGGATTTTAGTTCGTGCGGGTCTACCTTTAATAGGGTCTATAGATATGTAGTGACTGATGCAGAAGGTAATTCTTCTTCTTGTCTGGCGACTTATCAGACTGAAGATACCGTAGCACCGACTATAGATACAGAAGCAGAAAACTTAACACTTGAATGTAAAGATGTGAATCAGAGTACGGCACTATTGGCTTGGCTCAATAATATTGCTGGTGCCACTGCTTCAGATGTATGCAGCGGACCAGTCACCTGGACAAATGATTTTGTAGGAGACCTAGTGGGTTCTTGCGGAGCTAACGGAGAAGTACTGGTCACCTTTACCGCGACGGATGATTGTGGCAATACTTCTACAACTTCTGCAACTTTCCGAATAGAAGATAATACACCACCAGTGCTTTCTTGTCCTGATAATTTGGTGCTAGAATGTGCTGATAGATTGAATGATGCAGTAATTAGCAATTGGTTAAGAACGGCAACAGCCAATGATGAATGCGAAGGCAAAACTTTTGTCACTCATAATTATCCAGATGTATATGTCGATGCCTGTGGTGAGACTGGAGAATATACAGTGACATTTACTACTGTGGATGTTTGCGGAAACTCAACCAGTTGTGATAGAACTATAACTTTTGTAGATACAACTGATCCAGAAATATTCTTAGCAGCAGAGAACCTTGAACTAAGTTGTGGTAGTACAACGATCTCTGCAGATATAGCTGCTTGG
>CAKZVK010000027.1 GCA_937921825.1 uncultured Saprospiraceae bacterium
AGTTAGTAATCGCTGATTTTACTCTTGATTATGTTCCTATAAGGAGGAATTGAATCCAAGATTGAATTACGGAGCTCAGTCTTGTTTGACAAATATTTTCGAGTACAAAATTTGACTTGAGTCATTTTTACCAACAAGAAAATAGACTCCATTAGATAGGTTTCCTAACTGTATGCTGGTGTTGCCTCCAGCAATTAGTTTCTTCTTTAGAATTATCTGACCATCTACATTCATAATACTTGCCATATGTCTTTCGTAGGTTGATTCTATTTTTAGGTAATCACTAATAGGGTTAGGTACTAATGTGATTTGCTTTTCATTACTCTTTACTACTGTAGCACTAGTTACTGGCGTATTGCAAAAAACACGACTCTCACCACTATCGTCATTGAATGAATTTAAAGCCTTCCAGAAACTATCAGCAATTAGATCATAATTATTAGCTATTATTGGATGGATAATTGGTTGGACTTCATAGTCCGAAGGTGCCTTTTCTTCATAGATAGCCATGTAGCTGATAAGTGAGGCTAAGAAGTAAATCGTGGCTCGTCCATGAGGCGCATCATCTTCATAAAGTTCGTCGATAGGAATTTCATTGTAAGGAGACTTGCTCAGTAGTTCGCTAATAAGAATTCCTACAGGGATCATTTTTATACAAGAACTTGGGAAGTTCTCAACTAGTGCATCATGATACTCAAGATACCAATCATGAAAGTCAGCATTCAGATACTCATTATATGACTGCCACTCATCTTCAGAGGGAGGAAAACCACTTCCTAGGTATGATCCCATGTCAGGCCAGTTTTCGTAGATGTAGAAATTAAGGCCATCCTCCTGCTCATTACACCATTCAAATATGGATTCAGTCGCACTAATTGGTGAGACGGACTCCATCGGATAATTTTCATCAGGTCCCTGCCACTGAATAAAATTTCCAGGAGTGATAATGATATTATCGAAGTCCGCTGCAGCAAAGGGTTCGTTGTCAGAGTCCCATGCCCCTTCTGCAAAGTCAAAACCTCACTGAGCAAAAGGTGGTAGGTTGGCATGTTGTGGCAAGAAACCATATTGTCCACTTACTCTAAAGGCATGCCCCGCATCCTGTGATAAAAAGTGTAACCAATGCGGAATGGAGGTCTCCTGACTAGGCGTAGGATTTATTTGGAACTCATGGTTGATAAGACTGTGCTCGAAGATGAAAGATGTTGCTTCCTTTTGTGAGACAGCTGTAAGCGAATGTGTAAAGACGAATAAAGACAGTAATAATAGTTTGCTCTTTATAGTCAATTGTTTTTTCGGGAGGTATACTTGGGTCAAGATAAGCAATTTCGATTGGTAAGTATGCTCTCATTAGCTACTAAACAAGTTTTGGCTTGTTATGGTCTTGAAAATCCTTGATTTTTTGAATTTGTGTTGATTGTGGATGAGTACAGCTCTTGTATTTATTAATTTCACCCACCTGGGTGAGGGGCATGGATTTATTTAGCAAAATATTGGATAGCTAAAGAGTTTCTACACCTAACCTTAACCAAAAAACTATTCGATGTCTGATCTACGAGTACTAGTTGTCGAGGATGAACCTTTGATAGCTTTTGACATATCACAATTCTTGACCAAGGCTAACTATAGTTGTGTAGGTATAGCTCATGATAGTGAGACGGCCTTGGATATGATGCTTAATAGATATCCAGATATAGCCTTATTAGATATTAATATTGAGGGTCATCACAATGGGATAGAATTGGCAAAAATGATAAGGAAGAATTATAACTTCCCCTTTATCTTTCTGACATCGCACAGCGATAAGCTAACCTTAGATGAGGCAAAACCGACCCTACCATATGGGTATATCGTAAAACCATTTAGTGGGGAAGATCTGATCAGCTCCATCGAGATGGCCATCTTTCGCCATGCCAATGAGAACAATACGCATGTGCCCAACATAGAGCACATTAATAAAAAACTAAGTACTCCACTTACAGAAAAAGAGTATGTATGCCTGTGCCAGCTCTTTGAAGGTATGACTTACAAACAAATGGCAGCTCAGCAATTTATCTCAGTAAATACGATCAAAACACATCTTAAAAATCTATTCATAAAGCTGGATGTTCCTAATAGATCTATCGCTATGCATAGGGTTCTTAATCTAAAGTAGTAAACTAACTCCAAGGCAAGTTTGCGATTACAATTCTCAAGTGATAACTCTTGGGCTTGTCTTTTTATGTCCTTTTCTCAGCTT
This sequence comes from uncultured Saprospiraceae bacterium, assembly GCA_937921825.1. Taxonomy (GTDB): domain Bacteria; phylum Bacteroidota; class Bacteroidia; order Chitinophagales; family Saprospiraceae; genus RFSX01. The sequence goes on from CAKZVK010000027.1 coordinate 2,240, forward strand.
TTTGGTCTAGCTGTTTTAATATCACCCAGGTGGGTGATAGGGTAGGCGTCCTCAGAATTCACATTTGTATCGTAATGAAATCTTATTGATTATATCAATCTATAACGATGAAAGTAGTGTATTCCAAAAAAATTAAGAGAGATGAGAAAATTAGAGAGATAGAATTTGGTCTCACCTTAATCTGCGATAAACTAGAAAGTAACGTCAAACAAAAAACAATTTATAATGAACTACTTAAACAAACTCACCGAAAGAGAAAAAGAAGTCTTGGATCTTTTATCTGCAGGTTTTTCAACTCGTGAAATTGCTGGTCAGCTTTTTTTGTCATTCGATACCATAAAGACACATCGAAGAAATTTAATCATAAAGCTAGGTGCTCGTAATGTTGCTAACCTCATACGTATAGCTTTCGAAATGCAAATGATTCCTCCTAGACGTGTAGCCTAACCATACTATATATTCTAACCCTGTCCAACAAGGACAAAATATTTATTAACTCCAATTAAATTTTGAAAATGAAAAATACAAGTATTAAGAATCTATTGCTATGTGCAATTGTTTCACTTAGTGCGCACTGTCTGTCAGGACAGCAAAATGAACTAAGTGGCACACTAAAAATTAATGATCAATATACCTTTCCATCCACAGATGGTACAGCTGGGCAAGTCCTTTCGACTGACGGTAACGGAACCACAACGTGGGTAACAGGTGCAGGAGGTTCTTCTCCTTGGACTGAGTCTGGTACTAATGTCTATCGCGCTGCTGGTAGAGTGGGAATCGGAACGACCAGTCCTTTAGATGAGTTACAAGTAGAAGCTGCAGCGGGCACTTCTAACATTAGAATAAAATCTCCTACCGGTGCTGGATATATATTGAATTATCAAGGATCCACCCTTCGAACCCAAATGGGTTTCTCTGGGTCAAACTTGATTATGGCTAATAATCATCCATCTGGAGATGCTTACATGACTTCTCAAGATGATTTGTTCTTACAAGCAGGAGGTGTCACAAGAATGACAATAGATGAAACTGGAGCAATAGGTGCAGGTGTAGCTGTGCCACAGTCTGATTTTCACTTAAAGGCGCCTTCTGGAAATACAGACCTTCGTCTCGAGAATGGTACAGGTGGTGGATCATATGTGAGATATTATGATGGCACCTCACCAGCTGGTTTTATTGGTCACAACAATATAAATCTTCTATTGAGAAATCAACTAGCAACAGGTGACGTATATGTCCAGTCTGAAGATGATATCCAACTCTGGGCAAATGGTGCAACGAGATTGTTTGTTGAAGAAACAGGCGATATAGGAATAGGCAATACAAGTCCTAGTGCTAAATTGCATATGTCTGTAACTGGTAATAATGGAATTAGAATAGATGGAGATGATACTGGAGACGTAAGGTTAAGAATGACCAATGGTGGAGGAAACCACTATCTATTTGATGATGACAGTGACGGGCATGCTCTGAAGTTGGAGAGTGCTGGTGATTTTGCAATTAATGTAAATGGTACGAACCAGAAATTTCGAATAGATGGTCCTACCGGTGATATAGATATGTATGACAATGTTGATATCAGTGGTCAGTTAACAGTGAGTAATGATTTAGAACTTAGAGGTGGAGATCCTACTTTAGATTTTTGGAATAACTCACCTCCAGGCGTAGGTGCAAGAATCAAGTTTGATGACAACAGTAGTTCTGGAGGTAATTCTGGGGTGCTCGAAATCACTAATTTTCAGGTGGCTGGTTCTATAGAAATTAAGAATGGATCTCAACTAAATATGAGGATGAATGATACCAATATGTATGCATATACTGATTTGAGTCCATTTACACATAAGACAGTAGACTTAGGCTTGGATGGAAAAGCTTGGGATAATGTATATGCTGATGACTATATCAATCAAGGAGCAGCTGCCTTTACTGATAGAGCATTATCGGATGAGATACTTATGTTCCCTCCTACAGAAAAGACAGAGGGTATGTTTGATTACAAAACAGAGAGAGGAGACATAGAACTAGATCCTAATTTCTTGCCTCCAGGTTTGTCAGAAGGTAACGGTATACTCATAGACGAAATGGCTGCATACAATTACAAAGCTAATTATGAACAGCAACAGCAGATAGCTGATCTGCAAGCAGAAAATGCTCAGCTTAAAGAACAGCTAAGAGAAATACTAGAAGAACTTAGAAAATAAGATAAGCCTCAAAATACCAAAAGGGGTAGGGCTGTCTTGGTCTCACCCCTTTTTCTATTAGCTCGCAAGGGCTTTGCTCTTTTGTGACTTTTTGTAACTGCTGATGGTCAAAATAATTTCTGTGCCTGCCTTACCAGAAATGGCTATATCTGCTCCAAGCTTATTTTTGAATGCACCTATAAGTAAGTGGCCAAAATTATTTATTCTTTCTTCTACTAAGTCGTCTTTCATGCCTATGCCATTATCAGATACAGTTAGTACGAGCTTGTTATCTACTTCTCTAAGAGCGATTGATATTTTTCCATCGGCGTCATTTGGGAATGCGTACTTAAGGCAGTTTGTCACGAGTTCATTGACTATAAGTCCGATAGGTATGATAGTATCTACATCTAGAGTAAGTTCTTGGATGTCAGTAATTAGTTCTATGTTGCCGACACTGGTCTTGTAAGTTTTGCAAATATCAGAAGCTAGAGTAGGTAGGTATTCACTAGCAAGGATGCCTGTGAGATTTTTTTTATCATATAATTTCTGATGGATCAGCGACATTGAATGCACTCGATTTCTACCGACGAGCATCGCCTCTTTGGCTGCTGTGTCAGAGACCGTTCTAGATTGAATATTGAGTAAGGAAGAGATCATCTGCAAGTTGTTTTTTACTCTGTGGTGTATTTCTTTTAGTAGTGTATCCTTATCTTCTAAGGCTTGCTTAATGATTCTATTTTGGGTTTCTATTTTTTTGTTTTTATCTTTTAGTTTGTAGAAAAACAGGCCCAGTAAAAGTAAACCTGCAGTCATGCTTCCACCGAAGACATTCCTCCGAAACAATTTCAATTCATTGACAGCGGTCTCTTTTTCAAGATTGACTATCTGTAAGTCTTTTTCTTTGACTTCATATTTCGTTTCAGCGTCGGCAAGGGCTTGGCTTTTCTCTAGTTTGAAAATACTATCATTTAGAGTTTTTTGTTCTACTCTGTAATTGTAGGCGCTTTTGTAGTCTTCTAGCTTGGCCATGGTTCTTGATATAAGACCCATAGTATTATGACGTTCATACACCTCTGATATCTTAGAAATATTAGAGAGTTCAGACTCTATATATTTTTTTGCCTTAGCTTTTTCTCCTTTCTGCGCATAGATATGACCTATATTCAGTCTCAGTTGAGGTACAGGCTTTTTGTTATTTTTCTCATATAATTTTAAGGCATGAACAAAATAGTGGAGAGCAGAATCTATATCATTATCCTTGTTATAGTTGTTGCCTAGGTTGAAAGCATTTCTTGCTTCTTTAATACCTAAGCCAAGTTCATTGTAAAGTTCATTACATTCCCGCATGTATCGCCGCTGCAGCGCTAGGTCATCAGTGGTTACACAAAGATTGGATAGTGCATCCGCCATACTATACTTATTACCAAGTTCCTCATAGATTCTGTAAGTCTCCATGAAGTGCTTTGCTGAATTCGATTTTTCACCCATGTTTACATACAGAATTCCTATACTGTTATGTATCCTGGCAATATTTGTTGTGCCCTCGAGTTCTTTAAATATATCTAGAGCTTCGAGATAATAATTTAGGGCCTTCGGATATTCACCCTTTCGACGAGCTAGTGACCCTAATGCTCTTAAGTTCCTTCCTAGACCTTCTTTGTCGTCTAGTCGATTATATAGTTTCTGTGCTTCCAGTAGGTATTTTTCAGAGAGTATGTACTCTGATTCTCGAGTATATAGAGCGCCAGCACTTTGTAATCCCTCAGATAATTTTTCAGTATCTGATACAGACCGTTGAAACGAAATATAGGATTCCAGCATCTCTAAGGCTTCTTTGTGTTTTCTTGTATTTCTTGTGGCGAGTGCTTCACAAAGAAGAATGTCATGTTCAAGAATTTTATCATCAATAGAAGCTAAGGGAATTCTTGCAGCCCTTGCTAGGCCTAGTGCTGCTTTAGGATTCACTTTCAGAGAGTCCCGAGAGAGTTCTAGATAAATTTCTATACTGTCCTGTGATGTTTCTGCTGCAGATAGTAATTTTTCTATAGCTGAATTATGCTGGTCTTGAGATTTGAGTGGGAGATATAACAGCAGGGCTACGCCTACCATCAGTATGTTTAGATAGTTCATATTGTATTAATTGGGGGCTTTAATATTAACACTTTTGGGGGTAATTTTCTGTACAGGGAAGAACTTTTAGTGCATTGTCATTCTTCAGTTCACTGAGCGAAAATTAGGTGATCAAGAGAGAATATACCCTAGTGTCCTTCAGCCATTTTATTGCCTAGTCGATTCAGCATAAAAAACATATAGATATGCTCTACTGCCCCAGATATCTATTAATCGCCTCGGTCTTATTATTGACTTGGAGCTTATCGTAGATTTTATGGATGTGCTGTTTTACTGTTCCGATAGTGATGCCTAACACCTGAGCGATTTCTTTGTAGAGTAGCCCTTTGGCTAGTTGTTCTAGCAGTTCTTTTTCACGATTGGTGAGGGGTAAGTCTTCAGCGGGTTTTACTGGTGCCGCATTCATGAAGGCGTCTAAGACCTTTCTCGCTATCTCTGGGTTCATCGGTGAGCCGCCTTTGAAGAGTTCTCTGATGGAAGAGAGGATGATATCGGGATCAGAGTTCTTGAGGATGTAGCCTTTAGCGCCAGCTTTGATGCTTTTGAAAATTTTATCGTTGTCTTCGAAGACAGTAAACATACAGAATTGTGTCTGTGGGCATTCTGCTCTAATGGCAGTGATAGCGGTAATACCATCTGCCCTTGGTAAGCCGATATCAGCGAGCACTATATCTGGGGGAAACTTAGTCAGGAATTCTATGGCATCTTCTGCATTGTGATAGATCTGTGTACACTGCATATCTGCTTCACTATTGAATAGATCTTGCAGTTCATAGGCGATATCTCTGAGGTCTTCTATGATGGCTATCTTGATAGTCTGTGCTGCCTCGTTCATGTGGTGTAGATTTTTAGTGCCGATAATGGAAGTTCTATTTTAGTATGTGTGCCCTTCTGATTGGTCCAGTGGATAGTGCCATTAAGTTGCTCTATTCGTTTTGTCATATTTCGTAGGCCATTGCCAAAGCTGATATCT
>CAKZVK010000028.1 GCA_937921825.1 uncultured Saprospiraceae bacterium
CCTTAGAATAATCACTAGTAACGAAGAGATGGAAGCAAAAACAACAAGCCCAGTAATGCTCTACACAGAGCAGACACCTAATCCAGAGTCACTAAAGTTTGTCACCAATAGAATGCTCTATAAAGGTACTGCAGACTTCAGAACAGAGGATCTTGCAAAGGAATGGTCTCCATTAGCCACAGAATTGTTTGCTCTTCCTTATGTCAAAGGGGTCTACATCTGTAACAACTTCGTCACTATCAGCAAGGAGATGAACTACCTGTGGGAGGACATCATGTTGAAAACAAAAGAATTCATCAAAAGCTATGTTGCTGAAGCAAAACCTGTCATCAATGAGGGCTTTGAAGAAGCAATGGCTAAAATAGAAGAAGAAAGTGGTGATGCTATCAAGTATGAAGGAGAAGAAGCCGAGATCGTCCAAAAGATTAAAGAACTCATAGACAAATATGTCAAGCCAGCCGTAGAAATGGATGGAGGCAATATTATGTTCAAGGCTTTTGATAAGGGAAAGGTCTCTGTAGTCCTGCAAGGTTCTTGTAGCGGCTGCCCCTCTTCTACTGTGACGCTTAAGTCAGGAATAGAAGGGATGCTCAAAAGAATGGTACCCGAAGTAACCGAAGTGGTTGCTGAAATGGGTTAAGACTTCCCATGGCAGTCCACCCTAATTCTGAATTACGGACCTATCTTATCGACCTTTGTAAAGAGGTTGCAGTATTTATACGGGCTCAACTCCATGAAGTCTCCGCAGCTGACATAGAAGAGAAAGATCTCAATAGCCTAGTCAGTTATGTAGATAAGGAAGCAGAAAACAGAATAGTAACTGCACTTAAAAAGATAACTCCAGAAGCTGGTTTCATCACAGAGGAGGATACCATAGATGATACCAATAAATCCAAAATCTGGATCATTGATCCTCTAGACGGCACTACTAACTATCTAAAAAAAATCCCACACTTCTCTATTTCCATAGCTCTGATGGAAGATGGTGTGACCACAGTAGGGATAGTCTACGAAGTCATGCTAGATGTCGCCTATACTGCTATCAAAGGGCAAGGTGCCTGGGAAGGTGATAGATCTATAGCGGTATCCAAGACAGATAAACTTTCTGATGCTATAGTCGTGACAGGTTTTCCCTATCGCAAGAACCTAAATATGGAATCTAGCTTTTCAATGCTGAGATTCTGTGTGCTTAATTGTCGCGGAGTCAGAAGACTTGGTTCTGCCGCTCTAGATCTTGCTTACGTAGCGAGTGGTAAAATAGATCTCTATTACGAAAATGCTCTAAATATCTGGGATATAGCCGCAGGGGCTCTACTCGTAGCAGAGGCAGGTGGTATCATCAAAGATTATCAAGGACAAGAAAACTACCTACAGACTGGCAGTATCATTTCCGGCAATCCCAAGCTCCAACCCCTAATTACAAAGGAAATAAATCAGAGGTACACCTAAATCCGCTGGGTAAAAAACATATTATAAAAAATGGCATAGTGTTTGGATTTTAATCCCTGAAATTATGCCCTTAATCCGAGATTCAACCACTCATCTTATAGGGTAGATTATATAACACCAACTAACGAGTATGATACCCTTATACTACACTTCGCGCAGTCCATTCTGGACTATACCTATATTGCAAAAACCTAATTCCAGTTTCAAATTTAAGATAAGCATCTAAGGCCTATGGCTATATACTCATTCCTGTATGTGGATGAGTAAGATGTCTGCTATCAGTGGCTTGCTCCCCTGGTAATAGCAATCCTTTTGGGTCAACTTAACCCAAGAGTTAAGAGCAAAAACGAATTTATTTTTTCAGCTTACAATATCTATCCCCATGTGTACTAAATCACAATTGCTTACGTGCGGTCTGATTTTATTTTCTGTTTGGTTTCAGGTGCAGCTAAGTGCACAAATTGAAGACCCCAAACTAAACAATAGTTTCTCAGATGGGATGGGAATCTGGACTTCGGGCCAAGATGCCCAGATAGTAGCCAACTCTTCCAGCAATGAAGAGTTTTGGTTACTACTACAGAAAGGAACTGTTCCTGGCAGTGATACACATCATACTGACCCTTACATCATATCTGCACCTATACACTTACGTGACTTTTGTGGTGTCAATCTGACCTTCGATATGATGTCGCTTAATGGTGACCGAGATCAATCTGTCTATGTAGAAGCTTCTTCTGACATGGGTGAGACCTTTCATCTACTGAGAGAAATGGGAGAATCATTCGAGCTTTGTCATTCTAAGAACTACAGAGATGGTAGAAAACAAAACTTCGCATTCCCAGTCAGAAGTTTTCTATCTGATTCTATCATACTCAGAATCAATACTAAGAACCTTGGAGATAAGACCAAGATTTATCTAGATAATATCAAATTCGAAGGGCAACCTAGCGAAGATTATATGTTAGCATATTGGCCTATGGGGACTAGCACTATGGAACTTGAAGAAAAGTTAATGCCCCTCTACGAAGAAGGCAATTGCCTTGGTATAGAAGGTTTTCCATTAGAGTTCTCAAGTAACGGAAATCATATAGGTGTATCAGGATTTGAATTCGACTTCGTACCCAGAGAAACTTCTACCACCCTAGCCAGCTCTATTGCAAGCAGTGGCCTATGTGTGGATATGAAGTCGGGTTCTAACTCTCTGACTACTCTTACTTTCTCCATGAGAGTAAGTCCTAATGGTAGGGGTGGCGTAAGCAGTTTTGAATTTATGGAACAAGCACCGACGGAACTGAACGGCATCCCTAATAACTACCCTACAGAATTTGACGTGAAAATCTACAAAGAAGAAAGGTTGATCTTCTCTCAATCCAATTTGAAAACTTCCCAATCATGGTCCGATAGAGTTTTCAGGTTAGGCCATATAGAAGAATTGAGTACCAATCGAGATGCTGTCTTTACCTTCGAATTGACACCTAAAAATTTAGTAGGTAAGCCCTCTGACGTCTCAGTCTGGATAGTGGATGAGGTACGTGTGATGGGAGGCTGTTGCGAGCCTATCTGTAGTGCAGTTACCATAGAACTCGAAAAGCAAGAGACACCTGAAGGCTTTATATTGACACCTAAAATTTCTGACTTCAGCGGTTGTGTTATAGAATGTGAAGCAGCTCTGACAAATGACAATGCTGAAACTCTAGCACCCAATTCTAATCAGTCTACTGGATGGACCTACATGAATAATGCGAGCAATGTCATACACGGGGAAGTAACTCAAGTTCCGTCGAGTTTTGAATCAAATTCTTTCAGTCTTAAATCAGGACAACCTGGCAAACCTCAAGCAATAGAATCTGATCTTATCAATCTATGTCCTGACCAAAACTATTCTGTCTGCTTCCAACACTTAAATGCTAATACCAGTAGTGGTCAGAATAAATTCTTCGTCACTATAAACAATAAACGAAGAATTGTTACTCCCACTGAAGGTGCTCGAGAAACATGCCTGACCTTTATTGCTTCCAAAGACAATCACAAGATTACTATCTCTTCAGAAGAAAGTAAAAGTTTTGGCAGATCGACTTCTGAGGTATATGTAGATAATATAAGTATAAACAGACTATCTGTAGAAGATGAATTTGATACCCAAGCTACTTGGCAAACTCCTACAGGTATTAACTATAATGAACTTCCAGTCGCAGAAAGTTATAAGACCTACAACTTTACAATTCTAAATAAATTAGACTCTACAGAATCCTTTAGAAACCAAGGTCTGTATGCCCTTTGTTTTGATTCGCAATTACTTAGAGATATATCTCAACTGTCTGAAGTAAGAATAAAGATTAATAACAGTATAGAAAAAGTGATTACTAAAGATGACCTACAGAATAAGACTTGTGTAAGGTTCTTAACCAGCCAATCTAGAAACACCTTAGATTTTGGATTCTGTACTGAAGATGGCACGACGATAAATCAAAACCTCCTCAACTTAACCAATCTACATCTAAACTCCATACCCGTCTCTGACAAGCCCAACTCTAACTTAGACGGCTATGTGTGGACCCTACCTGATGGCACTCGCACAAATGACTTGCAGGTTATTGCTGATCAAGACGGTGAGTACTCTATTGAATACTCTAATTGCTTTGAATGCTCTGAAATTAAAGTCTTCGAGAACAAAATAGATATTGATGTCTGTCCAGATTCCGTCACTTTATCCTGTGATGATTCTACACTGCCTGGCAGTCACAAAGATCTATCGCTTAGAAATATTCAAGCGCCATATTCCATTGGGTATTCTTCATACTATGACGAACTGATAGAGGGCGAGTGCCTAGACAACATAACGAGACACTGGACAGTAGAAAGGTTATTCAGAGGTCTTGTATATGATACCACTACCTGTATACAAGAAATCATTATTACTGATGATGTTAGACCAAGTCTGCCGCTTTTTGAAGACGTAGAGCTAGACTGTATTTTAGGTTTACCTAAGCCCAGCAAGATAGATGTCACTGACAACTGTTCTGAAAATATCACCTACGATTCAGAAGATACGATAATAGAAGGTAGGGGTTGTCCTCAAGATCCTATTTACATAAAAAGGACATGGACTGCCTTCGATGAATGTGGCAACACTGATCAAGAGGATCAATACTTTGAACTAGTCTATGAAGCACCTTCTATTACTTGCCCCGCAGATCTGACTATTACTTGTGTCGAGGATATTTCAGTTAGCACACCTGAAATTAAGTGGTCATGTACTAATGACTTGGAAGCAAATTTTGAGACCGACTTATCCCTTAAGTCAGGATTAGCAGGATGTAATAACAGCATTTATGAAATGACTTATATTCTCACAGATGAATGTGGCAGAGTCTCAAAATGCAAACAGTCTTTTACTCTACAGGGACAAATTTTTGAAATCAATTGTCCTACTCCAGCAACAGTTGCTTGCATAGATAATTATACATCTATCATACCGAGTCTGTCTGCATCTTGCGCTCATCCATTAGATTACACATACAGTGATCCTTCCTTAGTTACTGGACAAGCAAATTGTAATGACGCTAGATATGAAGTCTTATATACTGGAACCAACCCCTGTAATGAATCCATCAGTTGCATACACGAAATCATTATTTCTAATAGTGGTTTGTCTATAAGTTGTCCCCCAAATGAAACTGTAACTTGTCCAAATGAAATAAATCCAGGTGTTCCTGTGCTAGATATCGCTTGTAATAATTCTGCCAGCTACAACTATGGCGCAACTATATTAATAACGGGCACGCTAGAATGTGATGGTGCAGAATATGAGATAATTTATACCGCTGAAGATGACTGTGGTCAGACTGCTCATTGTACTCAGCAATTTACACTTTCTAATGTAGGACTCAGTATTACTTGTCCTGAAGATTTTACAGTTTCTTGCTTTAGCGATATTTCCTCTGGAGTACCTACAGTAAGTTCTCCATGCAATACTGATCCAGAATTCCTTGTCTCAGAAGCTATCGCCATTACAACTGATTTGAGTTGCAGTGGAGAAATCTACCACTTTATTTATACTGGTCAAAATAATTGTGGCGAATCACTGGAATGTATCCAACAAGTTACTTTGGATAATGAAGGACCTGAACTGGTTTGCCCTCTTGATCTAACTGTGACTTGCTATGAAGATATTCAAGTTGGAGACCCCGACATTTATAGCGCTTGTGACAACTATTATAGCTTGACAAATTCAGCTCCTACTCTTACTGGAGGCCAAAATTTATGTAACGGATCAGAGTATGGTGTGATCTATGAGTTCATAGATGAATGCGGTAATACACTGGCATGTCAACAAAATTTTGCCTTGTCGCATGATACTTTAGCGATGATCTGTCCACCCGATATTACTGTGTACGCATTTGATGAAGTTGGGCCTGTAGAAGTAGAAGTTATTCAAGGTTGTGGGCTAGAGTATACAGTGACCTCAAGTCCATCAGTTATGAATTCGATAGATTGCAACATGGCAAGTTATTCTATTACCTATGAAGTAATTGATCCCTGTTTCGATACAGAAACTTGTATACAAGAAATCATTCTTTCCAATGATGAAAATGTTTTTGACTCTACTTACATCTGTAATAACAAGCACTTATTTGTTGGTTTAGATTGTGATGAAGGAGGCATTAATGACACAGACGAATGTGACAATGGCACAGATCCCAAGGACCCTTGTGATGATGTTACTTTTGTAGTCATCCCTAATGATGTGATTTGCTTTGGAGATGCAAGTGGTTATATTACTATTACACAGCAAGATGGTAATCCACCCTATGAATATAGCTTAGATCAAACTGCCTGGACCCAAGCCACTGATTTCAATAATCTTATAGCTGGGGAGTATACCGTCTATATAAGAAGTACTAGTGGTCCAGAATGTAGCTTTGAGTTTGATGTGACTATCTCTGAGCCCCCACTATCCCCTGCAGATGCTGGACCAAATCAAGAAATATGTCTTGGGTACTCTGCACATTTATCAGCCTCTGGAGGTTCAGCATATTTATGGAGCAACGGGGAAACAACTGCCAGTATAACAGTAGCTCCTACTATAAATACAAGTTACACAGTTACTGTTACACAAATCAATGGCTGTTTTAATACAGATGAAGTCCAAGTAGTCGTCAATGAAAATAATGTAGCAAATGCAGGAACAGACAAAGAAATATGTGTTGGGTTTTCTGCTGATCTTACAGCTACAGGAGGCGTAGAATATCTTTGGTCCAATGGAGATGAAACAGCTAGCATAACAGTCAGCCCAACAAATACAACTAGTTATATTGTTACCGTAACGGATCAAAATGGCTGTACTGATACGGATGATATTCTAGTAGTAGTGCATTCTAATGATAGCGGAGATGCAGGCCCAGATCAATCCATCTGTCTTAATGAAAGTACAGCCCTCACTGCCACAGGTGGCATAAGCTACCTCTGGAACACTGGTGAGACTACTACTAACATCTCTGTCTCTCCTAGTGCTAATACAACTTATACTGTTACAGTCACGGATGCAAATGGCTGCTCTGATTCTGATCAAGTCGAGGTCATGGTCTATGACTTACCAACTGCCGATGCAGGAACAGATACAGAAATCTGCCTTAATGATGAAACTACTTTGACGGCTTCTGGAGGTAGTGCATACTTATGGTCTACTGACGAGACGACAAGTACGATTACTGTTGACCCAACTGCAACTACCTCTTACTCCGTGACTATCACTGATAACAATGGTTGTACAGATACGGATGAAGTACAAGTAATAGTAAACGATCTACCAGTCGCTGTTGTAACTAATGATCAAGATATCTGCTTTGGAGAATCAGCTGACCTAACCGCTAGTGGAGGAATCTCCTATTTATGGAGTACTGGGTCAACAAGTTCTGACATTACTGTCACACCTAACTCGACGACAACTTATACAGTTACGGTAACCAGTAATGATGGCTGTACGGACACTGCCAACTCTACTGTGACTATTCTTGACCTCCCTACTGCTGATGCAGGAGCGGATCAAGGAATTTGCTTCGGTGATGAAACAGAACTTCTAGCT
>CAKZVK010000029.1 GCA_937921825.1 uncultured Saprospiraceae bacterium
AAAAAGCTCTTATCTGATTAAAAGATAGGAGCTTTTTTTATGTGGATGGTAGAACGCCATGTTTATGATGCGGCGTTATTGTATTTTTGGTATTCAACTAAAGTATCATACGTGAGCTACTTTGATAATTTTGATTTAAAGAGAATTGAGAATCTTGAGCTACTGGCCAAGCAGGTTGTGGAGGGATTTATTATTGGTCTTCACAAGAGTCCCTTTCATGGCTTTTCGGTAGAGTTTGCAGAGCATAGACTCTATAATCAAGGCGAGTCTACGAAAAATATAGACTGGAAGGTCTATGCTCGTACGGATAAGCTCTTTGTCAAGAGATTTGAAGAGGAGACTAATCTTAGAGCTCAGATTATCATTGATACCTCTTCCTCCATGTACTTTCCCAAGGAGAGAGAGGCAAATGAGCTGAATAAGCTTCAGTTTAGTTGTCTGGCGGCCGCATCGCTGATGAATCTGCTTAAGAAACAAAGAGATGCCTTTGGACTCTCTTTATTTGATGATGCTGTACATATCCACACGAAGGCTAAGTCCTCGACTACTCACTATAGACTACTTCTTACTTATCTAGATAAGCTGATCAAGGACACTGTAGATAATAAAAAGACCTCTATTGCCACGACTCTCCACAGAGTTGCTGAGAATGTACATAAGAGATCTTTAGTGATTATCTTCTCAGATATGTTCGATAACAATGAAGACCATGATGCACTTTTTTCAGCTCTCCAACATCTAAAGTATAATAAGCACGAGGTCGTACTCTTTCACGTCAATGATAAAAAGTATGAGCAGGATTTTGCTTTTGATAATAGGCCTCATGAATTTATAGATATGGAGTCTGGCGAAAGAGTAAAACTACAATCCAATCAAGTCCGAGAATATTACAAAGAAAAAGTCTCAGCCTACACAGAAAACTTGAAAATGAAATGCCTTCAATTCAAGATAGACTTTATAGAAACTGATATTAGGCAAGACTTTGTCCCCATACTAGAGACCTATCTAGTGAAGAGGAAAAAGATGAGAGTATAATCGATCAGACGTTTTACTAATAAAAAGGAATCAATAGATAGTTATGGCTAAGAAAAGAACCCCAGTGGTTATTTCAAAACTGAAGACAACTCCACCAGAAGGCCTCGACAAAAAAAAGATAAAGAAGGAAACAAAAAAACTTGCCGAAGAAATCGGTGAGCTAGCAGAGAAAATGTACGCTAATAAGAAGTTCAGCCTGCTAATAGTATTACAAGGGATGGACTCTAGCGGCAAGGATGGGGTCTCTAGAAATGTATTCAGCCAAGTCTCTCCTACCATGGTCAGTGCCTATGGATTCAAGAAACCTACAGACGAAGAGTTTGCCCATGATTTCCTTTGGAGAGCTCATAAGCAGGCACCAGGCAAAGGTGAGATTAAGATCTTTGTAAGATCTCACTATGAAGATGTCTTGATCCAACGTGTCCATAATTGGATAAACAAGAAGAAGGTAGATAGCCGTATCAGTTCTATAAATGATTGGGAACGATTGCTTAAAGAAGATAATGATACGATCGTCATGAAGTTCTTTTTGAATCTCAGTAAAGCACGACAGAAAGAGAAGCTAGTAGAACGTATAGAGGTGCCAGAAAAAAACTATAAGCATAATGATGGTGATTGGGGAGAACGTAAGCACTGGAGAAAGTATATGAATGCTTATCAGGATGCTATCAATAGGTCTGAGATTCCATGGAATATCGTGCCTGCAGATTCAAGATGGTATAGGAATTACTTTGTTGCAAAAATAGTCCGTGATAAGCTCAGGTCACTAAAGGAAAGCTACCCTACCCTTAAAGAAAAGCCTCAAGTAGATATCAAGAATGGCTAAAAAGTCTGAAGAAGAACTCTTAAAAGTAAGACTGGATAAATGGCTCTGGTCTGTAAGATTATTTAAGTCAAGATCTAAGGCTACGGCGGCCTGTAGGAATGGTAGAGTAAGAGTAAAAGAGGCAGTTGCTAAACCTTCAACCCTTATACAAGTAGGAGAACAGTTAGAAATTAGAAAGGATGGTTTTATCCTACAGTTTAAAGTTAATAAGTTACTAGAGAAAAGAGTCTCGGCGACTCTTGCAGAACCGTGCTATGATAATATCACGCCAGAAGAAGAACTCAATAAGTTTAAAGACTGGTTTATAGGCAAAGCACCGGCGGAGAGAAGAGAAAAAGGCGCAGGTCGTCCGACTAAGAGAGAACGTAGAGAAATAGAAGATTATAAGGATGAGATCTATCTAGATGACTGGTTCGATAAACAGTAACTCATTTAGGACATGGCCATTCCCAGTCACTTTGCCCTAGTCCAGTACCTGTAAGGCTATAATGCCACCACTCACTTTTTATAGACTTAAAGCCGGCTTTTTCCATTAGGCTTTTGAGTAGCTTTCGGTTATTCAAAATCTGAGTATCAAGCTCAGTGTAGTTATGTCGAGCGGCTCTTCCGAAGAAATCGAAATCTGTCCCCATTTCTAGCTCTTTCCCATTTTTATCACAGAGAGTAAGATCTACAGCCAAGCCCTTATTATGCATGGAGCCCTTCTGAGGATGAGCTACATAAGTTGCATTAGGTACGATATCCCACAGTTTTTGTTGGGCAGGTCGAGGCCTATAGCAATCATAGAGTTTGAACTTTAAACCCTGGGCTTTCAGTTGGGTCTGATAAATCTGCTCTAACCGAGTCTGAACTTGAGGTCTGACAAAACATCTTGCACAGGGATAGATTTGTGCTTTGGTGAAGTTATCCTTTGTGGCATATCTAAGGTCTAAAATATAGGTCTCTGAAGTGAGGAGTTCTGTCCATTCTGTGGTAGCATAGTCTACATGGGTTGTGTCAGGTGCCTCCACTGTCGTCACAACTGTATCATCCGGTATGTCAGCGAGTGCAGCAGAAGTTTCTCTCTTAACCTCTGTCTTGCAAGCACAAAAACTAGCTACAAGAACTAAATACTTTAGCCTCTGATAGGCCTCTCTATGCAAACGAATCTGAGACAACTAAGTCCTTGCTTCCTGGTGTATACTTATAGAACCCTTCCCCACTTTTTCTTCCTAGCTTTTGAGCAGTGACCATATTTACAAGCAGTGGACAAGGCGCATACTTTGACTGACCAAAACCATCTTGCAGTACCCTAAGTATAGACAGACAGACATCTAGACCGATGAAGTCTGCTAACTGGAGCGGTCCCATAGGATGCGCCATGCCTAACTTCATGACAGTATCTATTTCACTGACCCCTGCTACTCCTTCATGTAAGGCCTGAATGGCCTCATTTATCATAGGAAGTAGGATTCTATTGGCTACAAAACCCGGGTAGTCATTAACCTCTACCGGTATCTTGCTCAGAGACTCAGAGAGCTTCATTATTGCATCTGTCGTTTCTTGGCTTGTTGCATATCCTTTGATCACTTCTACCAGCTTCATCACTGGTACAGGATTCATGAAGTGCATACCGATGACCTTATCTGGTCTGGAGGTAGCCGCTGCTATCTTCGTTATAGAGATAGAAGAAGTATTACTAGCTAGGATACAATTTGCTGGCACATGAGAATCTAGGCTTTTGAATATTTTGCTTTTTATTTCCGCATTCTCAGAGGCCGCTTCTATGACTAAGTCACAGTTTTTGACGGCTTCTTCTAGGTTGGTGAAGGTCGTTATGTTTTCTATGGTCTGTTCTTTGGTCGCTTCTTTGATCTTCTCTTTGGCGACCATTCTCCATAAGTTCTTATCTATCGTCTGAAGGGCTTTCTCTAGCTGTTCGTTAGAGACATCTACAAGATGTACCTGATAGCCATTCATTGCGAAAACATGTGCAATACCATTTCCCATGGTTCCTGCCCCTATAACTGCAATATTCTTCATCTTATGCCTTTTTTAGTCTTAAATTTGTGACGAAAATAGGGAATAACTTTACGGAACTCTATTTACTTCAGAAATAAACTATAAGGTTTCTGCGATAAGTAATGACGATAATACTTTCGTCGACCAGATAAAATAAATACTTAATGAATCTATTGGTAGAGAGTGGAGCGACGAAGTCATCATGGCTGCTTTTTGATCAGCAAAAGGTCATAGATAAGCAGGTCCATTCTGGCATCAACCCTACCTCTAATCCTCACTCTATACGTACTGTATATGATTTCTCCTATGGCACGGCAGACCAGATAGAAGAGGTCTATTATTATGGAGCAGGTATCTCTAGTCCAGAATCTAAGAATGCTATAGAGCAGGTCTTCACGGATAAGTTTGGTCCACTCAAGTTGCATTGCAATAATGATATTCTGGCAGCGTCTAGAGCTGTCTCAGACTCTCAGGAATCAATAGTTTCTATCTTAGGAACAGGTGCTAATTCTGTTTTATATGATGGTAATGAAATAACGATTGCACCTAGATCACTAGGCTATATGATATCAGAGTATGGCTCAGGTTGTCACATCGGAAGAGTGCTGATCCAGAAGTATTTGCATCATCAGATGAGCGAGGGAGATACGAATCTATTTACTCAATTGTACATAGAGGGGCAGGGAGATTTGGTCAATAGAATTTATGCTTCAGAGAGACCAAATTATTTTATGGCGTCTTTCACTAAGTTTCTATTAGAAAGTAGTGTTACTTTAAGGGAAGAAGTTTTAGATGAAGTGTTTGAAGCATTTTTTAGAAAGCAAATTCCAGTATTAGAAAATATTGCGCAGTATAGTTTCAACTTTGTAGGCTCAGTTGCTAAGGCCTTTGAGAAAGAACTCAGAAGAAAAGCTGCAGAGCTCAACTATGAAATAGATACAGTCTGCGGAGACCCGTTAGATAGATTATTGGCATATCATCAAAAAAGAATAGAGTAAGATGAAGAGAATAGGTGTATTAACTTCTGGAGGAGATGCTCCAGGTATGAATGCTGCAGTAAGAGCAGCTGTCAGAACGGCTATCTACAAGGAGGTAGAAATATATGGTATAAATAGAGGCTATGAGGGCATGATCGAAGGGGACCTTAGGCAGCTAAAAAAATCTGATGTTGCAAATATAATCCATAGAGGAGGGACTATTCTACGTACGGCGAGAAGTGAAGAGTTCAGAACAAAAGAGGGACGTGAGAGAGCCTATAAGGTGCTCCAAGAGCATGGGATAGAAGGATTAGTAGTCATAGGAGGAAATGGTTCCTATACGGGGGCGATGCACTTATCTATGGAGCATGGTATCAAGGTCGTCGGAATACCGGGGACTATAGATAATGATATCTATGGTACGGACTACTCTATCGGTTTTGATACCGCCATAAATACAGCGGTAGAAGCCGTGGATAAGATCCGTGACACAGCAGATTCTCATTCTAGAATCTTTGTCATAGAAGTCATGGGCAGACATAGTGGTTATATCGCCTTACATACAGGAATAGGCAGTGGAGCTAGTGGCATCTTCTTACCTGAGAAAGTAAATTCTATTAATAGCTTCATCCAAGACCTAAGAAAATCATCTAGAAGAAATAAGTTATTCAATCTAGTCATTGTTGCTGAAGGTAATGAAAATGGTGGGGCACATGAGATAGCCGAGGAGCTAAAAAAAGATAAAGCCATTGATGTCAGAACCGCAGTCATAGGACACTTGCAGCGAGGAGGCTCTCCGTCTGCAATGGATAGAGTACTAGCTAGTCAGCTAGCCTATCATGCTGTCCTAGGCTTATTAGAGGGTAAGAATAATGTTGCTACAGGACAGATAGATAAAGAGATCGTCTTTACCCCTATCAAGGATTCTATCTCACTGAAGAAAGCACCAGATGAGAGTATGATTAAGATGGCAGAAATACTTGCCTTATGATCACAGTTATTACAACTAATCTTTCGCGTAAGAAAGATGCTATCAGCCTAGGGAAGAAACTCTTAGATAATAACCTTATAGTTTGTTCTAATATCAGTAAGACCACCAGTCAGTATTTCTGGAAGGGTAAGTATCATGAAGAAGTAGAATATCAAGCTTCTTTCAAGACGAGTATAGACAAGAAATCACAGGCGATAAAATTCATCAAGAAACATCATCCTTATGAGATCCCATTAATAGCTTCAAAAGAATACGAAATAAGTAATTCTTATAAGGCTTGGATGGATAAGACTCTTTCTTAGAATAGTAAATTTGTATGGAAATAAGTATAATAGAAGCTGGATATTTTAAGCTGGATGGTGGAGCCATGTTTGGAGTAGTGCCTAAGAGCATGTGGCAGAAAATAAATCCCGCAGACGAAAAGAATTTGTGCACTTGGGCCATGCGATGCTTACTCGTCAAAGATGGTGATAGACTTATCCTCTTTGATACTGGTATGGGTGAGAAGCAAGATGAAAAATTCAGAGGTCACTTTGAGCCACATGGTCCTAATAACCTATCACAAAGCATTAGAAACGCAGGCTATCACTTAGAAGAAATAACAGATGTCTTTCTGACTCATTTGCACTTTGACCACTGCGGAGGAGCACTCTATAGAGGGACTGATGGGGAAATTAAGCCTCTCTTTCCAAATGCCAAATATTGGACAAATCAGGAACATCTAGACTCAGCTCTACAACCGAATTTTAGAGAAAAGGCCTCATTTCTAAAAGAAAACATTGTGCCCTTGCTGGAACATAAAGTCATGCACTTCCTGCCTGTAGAGCAAGGTATTCATTTTACTGAGAATATCACAGTTGACTTTTATTATGGACATACTACAGCTATGATGGTCCCGACTATAGAGATTGATAACGGAAACAAATTAGTCTTCCCTGCCGACCTCTTACCTTCTGCGGGCCATGTCAGAATGCCATTCGTGATGAGTTATGATATTAGACCTCTAGAAACTCTAAAAGAAAAAGCTGCTTTCTACGAAAAGATATTGGATAACCAAACCTTTATTCTCTTCGAACATGATAAAAATATCGAGTTAGGTCAGCTTAGTAAGAACGAGAAGGGAAGATTTCGTATCGATCAGTACATGGATCTGGCGACGATCGTCTAAGAATACATGGCAAAATTTTTCTAAGCCCAGATCTAAGGTTGAGCTTTCAAAGCAATTATGGAGTTGCAATCTTCTCCTAGATAAAATTGGAAGTGTAATAAAGCAGATAGTTGTGGATTATAGAATATGTGAAGATGTCCTTTCTAACTAGTGTCCATTTCATAATGAGTTCTATTTTTTCTTTGTAAATATTAAAGATTACCCCACCTCAGCATTCTCATTTATACCATCTATCAATGATATAATTCTAACCGTCTGGTTATCCTCAAACAACCCATAGATGCCGTCTTCATGAGCATCATCAAAAGGAGGCTTATCTAGTAGGGTTTTATCAATTATTCCATTCTTGTTTAGAAACTGAATGATGGTATCTATGAATTTTATCTGATTTGCATTGAACTGGCCAGCATCTAGGAAATCAGCGAAGTGCTTCTGAGCCACTTGTATATCTAAGCCTACTATAGACCGTATAAATCGTCCTAGAGGCTCTCCCTCATACACTTTCATGTATTGCTCATAAGTACCTCTGTCACCACCATCGAAGAGTATTGTTTCTAGTTGCTTTATTTCACTTGGAGTTACAGGAAGGTTTTTATTGAGCTTATCTATGACTAGGTTGGTTTTGTTCTCTAGGACAAACTGCTGGACTCTTCTCTTATATACCTCTTCATTCATAGGTGCTACACTAGGAGCACCTTCAGTGACCATAGAAAAGCCAGTATCAACTATATTCGTATAGACAGGATTTCTCTTCTTACTGTCTAGGTACTGGACCAACTCCCTGACATCATTTCGAATCTCTTCCATCTTCCGTTGCTTCAGTCCTTCATAAAACTTTGGCTCACGGATATTCTCTATTATTTTGGACTTAGATTTTACTTGAGGTATGGAGTACTTCTTTGACAACTGTTCACCTATATTGATAAGGTTGTCTCTATACTTAGGATATGAGCCACTCATCAATAGATTAGCCTGCATCATCTTGAGCATCATCAAATCAAAGCGTCTTGCAACTTCATTTATACTTTCAGGAGAAGGAAGTCCAGATAGATGTTCCTCTATAACGTGTATGCTGTCACTGTCTAGCCTATTCCATCGTGCTCTTAATTCATATTCGTCAACATATTCTCTCTTCATATTGACATCAAACCGACCTTTGTCTAGTCCTTTGATAGAACTATGGAGCATATCTACTTTCTCTGAGGCTAATAGTCTATCATCTTCATCTCCTGTCTCTAGAAGCAATTTAGCAACAGCTAGTCTGGTAGTGAATATTTGCTGAGTAATGGGCTGTGCTGCAGGCGCATCTTTACCATACTCGTTCTCTTCAAAAAAGGCAAAGTTGTCACAAGCGTCAAAGATGAGAAAGTGTTCTTTTGCACGTTCTGGACCAAACACATCTGGACATAACCGTGTTCCTCTACCTATCATCTGCCAGAATTTAGAATAAGACCTCACTACCTTGAAGAATACCAGATTCAATGTTCTAGGTGCATCTATTCCCGTATCCATCATATCTACACTGACGGCAATCTGAGGTAGGTTCTCCTTGTGATGGTCACAGAAAGCATCTATCAAACTCTGAGCATGAGATACCTTATTATGTATCATAGAAATAAAACCTGCGGGGTGCTGAGGATATCGTTCTAGAAAGCATTCTACGATAAACTTTGCATGATCTTGATTAGCAGCAAAAACAATAGTCCTTCCTATCTTATCTCCTCCCTCTATCTTTAGCCCATTTTGCATCAGTGCATCCAGAATCTTGTGCACTGTGTCTTTGTTGAACAACCACTTATTAAGTGCTGACCTTCCTACCTCATCTGGGAATAGTCCTGTAGCATTGTCTCTGAATGACTCTTCATATTTCTCCTTGTCCTTATCAGACAGCTCTGAGTACTTAATACCTTCTCTAAGGAACTTGGTAGATAGTGAGATGTTCTTATAGGGGACCAAATATTTTCTATTTACAGCATCCTCTAATTCATAAGCAAAGGTCGGATTACCTTCTACACAATCAAACAGCTCATAGGTGTTATGGTCTATTTCTCTTTTAGGTGTAGCTGTCAGTCCAAGAAGCAAAGCATCGAAGTAATCGAATATCACTCCATATTTGTTGTACACAGACCTATGCGCCTCGTCTACTATAATCAGGTCAAAATGGCCAACGCCATAGAACCTCCCTTCTTCGCTCTTAGCACTGTCTATCTTATTGATTATGGACTGGTATGTACTAAAAACTAACCTAGTGGTATTATTCTCTTTCTCCTTGGTAAGATTGATAGAAGATAGCTCTGGTAAGTGTTCTGCAAAAGCATCTTTGGCTTGCTTGACTAAGGCATTTCTATCTGCTAGAAAGAGTACGCGTTTTACCCAGTTGTTCTTGAATAATACATCTACCATAGATGCAGAGGTTCTTGTCTTTCCGCTCCCTGTTGCCATGACGAGCAACGAAGCTCTTCCTTTACCTTTTAGCTCTCCATTAGCAGAGCCATCTATAACAAAGGTCTCAGCGACTCTCTTGATTGCTTCCTCCTGATAAGGTCGTCCAGATATATCTTTGTTTATAGACGCCTTACGGATATCCTGAAGCGTTTTTCGACGTTGAATGGACCATTCTAACTCATCCTTTGTATAGAAGCCATAGACACGTCTAGGCTGGCTATAGAAGCTATCATCCCATAGCATCGTCATATACCCATTTGTATAATAGATGAGAGGCCTACGTCCAAATTGTTTTTCCAAGCAGTTAGCGTATAAAAATGCTTGATGTTTGCCTACTTCTACATCAGAAGAGGTACGCTTTGCTTCTATCACTGCTAAAGGTAGCCCCTTGTCATCCCATAGTACATAATCCACATAGCCATTGCCTTTGGGATTATCTGGGCTTATAGGCATACCTGTTACAGGATACTCCAACTCATAGCCTTCTTTAAGATCAGACCATCCTGCCTCTCTGAGGGCTATATCTATAAGATGTTTTCTGGTCTCAGCTTCGTTGTATTCTCTGCTATGATTCTTGTGACGGGTTTTCTTCTGTTGATTAAGCTGCTCTTTGTAGGCCTCTTGTTCTGACTTGTATTTATCAAACGCTGCTACAGTTAGCATCGCCTTTTCTTTCTCCTGCTTATGTGCCTTAAGTAGCTCAGCTATTTTCTCCTCTAAGGCAGCCTTCTCCTTTTGTCTTTCTTCTTCCTGCTCTTTGAGCTTCCGCTGAAAGGCATTTTCAGAGCCTACCTTAGGTATATACGATTTATCAAAAACATCTGGAAGCTCAGGTTGTGTAGGCGCATATAAGTTGGCAAACCACTTAAGAAAATCAAACAGATATCTTATACTGACCAGCGCATCCTTTCCTTTTACCGTCTTTCCATAATGTGCCCCATCATTCCCTATCTTTCTTGTGTAGTAGTGAATGCCTGTATAAATAGTATCAGGTACTAAATCTTTAAAGTCATGCTCTCGCATCAGATTATTCAGAGAGCTGTCATAATTGGGAAATTCAAATCTTTCTTCATGATAAATAAGATTGACCGTTTCTTCCAGAGCTATCCTACATGAGACGGCTGCTGTCTTGGGTTCTGTAAAGACACGACTCTCAGCCTTCACCATAATTTGGTAAAGGTTGGGATAGTGGTGCTTGAGGAAGTTGAAATTGCTCATTTATGCCTATTTATCTAATGGGTCAATACTCGTAGAAAAGTCGCCCAATGCATACGCCTCATCCATTGATACTACAATACCTTTAATAATTTTTTCAAGGATATCAGATTTTACCAATTGATGTTTACTTCTATTATTTTCAATATAAGCCATTGCGTTGGAAAGATAGGAAGACTGATATAATTCACCAGGTCTATTGGACAATTTTGCCAATGTCCATTCATTCAGCGAGGCTCTGAAGAATTTTTGTGACCACAATCTATTAGAATGAAGTTTTGTCACGGTGGGATCAACATCAGGGTGGCGATGAAACAACTTACTACTGACAGACTTAAGTTTCTGAACTATAGAAGTCAATGCGTCTTCCTGACAAACAATAATCATGTGGACATGATCCTGACAGATATTATAGGCCAGGCATTTATAATCGTTTTCTTTGATTATTGTGCTTATAATACCTGTTAAGATTATTTCCTCCTTTAAAGACAACCTGCGCTCTGGTCCCTTTTGGACTCTATAGGTTTTCATCCGTTGAGAGGTGCGACTATTATGTGTCGTCAGTACTATATGATATCCATATCTTCCTTCGTCCTTCCCCGAGGGGTCTCTCCTCAAGGGGTCTC
>CAKZVK010000030.1 GCA_937921825.1 uncultured Saprospiraceae bacterium
TCTGGAAGAAGACCGTGTAAGAATTTTTCCTAACCCCACTAGTGAGTGGTTATATATAGAGCATGATGATATAAATTATCTTTCCTATTCCTTATATGATAGTCAAGGTAGGCTAGCCGTAGAACTCAAAAATCTGGAAGCACATACCAGCTATATGTTAGACGTCAGCACCTTCCATTCTGGACTCTATTATCTGCATATCATTGATTCTCACAGGAGACGTCAGATAGAGACGATAGTTATAGAATGAGGAGTATAATTTAAGAGCTTAAAGTGAAGTTCTTACTCTTCCTTTATAATTCTGACCTCTGTCTGAGGGAATGGAATTTCGATACCGTTTTCTCTGAATAAACTGTCTATAGTGAATCGGATATCACTCTTGATGTCTTCTATGACCATCAGATTTCTACTAAAGAAATATAACTTAAAGTCGAGTGAATAACCGCCAAAATCTAGAAACCTAACGAAAGGTGCGGGGTAATCTATGACATAAGGATTTAGTCTTACAGCTTGAAGCAGTAGCTTCTTGACCAGTGCTGTATCACTACCATAGGCGATTCCTATACTGATATCAAAACGGACCTTATCATTATCATGATTCCAGTTTACCACTTGCTCATTGACTAACTTATGATTAGGTACCACTAGTCGAATATTGCCTCGAGTCTCCAAAGTAGAAGCTCTCAAACCTATTTCCTTTACCCGTCCTATAGTACCGTCTATCTCTAGGACATCTCCTACAGAGACACTTCTTTCGAATAGTATGACGATACCCGACACAAAATCATTGAAAGTCTGCTGTAGTCCTAGCCCTATACCTACCAGTAAGGCTGCAGCACCACCTAGCAGAATATTCATATTAATACCAAAAACATCCAGCGCAAAAATTATGGCGAAGACATAGACGACGTATTTTATGAGTTGGTTGATAGCATACTGGGAGCCTACGAGTATTTTATTCTTTGCATAGATACTGTAGAGTAGTATCTGAGTAACAACCCATATCAATAGACGTGCAAATAGAAAGATCAATACTGCCCGCAAAATATTAGAGACATTGAAACTGACTATCTCCCCTTCTATTTCTCTACTATAAATCGTAGGATCAAAATTGAAATTCCGCAATGCATAAATGGCAACTAATAAAAAGAAGATATTCCTGACTGTCCTGAAGGCAGAAATTTCTGTATCTGTTACTTCAGACTTACTGGACTCCTTGGTATCTAGATCTCTTCTTGCATAGTAACCGTGGATAAGAATATTAGTTAGGAACCAATATAAGAATCTTGTAAACTGCAGGAAAAGGAGTAACCGAACGACGGCACTGATAGAAAACTTGACACCTTGTGCAGATCTATAACTATAATCAAGATTAAAGACGGTCACTATAGCTAAGGCCAAACAAAGAATCGCAAAACCTCTAACCAAGCCTGCTAATTCTGTCTTCTTTTTAGGGCTAATTTCTGTAGACTCAAAAAGCTGTGGAGAGTAGGTCTTCAGTATAATTCTATAGAGATAGAAAATGCCTACTACTATAAGAGCTAGCAGAATTATCTGCCCCACAGAAATATTCTGAGCACCAAGGTTAAAGAGCCGATAGGACAAAATTTCTTTCATAGACTATAAAGTTAACAATCTATCTCTGCTGGTGGAATTACTTCTGGAGATACAAGAGATGCTTTTCTGCATAATACTCTTCATCAAAATAACTCTGGATAGAGGTCTCTTCTACTTTATGTCTTGGTGTCACTTCAGCTATCTCCTCCTGGAGGTTGCCGCCCTTGAGTGCTAGCAGACCATTAGGTATGGCATTCTTATCCTTGGACGCAATGAGATGAAAAGTGAGAGGGATGAGTTTAGACAGTCTGGTTACGGCTCTGGCCAAGACAAAATCATATTGTCCCTTGAGCTCTTCTGACCGCTGATGGATGGCCGTCACATTTTGTAGACCGAGGGCTTCTTTGACTTCATTGACGACAGTAATTTTTTTGGCCCGACCATCTATCAGGACAAAGTCCGTCTCAGGAAATATGATCGCTAGAGGGATACCTGGAAAGCCTCCACCCGTACCCACATCTATAACTCTGGTCTCTGGCTTAAACTTAATATACTTAGCGATGCTCAAACTATGTAAGACATGATGCAGGTAGATACTCTCTATGTCCTTTCTAGAGATAACATTGATTTTCTGATTTAGCTCTTTATAGAGTGGACCCAATTGCTCAAAGCGGTGCTGCTGCTCAGGGTCTAAGTCAGGGAAATACTTTGTGATGATCGTACTATCTATTACCATGCATTTTTCTGTGGAAAAAGAACTGCTAAACTAAAGAAGATATAATAAGGCACTTGCAAAAAGTCCAGTAAGATGAAATCCATAAAACTGAATTCTGCCTGAAGTAGCTTTCTTAGCTTCTGTAAGGGTGCCGAGATCAGAAGCAATCTCAATAAATAAAATCCTAAAGCGAACAAGTAAGCCCCTTTGAAAACCATCAAGGCTAGTAAGCCGAAAAACAAAATCTGACTCAGACTATATGTGCCTAACAACAGCTTATGCTTCAGCTTATATAAGCCTCCTGTACTATAATGCCTCCTTTTCTGTCTGAGATAGGACTTTAATGTCTCAGGAGCCTCAGTGAGTACAAAGCTATCAGGGTCTATGTTGACCGCTGTATTATCTGCTGTCGCTATCTGCATTATGGTCAGGTCATCATCTCCAGAGCTATAGTCTTGATACTTGCTGATGGTATCTTCTTGGAGTAAGGTCTTATCGTAGAGTAGATTTCTACCTACTCCCATATAAGGCTGCCCTCGCTCTGCATAAGAGAGGTATTGGATAGCAGTCAGCCAGGTCTCAAAGTGGGCCCACTTAGTTAAAAAGCTACCAGTTGTCCGCTGGGGACTATATCCGAGCACTATCTTAATATGAGGATTATTCATACTATTTATCATGCTGGTAATCCATCTGTTAGTAAGGGGCTTACAATCAGCATCGGATAGCAAGACCAAATTGTGCTTAGAAACGGCCATTGCCTCCTTCAGAGCTTGTTTTTTGCCATCCTTATTTTGATTAACTTTGTACAGTCTTACAGACGTTTTTTCATTATCTATTTTTTTTACAAAGTCTGAAGTACCATCTGTAGAGAAGTCATCTGCTATGATGATTTCATGGTTTTCGTGTGATTGTGTAGTAAAATAAGGTAAGTTCTTCCTCAGATTGGCAATTTCATCCTTTGTACAAACGATTAAACTGATTGATTTTTTGGTTTGATTACTGGTTTCTGACTCAGATGGCTGAGACAGGGCACTGAAGAAATAGTACCAATAGAAGAGCTGAATAGCCAAGATGATGGATATGAAGACTGTCATCTGATTTACAATTCTGCTTTTATTGGTTCGATTCGCTAATATAATTGCATTATTCAGCGTCATGTCATTCCCTCATGAGTTATAACTCGTAAATAACCAAATCCTCAAGTTCATATTTCATTGCACCTCTTTATGGTCAATTATAATAATTAATTGATCTAATGTGCTATAAACTAAAGAATTACGTATTAGATATTAATTTAATATATCTTTGCGAGCTAAAGTGCCTAAAAATGAGAAATTACAGCTTTATTGTTCTCTTTTTGCTTGGATGCTTCTCTGCATCATCACAAATGGAAAAAAATGGTCAGATCCTCTACGGAAATGAGTGGATTGACTACAGTAAGACCTATATCAAAATCAATGTAGACGAAGATGGTCTCTACTTTATCTCTTATAATAACCTACTACAAAATGGGTTTTCTGCTTCACAACTAGTAGGGTCAGACTTACAGCTCTTTGCTGAAGGGGAAGAAATGCCATTATACGTTACCAACAATGGTAATTGGAGTACTTCTGACTATCTCATCTTCTACGGAGAGAGAAATCAAGGAACTCTAGATCAATTTCTCTTTGAGGATCCTGAAAACGAACAGATCAATCCTAAGGTAAGTATGTTCTCTACTGAGAAGTCATATTACCTGACGCTTAGCCCTTCTACCACTAATCTTAGATACGAACCACAATCTAATGATGTGGCAGGGACTAGCTTGGTGAAAGAAGAATTCTTTATGGAACAGTTACAGTCTGTATTCTCTGAAGATGTATGGGATCCAGGAGCACCGACAGATAGAGACTTACAATTCTCACACTTCATCGCTATGGATGGTTTTGCCTCTAGAATGACCAGTGATCATCAGCTAGAAGTAGAGATCGAAGATTACTATCAGAATGGACCAGAACCTGAGATGGAACTCAGAATCGGTTCTAACAACTCTAGTCACTTCTTAGGTCTAGAATTCAATAACAATCAGATACTTAATGATGTCTTCGAAGGCAGTAAAGTGAAGCAGTATGATTTTGAATTTGCTTCTGCTAATCTTAGAGAAGGGACTAATTATGTAAGACTAAGAGGATTAAGTACTGCTGATAATGTCAGTATCTCTTGTCTCAATGTTATCTACCCTAAAACCTTCGATGCGAAGAATAGTGGTCTTTACGAATTCTACAGTGGCCAAGACAACTTTGACGAGTATGTGGAGGTGCCTAACTTTTCTGCAACAAATAGAAACTTTGTATTTGACCTAGATAATCAGTTTGTCATCACACCACAAATAGATGGCAATACGGCTAAAGTAATTATCCCTGGTGGAGCGGTAGAAGGAGCAAAAATCATCTTATCCAATGATGCAGAATTCTTGACGCCTTTAAGTATGGAGTCAGCGAAATTTACAAATTATGATGATCTAAATCCTGAATATCTAATCATTACTAGTAGACTTCTAAATAAAGAAGAAAACGGCAGAAATGTAATAGAGGAATATGCTGACTTTAGATCTTCTGAATTAGGTGGCAATTATAGAACTGCAATCGTCGACGTTGAAGATCTTTACAATCAATTTGGCTATGGTGTAGATAAGCATTCGATAGCTATCAGAAACTTTGGCGCTTACGTTAGAGATAAATGGCCAGATTTTGAAATGGTTTTCCTTATGGGTAAAGCACTTTCATTCGCCAATAACTTCAAGAATACGATAGCAAAAAGTATCGTCCCTACTTATGGAAGACCAGGATCTGACAACCTTCTATTTTCAGATAACGGTAAGGCCTATCCTTACATAGGTGTGGGAAGGCTAGCCGCTCAGTCACAGCAGGACCTCATTGCCTATATAGAGAAGGCTGAGATAAATGCGGCACTCTCTGATGTAGCCAACCTTACTATCGACCAAAGATTATGGCTTAAGAATATTCTACACCTCAGTGGTGGAGATCCTAAAATTCAACAAGAGATCTTTGATACTCTGAATGTCATGAAGAACATCATCGAAAACAACAAGTATGCTGGATCTGTGATGACCTTCCAAAAAAATACTTCTGACCCTGTGACGACGGCACTTACGGATCAGATACTCAAAAAAATAAATGATGGTATCTCTATATTGACTTTCTTTGGGCACTCTTCAGCGGGTACTTTTGATTTTAGTATAGAGGATCCTTCTAAGTATATGAATTTTGGTAAGCACCCCGTAGTACTTTCTATGGGATGTCACTCTGGAGATATTCATGAATCTATCTACTCACTAAGTGAAAGCTTCTTGCTTACACCAGAACTCGGTGCTATAGGCTTCATAGCTTCTGCAGGAAATGCATATCCAGAACCCCTTTCGGATCTAGGTATCGGATTTTATTCTGAGATAGGTTCTGATCATTATGGACTACCTATCTCATTAGCGATAAGAGAAGTTCTAAAAGATCAGTACAGGAAGCTAGAGCTAGACTACCAGTCTAACACTGGATCGCTTAGTTTCAATAATAAGTATGCAAGTATGGTCTCACTGATAGAACAGAACACCTTTCATGGTGATCCTGCTATTACCTTCTTTACAGCTGATGCCCCTGACTTCGTCGTAGACTTTTCATCCATCCAGACGATGGACGTCGTAGGTACTTCAGATGAAGAGATAGAGTTATGCTTTGACTTATTGAATCTGGGTTCAGGTCTAGATGCAGATAGCCTCAATAACTATATCCTTCATAGTTATGGAAGTGGTCAGACAGACACCATCTTCTTCAAAAGTGTCGCCTCAAAAAACAGAGAAAAAACGACTGTCAAGATTAAAAATCCTGGCAAAGCAGCACTAGGTAAAAACAGTATAAACATTGTCCTCGATTACGATAATGCAATCGCTGAAGAACCAAATCCAATAGCGGAGGAGAACAATGACCTCAACAAAGCTTGGTCTATTACTGAAGGATTTTGCTTCTTTATTTTTGATAATAGTGCACAACCGATCTTCCCTAGAGACTTTGGTATCCTAGGACAGCAAGATCTGACACTAAAAGCTTCTGCACCTAATGCCTTAGCTAAGCAAGCATACTATGAAGTACAAATAGATACTACTGAGGAGTTTGATAGTCCTCTTCTCATATCAGAAGAAGTCCTTTCATATCCTTCACTCATAGAATGGCAGCCAGCTATTAACTACGAACAAGAGACTGTGTACTACTGGAGAATAAAGCCTAAAGGCGAAGACCAAGCTATATGGAGTACCAGTTCATTTGTGTATCTCGCAGATGTGCCAGGTGGCTGGAATCAAAGTCACTTCTATCAGTGGACTAAAGACAATACGACTAATGCGTTCATAGATAGCACGTCTAGAAATCTGACTTATGTAGAAAACGTCAATGATATCAGATTATCTACCGGTGTCTACCCTAACTCTAGAATTACGATTACTCACCAGGACAACATTAATAAATTCATCCAGTTTGCAGATGAGATCGTTTCTGGAGTTTATCTGACGAGCTTCGATGGAGACACGGGAATTCCTATGTACAATGACCCTACTTTCGGAGGTGAATTTGGTAGTTTCTTCGGAGGATCTAGAAACTGGGTAGGAGATGAATATTTCTGCTTTCCATTCAAGTCGGAGACAAAAGAAGAAAGAGAAAACATAATCAACTTTATAGAAAATGAAGTTCCAGAAGGCAACTATATAGCCCTCTTTACTATACAGAGAAGTGATATCGGAAATCTTGGTTACTACCCTGAGAGATGGGAAGGAGATTCTGCTGGTGGCGGACAAGACCTCATGTCTGTCTTAGAAAAGTACGGTGCTAAAGATGTAAGAGCACTGGCTACTAACGAGTTACCATACTTCTTTATCTTCAAGAAAAACGACGACTCATTTACACCTATAGAAAGAACAGCCCTCAACCTATCTGATGAGATAGAAATAGATCTGAAGATTAATGCTAAGTGGTTTGAAGGAGAGATAAGATCTACGACTATAGGACCAGCGAGTGCTTGGGATAAGCTCATCTGGAATATAGACGAGATAGACCTTCAAGAAGATAGCTACAGATTAGATGTAATCGGTTGTGATAAAGATGGTAACGAAACATTAATCTATGAAAATGTAGATGAGTTTGACTTTGACCTTTCTGAGATACCTGCGAATGTATTTCCTGAGCTGAAGCTGAATTTATATACCAGCGATGAGACTTCTAGGACGTCGGCGCAGATGGAACACTGGAGAGTACTCTATACAGAACTACCAGAAGCCGTATTGAATACGGGAGAAAAGTTTGTCTTTAATTCAGATACTATCTCTGGTGGAGAAAATTTTGTCTTCAGTACTGTAGCGACGAATATTACAAATGCTGACATGGATTCACTCCTTGTAGAATATGCAATCACTGATGGATCTAATACAGTGCATACCATGTCTAAGAGGTTAGCGCCACTGAAAGCTTTCGAAACTATAGATTTAGATTTCGAAACACCAACTACAGCTTATATAGGTGTCAATGAATTCAGAGTAGAAATAAATCCTAATGCAGAGCAGTTAGAGCAATTCTACTTTAACAATATAGGACTAAGAACCTTCAGCGTACTTGGAGATGCTGGTAATCCACTTCTAGATGTCACCTTTGATGGGGTAAGAATTTTAGATAGGGATATTATATCTCCTACGCCTTCTATTGTGGTGACACTTAAGGATGATAATTCCTCTAATCCTATTACAGATATTTCGAGCTTTGAACTTGGACTTAAAGTATTACCTGATGGACAAGAAGAAACGATTCCGCTAGATAGCGAGAATATTATTTTCTATCCTGCGGATTCTACTAATAACTACTGTGCGAGTATAGAGTATACTCCAGAATTTGAGTCAGGAGAATACATTTTCTTTGCACAAGGTAGAGACGCTTCTGGAAATCTTTCGGGAGATCAATCTTTTGCTGTAGAGTTTGAAGTAGTATTAGAATCTCAGATATCTAACGTACTTAACTACCCTAATCCATTCTCTACGAGTACTGAATTCATATTCACACTTACAGGAAGAGAGGTGCCAGAAGAAATGAGCATACAGATCTATTCCATGTCTGGAAAAGTGGTAAAAGAAATCACTAAAGAAGAATTAGGTCTCGTAAAAATAGGACTGAACAGAACGAAGTACAAGTGGAATGGTACTGATGACTTCGGTAATAAGCTGGCTAATGGTGTCTACTTCTATAGAATCCTTACTTCTGAGGTAGATGGAGAGGAATTAGGCCAATATTATGATAGTCAAGGAAAACAAGCGAGCACAGATAAGTATTTCAAAAAAGGATTTGGTAAATTGGTGATCATGAGATAATCGCCAATTACTGGATGACAGAGAAAAAGAAATCAAAATATACAAA
Organism: uncultured Saprospiraceae bacterium; assembly: GCA_937921825.1. Lineage (GTDB taxonomy): Bacteria > Bacteroidota > Bacteroidia > Chitinophagales > Saprospiraceae > RFSX01. Next base: position 8,716 of record CAKZVK010000030.1, read on the forward strand.
ATGGGGAATAGCTGCAGCCACTGCACTATTCTCCATTTTTCTTTATTACCTCAATAGTATCTATCCCTACTTTCCAGGGGACGACTGTGTATTCCAGCTAAAAATTCCCAAAGATGGGATCATAGGGACAGAACGCATTAGCTCTCTCTCTGAGCTCTTAGAATCTCAGTACAACTTCTACTTTAACTACCACTACAGAGTTCTTAATCATACGATCCTACAGGGCTTACTGGCCTTGCCGCCTATGGTTTTTGACATCCTGAATGTCATAGCTTTTCTAATGCTACCCTATTGCATTCTGAAGTTTTCTGAGCTCAAAGCAGATCCACAATACTCAATAAAATATTTCGTCTTACTGATGTTTATTTGGGTCTTTCATATTAATCTAGGTTGGGCTTACTTTCCAGCTACTGGAGCACTGAATTATACTTGGTATCTCATCCCACAGTTGCTCTTCTTGGCGCTGCTGCTACAGTATGATCGGGGTGAAAAGGTACCTGTAGGACAGTTTTTGTTGCTTGCTGGCATAAATGCCTTAGGGAATGAAAACGCTTCAGTCATGCTATTTATCCTCACAGCAATAGTGCTCTGGAGAAAGAGAAAAAACTTGGATGGCATGCTTGTGATCAGTTTTCTACTTATCTCCCTTGGTGGTGTATTCATGCTACTGTCTCCCTCTGTAGGTAAGCGCCTCGCCTACCAAGGCCATCTGTCTGCAGGAATGACGGCGCATCTTATAGAGTTCTTTCAGAGAACTATCTACTTCTGTATTAGATACATTCCGATCTTACTCATCCTCCTATTTAGTACACAAAGGAAACCTTGGAACTCACATAAGCATCGGATGCTTATACTAGGTTTTCTAGCTGCTACATTTTCGATGGTCTTGGCTCCACTTTTTGAAGCCCGCTCAGCAGTACTTGGCTTTTTTGTGTTGCTCTGTTTGATGGTTTGTATAACAGACTACAAATGGAAAAAGTGGCCCCTCCTAGTATTCGGTATATGGGGATTACTAATTTGCTTTTCCAGAATGCCTGAGTTTCAAAAACTATATAAGAGACATCAGATAAATGCTGGGATCTTAGAAGCCAATAGAGGTTCTAATGAGCTCGTGTACCTTGAGAGGTATTGTGATTACACGACTAGAGATTATCTACTCTGCCATGAAAACAGCGAGGACCCTACAGCTTTTGATAATAGATCTCTATCCGCTCTGTATGACATTAAGCAGGTCGCCTTATCGGAAAAATACATTCAACGAAAAAGAAGGACCCTAATCTTTGATTCCATAGCAAGCCAGCCCGGTTATCTAGAGCAATTTGACACAGAAAAGCAGGGTGAACTTCTATCGATTTCCAAGCGCAAAAGTTCTGACGGTCTAGATCTCATTATCCAATCCCGAATGCAGCAGCAAGATCCCTATTTCATCCTGAGAGGGTCTCGAAAAGGCTTCAATAAATATCGGCTTATAGATCTCATACCCTCTAGTCTCAGACTTTACTTCCTAGACTTCATGGAAGGCAATACGCTGAAAAGTCAACAGGTGAAAAATCATGGCCGCAATCAGTACAACTACTTCTTTATACCAAACCACTATGACTACGAATATGTCCTTATATCACAGTATTCCTTTGAGTCTCACTCACCGATAGGGCCTATTTATAAGTTTCATCTACAGTAAAATCTGAGAAGATCCTGACAAATAATTGAAGAATACGATATCTTTGTGTTAGATATGAAGAAAAAATTACCTCTTGAGTTAGAGGCTTTATTAAATCACTTCCCAGTTATAGCTCCTCCCATAACCCTTTCTGAAGAAGTTACCCATAAGTTCAGCGCAGAAAATCCACCCCTCAGTCCAGAGCTTATTTCTAAGACTTTTGCTAATTGGGACACCTTTGATGAATACACAGAACTCATCCCTTGTTTTCAGTTAGATACAGAAGGCTCATTCTATGCACTGGTATACTGGAAGGGCTCATTACTAAGTTATGAGTACATCCTGATTACTCTAACGGAAGAAAATATTCTAATCAACAAAAAAGTTATCGCAGGTACTCTCAGTAATGGCGTCACGATCAAAACATCTGTAGCAACTATAGATGAGGACTTATGTATCTTTTCCGCAGTCGGTGAGACTAAGGTAGAGGATGAGTTCGATGCCCAACAGAGTACTGCATATAAATTCGAAATATTGCCAGATGGTAATATTCATACCTCTAAGGAGGCCACTACTTTATAATAATAGATGTCAAAAAAAAGAAAAAAGAAAAAGCTGAAATCGGATGGTATCCAGTCAGCTATAATCAAGTGCTTTCTAAAGAATCCTAAAAAGAGATTGAATGCAGGAACACTGATAAAGAAAATGAAAATAAAAGGTAATCGTGATGCCGTACATGCGGTAATGGTTAACCTTAAAAATGAAGATTTTCTAAGGCAAGTCAGCGACAATAAATTCGTACTCAATAGAAAACACAAACTAGCAAAATCTGGAAAAACAGATGCTAGTGGCAAAGGCAAACTGGTCTATCAAGGAATCGTAGACACCATAAAAAGTGGTGCTGCGTATATTCTAATTGAGAGCATGGAAGATGATGTGTATGTGCCAGCACATGCGCTTAAAGGTGCCTTTAATGGTGATGAGGTAGAAGTCAGCGTCGTATACAAAAAAGGAAGAAGACCAGAAGGTAAGGTCAAGAAAATTATTACTAGAAATACCCCTCAGGTCATGGGGACCTTAACTGAAGGGAAAAAGAAATTTGCCAATCTAGAACCAGCCTCTCGTAGTATCAGAGCTGAAATAAAAGTCGGCAAAGAAGATTATAACGGCGCTAAGATAGGAGACAAAGTCCTCGTAGATATCATCCACTGGCCGAGTGCTAGTGATCAACCTATCTGGGGTGCCGTCAAAAAAGTATTCAAAGGTATAGACGATCATAACTGGACCATGGAGAGTATCCTAGTCGAAAATGGTTTTAATTCCTCTCATACCCCTGCCTCCATGAAAGAAGCAGAAAAATTCCCGAAAGAAATCAGTCAAGAGGAAATCGATAAAAGAAGAGATTTCAGAGAGATACTCACTTTTACTATCGATCCAGATACAGCTCAAGATTTTGATGATGCTATATCCTATGAGGAAGTAGAAGATGGCAATGTAGAGATCGGTGTACATATCGCTGACGTTACCCACTTCCTAAGACCAGGTACAGCACTAGATGAGGAGGCTTTTAGCAGATCTACTTCGGTATATCTTGTAGATAGATGTATCCCCATGCTCCCGGAGAGATTATCTAATAACCTCTGCAGTCTGATGCCTAAAGTCGATAGATTGGTTTTCTCAGCTGTCTTTACTTTTAATAAGAAGCATAAGCTAATTACAGAATGGTTTGGCAAGGGTATCATACATTCTGATAAGCGATTTACCTATGATGAGGGTCAGGAAGCTATAGATGATAAAAAAGGACTCTTCCACAGAGAACTAAATGTCATAAATAAAGTCGCTCACAAACTGAGAAAGAAAAAATTCAATGATGGAGCGATCAATTTTGATTCAGATGAAGTCAAGTTTAAGTTAGACAAAAACAACAAACCTATAGGCGTCTTCGTCAAGCAAAGAAAAGATGTACACCTACTGATAGAGGACTTCATGCTATTAGCTAACCGTAGAGTAGCCCGTTATCTAGCTACTAAAGATGAGGAAAACCCAATCCCTTCTGTCTATAGGATTCATGATCACCCTGACTTGGATAGAGTTTCAGAACTTGCAGAGTTTATGAAAACGATGGGCATAGACCTAGACTTTTCTACACCAGAAAAAGTATCTGAATCGTATAACTTCCTCGCTAAAAAAGCAGAGAAAGACGAGCTCTATAAACTGATGATGCAACTGGCTATCAGAACAATGTCGAAGGCCGTATACTCTACTGACAACATCGGTCACTATGGTCTACGATTCGAACATTACTCTCATTTTACCTCTCCGATAAGAAGATACTCAGACGTTCTGACGCATCGTATCCTAGAAAAAAACCTAGAGGGTAAACCTTTCAGAGCAGATAAGAATAAACTCGAAGCAAAGTGTATCCATATCTCTAAGCAAGAGAGAAAAGCCATGGAAGCAGAGCGAGACTCCATTAAGTACAAGCAAGTAGAATACATCACTGAGCACATCGGAGAAGAATTCGATGGCATCGTCTCCGGGATGATAGAAAGAGGTGTATTCATAGAGCTGACAGCCAGTAAGGCAGAGGGCTTTATTCCTTTCGATAGTTTCAGAGGAGACTTTTCTTTGGGAGACACCAGATATAAAGCTTACTCCAGAAATAAAAAGAAGTCTATAATGATGGGTGATACGATCCGAGTAAAGGTCGTCTCTACTGATCTAAAGAATAGACAGATTGAGTTGGAAGTGGTGTAGGAAAAGGCTTGATCAGAACGTCTTCCCCCCTTTCTAAACCTTAGTAATGCCTTGAGACTTTTGTTTCTTTCTCAAAATATTTTATCGCGAAAGCAAAAACAGTAAGCTAGGTCTCATGGCCCAGCCTACTGTTTTAATTTTATCGATAGCTGTTAGTTGGATTATTTGTTTGATCCATTCAATAGTTTTTCTATCTGTACTTGCTGTTCTTTTCTAGCCTCTATTAGTATGGGAATCAGTGCATTGTAGTTTACAGATTTAAATTCTTGAGTATCAGACACCTTCAAGCTTGATATAAGCTCTGGCAAAATTGGCTCTACCTCCTGTGCTATAAGGCCATATAAAGCTTTACGCCTTTTCAGCAGTACAATCGATATTATAGTTAGTAATTGAATTATTTTTATCTCATATTTTGATATATAAATAGTTTACTTATATATTTGCATCGCAATTAGAAGCATGAATCGTATAAAAGAAGTCATAGAAGAAAAGGGAATCAAGCAGACCTGGCTCGCTGAAAAGCTAGGTAAAAGCTATAATATGATGAACTCTTATGTACAGAATAGACGTCAGCCTAGACTAGATGATCTCTATAAGATTGCTGAGATACTTGGTGTAGAAGCTAGAGAACTCCTTATACTACAGGATGACCACCAAGACGAAGACAATACCAATGATGGTGATGTGACTAAAGTCCCTGTGGTCGGTAAGGTCTCTTGTGGAATGCCCATATATGCTGAGGAAAATATAGCAACCTATATCTCAGTCTCTAAGAAAATCGCACAACCCAATAACAGCTACTTTATACTCTATGCCGAAGGAGACTCTATGAATCTCGCAGGTATCAATAGTGGTGATATGGTACTGATAAAGCAGCAGCCTTCTGCTAACAATGGAGACCTGGTCGTCGCCCTTATAGATGATGAAGCGACTATCAAAGAATTCCATAAGAAGAACAACATGATTATCCTAAAACCAAAATCTGATAACAAAAAACATCAACCCATTATCCTTACTGAGAACTTCAGAATACAAGGAGTGGTTGCCGATGTAATCCCTATGTAAGGGCACTTATTTTTATCGTGCAGAAAGATTGCACTGCCAGTTCTATACTTGTATTGAAAATGAAACAGGGAAACTTGTTGAATTATTCGACGAAAACCAAGCTGAGCTATTATTTTTAAAAAGAGTTAAACAAACGAACAATGAGTAGTAACAAAGAAAAAGAAGCAAAACTAAAAGCACTAAACCTCGCTGTAGATAAGCTAGAAAAAACGTACGGTAAAGGTGCCGTTATGAAATTAGGTGATAAGCAAGTCGTCGCTGTGGATACGATTCCTACAGGATCACTAGGCTTAGATATCGCTCTAGGTACAGGAGGATTTCCAAGAGGAAGAGTCGTAGAGATCTACGGGCCAGAATCTTCAGGTAAGACGACCCTATCTATACATGCTATCGCACAGTGCCAGAAGCAAGGCGGTATCGCTGCATTCATAGATGCAGAGCATGCCTTCGATAAGACCTATGCAGAAGCCTTAGGTGTAGATACAGAAAACCTTCTGATCTCACAACCAGATAACGGGGAGCAAGCTCTAGAAATAGCAGAGCACCTCATCAGATCGGGAGCTATAGATATCATCGTTATAGATTCTGTAGCAGCCTTGACACCGAGAGCAGAGATAGAAGGAGAGATGGGAGATTCTAAAATGGGTCTTCAAGCTAGACTAATGTCTCAGGCCCTAAGAAAGATGACGGGTACTATAGGCCGTACAGGTTGCTGCTGTATCTTTATCAATCAGCTAAGAGAAAAAATCGGTGTGATGTTCGGTAATCCTGAAACGACGACTGGTGGTAATGCCCTTAAGTTCTACGCTTCTGTAAGATTAGATATCAGAAAGTCTGGATCAGCTATCAAGGACAAAGAGGGTAACATGATCGCGAGCCCTACTAAAGTGAAAGTGGTCAAGAATAAATTAGCACCACCATTCAGAACGACAGTCTTCGATATGGTATACGGAGAAGGTATCTCTAGAACAGGAGAAATCATAGACCTTGGCGTAGATCTTGATATCGTCGGTAAGGCTGGTTCTTGGTACAGCTACAATGGAACCAAAATCGCTCAGGGAAGAGAAGGCGCTAAGCAATTCTTGATGGATAACCCAGAGCTAATGGAAGAAATAGCAGATAAGATTACGAGACACTACATCCCTTCTAAAGAAGACCAAGCTATTGCTGAAGTCATGGAAGTAGATACAGAGGAAGTAGCTGACGCTAAATCATAGAGATAATAGTTGCCACTGTTATATATAAAGCTTTTAAAAAAAACCTGATCTCTTGAGATCGGGTTTTTTTATCTCCACTATTAAACTAATTGAGATATTTGTAGTCATAAGGAATATGTTCCTCATCTAACACTACTTTGCTTTGCTGAAAATGCTGATAACTCTACTTTCTCTATTCTGGCTATCCCTAGCCAGCCATGATATCCAAGTCGCTACTTTCAAAATATATGAAGAGAATAGTAAGGTATTATTGCAAGTCTATATGGAAGCTGAAGATGTCGCACAAACTCTAGATCTAAATATAGACACCATTACTACTGAAGTTCTAAAGAAATACTTAGAACAACATACACGATTTTTCTTCAACCAAGCCCCTCAGAAATACGACATCAATCAAGTAGATCTTGATCATAAGCATCTGACTATAACTGCTCAATTCAGCAGTCCTCCTGAAGATCTAAATCATATAGAACTACACAACAGCTGCCTGCTAGAAATAGAGGACCAATCCAATGTCATAGAACTAAGACTGAATAATCAAGAAAAGGATTTCCTCATGAATAAATTCAGGACTGTCATCCATATCCAGTTATAAGCCCTAATAAAATCTGATACCAATGAACTACCCTATTAAATTGAAAATCTCACTCGTCTATATAGTCCTTATCTCTACATTGCAGTATCTCTCTGCTCAGAGTCAACCTAATATTCTGCTGATAATAGCAGATGATATAGGTATAGATGTTGTAGATGGTTTCGGTTTAAATCTGAACAATAATCTTCCTTCTACTCCTAACATAGCACAACTACAAGACCAAGGGGTGAGCTACACTAATGCTTGGTCTACACCTGTCTGTACTCCTACACGTGCTGCCATCATGAGTGGTAAGTATGGTGTAAAGACTGGTGTCACAGAAGTCCCCGGCAACCTAGATCTAGAACATGAGTCACTCTTTTCATATATAAATAGAAGTACAAACAATACCTACGCTTCCGCAGTCATAGGCAAGTGGCATATATCAGATCCCCTGAATGTCAATCATCCACAAGAGCATGGTATAGAGCACTACGAAGGTGTTATGCGTGGAGCGGTATCCGACTATTATAGTTGGGAAAAAACCGAAAATGGAGTTACCAGCACAGTGGACGAATATATCACCACTCATCTTACGGATGCTGCAATAGATTGGATAGATAGACAAAACCAACCTTGGTTTCTGTGGCTAGCACATGTCGCTCCACATTCTCCATTCCAACTACCCCCTGCAGACTTATATACTATAGATGATCCTACCAGCAACAGAGAACTATACCTGGCGACAATCGAGGCACTGGATACAGAAATAGGCCGACTTCTGGCTAGCTTGGACCAAGAGACTAGAGATAATACTGTAGTTATTTTTATCGGTGACAACGGCACACCTAATGGCGTCGCAAGATATTATCCTTCAGGCCATAACAAAGGATCAGTATATGAAGGTGGTATAAGAGTACCTATGATAATTAGTGGCGACCAGGTTGGTAGAAAAGGTGTCCAAGAAGCTGGCTTAGCACAGGTAAGTGACCTCCATGCCACCATTATAGATCTGACCAATAATAATACTTTGCCTGGAGGCATTTACAACAGTTACAGCCTAATGTCTTCTCTGAGTGCATCCAATACTATAGATAGACCCTATTTATATGTTGATAATGTATCAAGGGATACCATAGAATGGGCTATCAGAAATCAAGATTACAAACTGATAGAAGACGAATACGGTAATCAGGAATTCTATAGGATGGACGATTCGTTGCAAGAGACAGACAACCTTATTTCTAATCTAAGCGCTGCGGAGTCCAACATTCTAGAGGAACTTGCAGCAGAAGCTGCGATAATAAGAACCGATTGGTCCTGCCAAGACAAAATTCAAAATGGACAAGAAGAAACAATAGATGACTGCAGTAGCGATTGTACTGATGTAGACATCCTTAGCACAGAAAATATAGGTTGCTGCGAGACACCTGAGTCTCCCAGTGCCTACTACGAATACATAGAAAACAATCTAAGAAATATCTACTCTAACGGTTTTCCTAACCATGACTACTGCTATAATCCCAACAATATTCCTGAGCAAACCTATCATTATGCGAGAGTAGACGAAAAACCAGAAATCTCTAATTCCATTACCAGTATAACCAGGAACAATGGCAGACCAGCAAGAACTTTTGGGATAGCTCTAAATGGTGTACTCCTCTCCCCTGCTCCGGGCACTCCATTTATCTTTGTAAATGAACTCACTGGGGAATTTAATTGGGATTGGGTATTCGAACCAACAAATAATCAAGGTGACGAGATGGACCAAGTCCGTCTAGACTGCGCCACTGCACATACTAATGCCAGTGGATACCATTACCACGGCGAGATGTTTGAATACTTAGAAACAGAAAATCCAGGCATTACTACTGCCACTTCATTTTCAGAGTTAGTACAGGTGGGTTGGGCTGCTGACGGATTTCCTGTGATGTATAAGTTTGGACCCGATAGAACTGGTGTCGTAAAAGAATTATTGCCCAGCTATAAACTCAAAGCTGGAGAAAGACCTGGTGATGGCATCACTGCTCCTTGTGGTCCCTACACTGGCAAGTACACCGTAGATTATGAATATGAGGAGGACTTCGGTGACTTGGATGCCTGTAATGGTATAGCAGCGCCTATAACCTTAGAGACGCCAAGCGGCGCAGAAACTTTCGACTATTTCTATGTAGTGACTTCCTCCTTCCCTCAGATATCAAGATGCCTTGTAGGAAACGTAAGCACAGATTTTGACCAAGGCAATATTACTATCACTGGAATAGATGCTGATGGAGACGGCTACTTAGAAGAATATGAATGTGATGACACTAACCCTAGTATAAATCCAAGTGCTGAAGAAATACCTAATAACGGTATAGATGAGAACTGTGATGGCGCTGATCTGATCTCTTCCACTCTGTCTCTGTCAGGAATAGAGATAAGAATATTCCCTAACCCGAGCAGTAATAAGCTCTTCATAGAATCAAAAGATCAGCTAGAACTAAGCGGAATATTGCGTAGCGCCTCAGGCCAATTAATCTATAGCTTCGAGCACTTGCCTCAGAGTATCGAGCTAGAACAATTAGAGAGTGGACACTACTTCTTAGAGCTTACAGAAAGCTTAACTAACAAAAAGCTAATACATAACATAGTGAAGATCTAGACGCTAGTTAAAAAAATTAGGCATCAAAGTCCAGCTCCAAAGTCGGACTCGTACACTTGGCCTGACAGGTCAGGATATATCCATCCTCTACCTCTTCATCATCTAGGGCAAAGCAAACCTCCATCTCTGCTGAACCATTGGTAACCTTTGCGACACAAGTAGAACAAGCCCCACTGGTACAAGAATATGGAGGATCTTTACCTTCTTCTATTAGGGTATCTAGAATCGTCTTTTCACTTGGAATAATGACACTGAAAGTTTCTCCATTGAGCTTTACTGTAGCTTGGCTGCCTTTTCCAGTCATAGCCGCTACCTCTGCCGCTTTACTTTCGTTAGCATTGGTGAAGAACTCCTTTTTGATCTGTACACTTTCTATGCCTTGACCTATTAGCCACTGCTCTGTCGTCTCTATCATGCCTCCTGGACCGCAGAGATAGAAGCTGTCTTTTCTAGACTTAGAAGGATGATCTTCCAGGTACTTAGTAAGTATTTCTTGGTTTATTCTACCACGCATACCCTTCCAGGTAGGCTTTGCCTTCTTACCAAAGAGTCCAGAAAGACCTCCGGCCTTTGCCTGATGTGGTTGTGATAAGATATAACTGAGAAAAAATTGATCTTCATAGCGCAAAAGCATATCATCTAGCTCCTTCTTGAAAATGATGTTGTCCTCATTCCTATTAGCATATAATAAGTAGCAGGTGCTCTTAGGTTCTGATTCTAAGAGGGTCTTAATCATAGACATCACTGGCGTGATACCAGAGCCTCCAGCTATGAAATAATGGTCTCTATGTTGTAGATGATCTGGCTTGACGACAAATCTCCCTTCTGGCGTCATGACCTCTAGCACATCTCCCACTTTAAAATTATCAATAAGATGGTTAGACACTTTACCCCCCTGGACTCTCTTTACAGTGATACCCATTTCTTTCTGATCGGGGGTCGTAAAGATTGAATAGGCTCTTCTCAGTTCTGCTCCTCCGACATCTAGCTTTAGGGTGAGATACTGACCTGCTTTGAAAGCATACTGATCCTTAATATCTGCAGGTATCTCAAAAATAAATGAACAGCTATCTCCTGTCTCCTCTATTTTTTGCACTAATCTTAAGCTGTGAAATTTGTTGGCCATGAATCGTTTTCAAATTGTAATTCCAAAAAATAAATATACCTCTTTAAATAAAAAATGGAATTGAAAGTTCTAGTAATCATCATAAATCCAAAGCAAGAAGAAAGGATAAACAGCCATAAAAACTATACTCGAGACTAGATTAGCTAGTACTCAATCTAGTATATACTTAAATAAAAAAGAGACCATGCAAAGCTGCATAGTCTCTCTAATCTTAACTAACTAAATATTTTTTACTTACCCGCTAAGGCTGCGATTTTATCTTCTAGTTCTATTTCATCACCTGGGTTATAGCCAGAATGCGTATATACTATATTCCCTTCAGCATCAATCAAAAATGTCTGGGGAACAGACTGAAAGTTCAATGCCTTCTGTAGTTCTCTTTTGGAGTCAGCTAGAATAGTGTATTCCCAACCTTTAGTCTCTACGAGGCCAGGCACTTTGGCCATAGACCTTGCATCATCGATAGTCACAGCAAGTAATTCTACGCCGTACTCTTCCTGCCAGTCTGGGTATATATCTGCGATAGCATCTAATTCTCTCTTGCAAGGGCTACACCATGTGGCCCAAAAACTCATTACTGTTATTTTTCCTTGGCCGACGTAGTCTTTTATATTGACTGTCTTGCCTTCTAGGGTCTTTATATCTATTGATGGCACTGTAGATGTGGGACCATCATCTGCTGGTTGTGTATGCGTAAGCTCAGGAACTATAGGATCTATAGAAACTGGAGCAGTCGATTTACAAGCCGTAGAACTGAAAGCCGTCAGTGCTAAACAGCTAAATAGAATTAAAGTGGAAAGTAGTTTCATTTTAGTTGTGGATTTTTGTTTGAAAAACTGTTGTAATCTATAACTAATTGACGGTTTCAGCTAGTTCTTGTTACACTTATTAACGACAGTTTAACTGTCTAAGCCCAATGACTGACACTTTCTAATTTTCTTTGGTTATTTAGGGTCTTAGTTAACCCAGACATTGATTAATTTACAGCACAAATTAGATGATGAGACTTAACTTGACCTTTTGGGCCTTGATGGCTATTTGTTCTCTTAATGGACAAGACCTCCTGATTACAGAAATAATGTATGATAATCCGGGCCTAGATCTGGAATTTATCGAATTCTACAATAATACAGACCAAGACCTAGACTTGGATAACTACACTGTAGATGAAGGAATCAGACATAGCTTTAATAATGTGGTTATTGCTCCTGGTGAGACTTATGTAATTACTGATAATGCAGCAAAATTTAATAGCTTCTATGGTTTTGATGCCGCCCAATGGGAGGGTGCAAACTTGAGCAATTCAGGAGAGATAATAGAGGTACTCAATGCCTCTGGAGAACTGATTTTGTCCTTGGAATACTCAGCAAGTGGTGATTGGCCTTTGACTCCAGCTGGTAACGGAGCCTCTCTGACCCTTTGTGACTTAGATGGTGATATTAATGACCCTGCTAGCTGGAAGGGGAACAATAACTTAGTAAGAGAATCAGAAGGCAGAAAAGTCTATGCAGATCCCGGGGTTTTTAATGGCTGTGCAGCTGCTGGAACACCGATAGTCACCAGTTCATTCTCAACTTTTATCATCCCTGAGAAAGATGATAATATAAGATTGGAGGTTTTTGTAGATGAGGCACCAGCCACTATGACTACCTATGCTGTGAATATTTTATCCAGCTCTACAGCAACTGTAGATGTTGATTTCACCCTCTTAGATACAGAAATTGAATTTGATCCTAGTACATCTTCATCAGAGAGAATAGACTTAGATATATTAGTTGATGAGGAGGTCGAAGGTATCGAACGTATTGCGCTTGAGCTAGTACCCGATAATACTGACTTTCCTGTCCTCAATATTGACATCTCCATCATTGATGATGACGGCCCACTGACCTCAGCGCTTCAGCTGAGAGGTGTCATACACGGTCAGAACTTTAAGGCAGTTGAGGTATTTGCTAAGGAAGATATTTCTAGAATTGAGTTTTTCGGTTTGGGTACAGGAAATAATGCAGGAGGAAGTGATGGTCTAGAGTTAGTCTTTCCTACAGGACCTTCTATTCCTGCTGGATCGTGTATATACGTAACGGATGATACGCTACAATTCAAGAGATTTTTTGGTGCCTATGACAACGACTTGTTGATCCAAGACCTTGAATGGACTGCGAATTTCAATGGAAACGATGGTGTAGAGCTATATGAAAACTGCCAGATCATAGACATTTTCGGTTTCTCAGATGTAGATGGTACAGGTACTCAATGGGATTATGAAGAAGGATGGGCTAAGAGAAAAGAAGACTCTCTGTTCAATAGAGTAGTATTCGAACCCAATGATTGGGAATATAGCGGCGCTGGGGTACTAGATGAAGTAATATCAAACACCAGCCTACCCCTCTTTAGAAGATATTCTTTGACTTGTGATATGCCTAGTTCTAGCACAGCTGACTTTCAGACAAGTACTGTAAGCACTTATCCTAATCCTACTAACGGATTTGTATATATGGAATCGGAAGTACCTTTTGAAAATGTACAAGTTCAAGACATCCTAGGTAATACGTTTTACCGATCTACAAGAGCGACGCATTACTTAGAAATGGATTTATCCCTTGTGGAAGCACAGTTGCTATTCGTAAGTTATGAGCAATTTGGTCAGCAGTATGTGACTAAGCTAGTAGTACGGTAACTACATTTTGAAGTCGAAACCTCTTGGCTTTTGATATCTAGCTAAGTTATGCAAGATTCTCACTCTATTCTTTGCCAGAAAGGATTCAAGCTCATCTTGCCATTGATTGGATTGGTTATAGGCTCTCCTTGTTCTCAGGTTGGGCTTTGAGGAAATTGCTTTTTGGATGTGCTCTATATGTACCGTTTGCATTTTATGCTTGCTGTGTAGAGCTATGAGTTTTTCAATGTAATTGTCTCCTTTCTTCTTTAAACACCAATAAATCCCTGCATCATAGGTTCTATTGTAGAAGTTTGCTAAAAACTCCAACTCTGCTTGAGCCTCCTCACCAGATCTATCTACTATAACTGGTTGCCAGATACTTGGCTTCAGTGGAGGGTAAAGGATAGAATCATTTGGGGCAGTCAAGTGCTGCGGCACTTCTGGCACCTCCCTTATTACAGAAATTAAATCTAAAAGTATATTGCCATTATAAGCACTGGTAGAATCTGAATCATAGAAGGCCTCTATCATCAAGACCTCAATGTCATTTTTCGGTTGGATATGGAATTCATAGGCTTGCCATTCTTCGTTCTCGATAGGTTCAGAAACTGCTAATAACTCTAAGGAATCTTGGTCACTCAGTCCTATAAAGCGTAATACGGCAGGAATGTTAAATGGAATAACTGATATTCCACTATGTTTTGTAGCACTTTCCATTCCAGCCGCTCTGGCAAGCTGTATATTAAACTTATAAGCTTGTGATTTCTTGAGGGGCAATACTAAATCCTGCGAAATACCATGGAAGGAACAATCCTCTCTTACTACTAGGCAGAGAAAAGTTTTGCCATGTGTGGGCTCAATATTTTCTACGCTAAAAAAATTAGTATTTGAACTATGCACAAACGGAGGACTCGTAGAGGGAAAACGCCTAGTCCCAATATCATCCCATCCTAAAAGTGTATAATCACCAAATTGTACCTTAGCTTCAAAAGAAGGATTAGACAAGCGAACATCTTGTCCAGTACTCAAAAAGTTAGCTATTAGAAAACAGAAAAGGAGGAGTTGTCTCACCTATTTGCTCTAGCTTTTTTAGCATCAATAAAACTCTTAATAAAGGCTATCAGAGCTATCGCACTGGTTACAATCATCGCGATCACTCTGTACATACCAGCACCTCCACCCCTTTCGATAGTGCCTGGCAAGACCTTGCCTGCAAGCATACCTAAGATGATCAAGGTAAGGACGACAGCGATATGGGCTACAGTCTTATTGTGCTCTCTGATACTGTTCGTAAAATAGAGTAAGATCGCTCCAAAACCCATTGGAATGAGGGCGGTAGGAGAACCTCCAGCTTTATAACCCCAGATACTCATGGCAATGAGCATTACTGCATTTAGAAGATTTGCATTTCCAGCATTCATATCTACTAGTTCTTAAAATATTATATAATAGCTGCAACCTATAAAAATTCTGTCAAACCTGATAATTCACAAATAGATTTTGACTGTTTTTGAGCTCATGAAAAAAGCAATTTCGAATAACCCTAAAACCGCAAAGAATATGGCGTTTTATCCCCATTTTCCATTCATAACTATTTTTGCACATCCCTTGTCAAAATTCATCGTCAAAAGCCTAAATCATTAAGAATAGTTGTATCTTATCATCGGTTTCGGAGTATATAAAGATTAATCCTGTCTTAGCACTTTGACCATCCAATGAGTTCTTATCAATCAGCAGCGCTGATCAATTAATTTCAGTTATAAAGTAAATTATAATAAAACCCAATCAACGATATCCTTATAATGGAAACTCAAGAATTAGTAAAAACTACAGAACCCAAAAAAGCTTTAAAACAGTTTTTTGGATTCGACGATTTCAAGTTAGAACAAGAAGCAATTATTAAGAGCATTCTTGCTGGCAAAGACACCTTTGTCATCATGCCGACAGGTGGTGGAAAATCACTCTGCTACCAGTTACCTGCCTTGATGCAAGAGGGTACTGCTCTCATCATATCTCCTCTTATTGCCCTGATGAAAAACCAGGTCGATTCTATAAGAGGCTTTAGCAAAGATAATAGTGTCGCTCACTTCCTAAATTCCTCTCTGAATAAAACTCAGATGAAGGAAGTAAAAGCAGACATCGTAGCTGGGAAAACCAAAATGGTTTTTATCGCCCCGGAAACTCTGACCAAGGAAGAAAATATTATCTTCTTTAAGAATGCTAATGTGTCCTTCATTGCAGTAGATGAAGCCCATTGTATCTCTGAGTGGGGTCATGACTTCAGACCTGAGTATAGAAATATCAGAAAGATGGTCAAAGGCATCTCTGAAGACATCCCAGTAGTCGCACTAACCGCTACAGCTACACCTAAGGTGAGAACAGACATCATCAAGAATCTAGAAATGAGAGAAGTGAATTCTTTCGTCTCTTCATTCAATAGAGATAACCTCTACTATGAAGTCCGTCCAAAAATCAATAAGGACCAAACTCAGAAAGAGATCGTCCAGTTTATAAAAAAACAAAATGGCGCCTCTGGTATCATCTATGTACAATCCAGAAAATCCACTGAAGAAATAGCACAAGTCCTACAACTGAATGGTATTAACGCTATGCCCTACCATGCAGGTCTAGATTCTAAGACTAGAAATAAGGTTCAGGATGATTTTCTAATGGAAGATCTGGATGTCATCGTCGCTACCATCGCTTTTGGTATGGGTATAGATAAGCCGGACGTGAGATTCGTCGTACACTACGATATTCCAAAGAGTATAGAAAACTACTATCAGGAAACCGGTAGAGGTGGAAGAGATGGACTGCCAGGTCACTGCCTAGCTTTCTATTCTTATAAAGACATTCTTAAGCTAGAAAAATTTCTTAGAGATAAAGGTGTGGCAGAAAAAGAACTGGCTGGCCAACTCATGGAAGAAATAATCGCTTACTCAGAGACCAGCTCTTGCAGAAGAAAATTCTTACTCCATTATTTTGGTGAAGAATATAATGACGAAAGATGTGATAAGAACTGCGACAACTGCAGACATCCAAAAGAAAAGAAAGATGTTACTAAAGAAATGCAACAGGCACTGCAGGTTGTAGAACTACTGAAAGAAAACTATGGGGTAAAACTCTTAGTAGACTTTATGATCGGTAGAAGTTCTAAAGAAATAAAAACCGTCAACTTCCAGAACAAACCTGAGTTTGGTCAAGGCAAAGAAGGTGGAGAATTATTCTGGCATTCTATTCTTAGACAAGCTATTCTTAATAACCTCGTCTATAAAGAAATAGAGCAGTATGGCTTACTGAAGCTGACAGACAAGGGTAAGGATTTCCTAGCAAAACCTTGGAAAGCTGAGATCCCGATGAATCGTGACTTCAGTACAGCAGAGGGAGATGCAATAATGACAGGTGCTTCTGGAGGTGCCGCACTAGATGGTACTTTGCTTACTATGCTTAAAGATCTTAGAAAAGCAGAGGGCAAGAGACTCAGCTTACAGCCTTGGATAATCTTCTCAGAAGTATCGCTCCAAGATATGGCTACTTACTACCCCATCAGTAAAGATGACATTCTCAAAATAAGTGGTGTCAGTCAAGGAAAGGCTAGCAAGTTTGGAAAGCCATTCTTAGAAATGATTAAAGACTATGTAGAAGAGAATGAAATAGAGAGAGCAGAAGACATCGTCATCAAGCAAGTCGCTAACAAATCAAAATCTAAAGTTACTGTCATACAAGGGATAGATAGAAAGCTCCCTCTAGAGGATATAGCTGCTAGTCTGTCTATGGATCTGAATCAGCTACTGGCTGAGATGAATATCATAGTAACTTCAGGTACCAAATTAGATATCTCCTATTACCTCAATGAAAATCTCGAGGAAGAAGTGATAGAAGATATCTATGACTACTTTTCTGAAGCGGAATCTGATTCTGCAGAGGAGGCTCTAAAGGAACTCGCAGAAGATGATATCACCCTAGAAGAAATTCTTATGGTAAGAATAAAATTCATGTCAGAAATGGCAAACTAAGCCTACTCGGTAATGGACATTCTTATTCTTAATGGGCCCAACCTCAATCTACTAGGGACCAGACAACCTGAAATCTATGGGTCTGAAACTATGGATGAGGTCATTGGTGGACTCAGAGAAAAGTTTCCCTCCCATAATATTCATCACTTTCAGTCTAATCATGAAGGGGCTCTTATAGATAAGCTGCATGAATGTGGCTTTTCCTATCAAGGCATCATACTTAACGCTGGCGGATATACTCATACGTCTATCGCTCTAGGAGATGCCGTCGCTTCTATCACTACACCAGTAATAGAAGTACATATCTCAGACATCTCTAATAGGGAAGAGTATAGAAAGCATTCCTACATCAAGCCGAATGCCGCACATCAGATAATAGGTCAGGGCACTGCAGGCTATACTATGGCCGTACAATGGTTCTTAGAAAACTAAGGACGTATTCCTATACACGTTTTAGGGAGTAATAATTTTAGGGGCTGGAAATCTTATGTCCATTATTCGTAGTCGGTATAGTTTTTCCATAGGATACTTTTTTCTACCGAAGAGTTTGCGCATTACCCACCCTACACCTATCGCCACAGCACCGATGATTACCTCTCTGATACTCATTTTATATCCAGAATCCACTAGAGAGGCATATGCACCAAAGACCATCCAACCTCCGGCAAACTTAGAGAGCATATGTCCGAAGATAAGAGCGGAACCATTGGTACGTTTGAGAGCATATATTTCTTCTGGTGTGATATAACCGGTCTCTAGTACGATCAGGTTATCCTCTGGTATGATGTTCATAATCCTTTCCTTTCTCCACGCCTCTGGATACTCCTTTGTAGTAAATTGGATTTTCTGTCCTGGATAATATTTGATGACTTTGGTAGAGTTGAGTTCTTCCAGTTGAAGGTAGATAGGATATTGTGCTCGCAGTAAAGTACTGGAACACAATAAGAATAATAATAACCCTATACTAAGAAGGAATCGCATCAGTAAGTTTATTGACTAACTTAAGAACTCCTTTTTCGATTTTAGCATATTCGACGGCTTCACTTTCAATATATATTAACATAAGTGAGAGCCTGTGAGATTGGAGACTAGCAAGCTGCGCTTGCAGATCCGACTTATGTAATCTATAAGCTTCTCGAGTTCTCCTCTTGATGAGGTTTCTTTTTACGGCTGACCGCACCTTCTTTTTGGGTACAGTCACGCTGAAAAGTAGAGGCCAGTCAGCATCTACATTGGCTTCATATCTGTATAACAGCTTGAAAGGATAAGAGAAAGCTGATTGCCCTTCTTGAAAGAGTTTGTCTAAGAGTATTTTGCTCTTGAGACGTTCATGCTTTTTGAGAGATAAACTTGGAGTCATTTCTGTCCTATGTGACTAGAATTCTGACTCAAGATAACTAAGAAATAAAAGAGAAGTGGTCTACCTAGAATCTTTAGGTATTACTTAGAATACATTTCGTCAGAAACGGTAAGCTTAGCTCTACCTTTTGCTCTTCTGCTCGCTAGAACCTTACGACCATTCTTTGATGCCATTCTAGCTCTAAAGCCATGCTTGTTAGCTCTCTTTCTTTTTGATGGTTGAAATGTACGTTTCATCGTAAGTCTTATTTAATAAGTTGTAGTTCTTTATTCTAATTTGGGCCTTTAATTTCTAAAGGATTGCAAATGTAGGGTATTTTCAGAGATTTGACAATGGTTGTTGAAAAATCTCTTAGAAGAATTATTTTAGTTAATTACCTGATATACAGGCGATTATTATCCATTCATGGTTACTAAGAACTCTTCATTTGTCATCGTCCCTACCATATTTTGTCTTAAGAAGGTCATTGCCTCGTCTGGTTTCATGTCTGCAAGGTGCTTTCTCAGCATCCTCATTCTGGTGATAATACCATCTTCTAGCAATAAATCTTCTCTTCTTGTACTCGATTTAGTCAGGTCTATAGCAGGATACATTCTCTTATTGGCTAGCGTTCTATCCAACTGAAGTTCCATATTACCTGTTCCCTTAAATTCTTCAAAGATAACCTCATCCATCTTAGAGCCCGTGTCTGTAAGAGCGGTCGCTAATATGGTCAATGATCCACCTCCTTCTATATTTCTCGCTGCACCAAAGAACTTCTTAGGCTTAGTCAAGGCATTAGCTTCTACACCACCTGATAAGACCTTACCAGAAGATGGTGCTACTGTATTGTAAGCTCTTGCTAGTCTAGTAATAGAATCCAATAGGATGACTACATCATGACCACTTTCGGTCATTCTCTTAGCCTTCTCTATTACGATATTAGCCACTCTTACATGGTTATCAGCTGTCTGATCAAAGGTAGAGGCTATCACCTCTCCTCTTACAGAGCGCTTCATATCTGTTACTTCCTCCGGTCTTTCGTCTATAAGTAAGACTATGAGGTAGCAATTAGGATGATTCTTTGCGATCCCTTCTGCTATATCCTTCAGTAAGAAAGTCTTACCCGTTTTCGGTTGTGCTACGATAAGTCCTCTCTGACCTTTTCCTATCGGCGTAAAGAGATCTATCATTCTATTAGAGAGATCCTTTCCTTGAGGATGTGAAGTCAACTTGAACTTCTCATCTGGGAACAATGGTGTCAGGTATTCGAATGGAATTCTTTCTCTTGTCTTTTCAGGATCTAGGCCATTGATGCTAGATACTTTCAGTAAGGCAAAGTACTTCTCCCCTTCTTTTGGAGGTCTGATGGCACCTACTACAGTGTCTCCAGTCTTCAGTCCAAATAACTTGATCTGTGAAGGGGATACATAGACATCATCAGGACTCGTCAGATAGTTATAATCTGCTGATCTCAAGAAACCATATCCATCAGACATCATCTCTAGGATACCAGTGCCTTCTATGACACCATCCATTTCTACATTGAACTTTTTGACGTTTTCTTTCGGCGCTCTATCTGTCCTCTCTCCATTCTTACTCCTGTGATTCTTTCTGTTGTTATCACGTGGCTCACGTTGTGGCCTTTCTTCTTTAGCTGGCCTTTCCTTCTTACTATGCTCTTTGGCCTCAGGGGTTTCTTGAGCTTCAGGTTTGGTGTCTTCCTCTACTTTTTCGGGAGCGGCTTCAGCCTTTTCCTCTTTTTTTGGTTTTCTAGGAGCTCTTGGCTTGCGTTCTTTAGCTGGCTTTGCTTTTTTCTCTGGTACTTCTTCAGCTTCTGGGGCATCACCTCCACCTACTACGGCTTGGTGATCTAAGATTTTGTAGATGAGATCTTGCTTGCTTAGTCTTTTGTAACTTTTTAGTTCTAGCTTTTCTGCTACTTCTTTGAGCTCAGGAACGAGCATTTCATTCAATTGAAGAATATCATACATGGTGGGAAAACGTAATTAGATGAGTATAAATGTAATAAATGTGATAAAACGTAATATAGTGGGTAATTCTTGGAAGAAATCACAAGTTGATAAGTGTGAAAAGAGTGATTCCGCTTGCAAATATAGCGAATTCACTAAAAAGATGTAGCAAGGACCTATTTATTCTAATAGAAACCCCCTAGAATAGGACAGTATCGGGGAGGAATAGTCTGAATCTGCGCTATTAGTTATCTTATATTTGCCGATCATCACAGTACACAATTCATGTTATGTTAGAAGTATCAAGGATAAGAGCTCAAAAAGAAGAGATAAAAGCCGCCTTAACCAAAAGAGGATGGACTAATGATCGTCTGGAACTACTAGATCGTGCCATAGAAGCAGACGATAAAAGGAAGGCACTACAGACAGAAAATGATGGTTATTTATCCCAGCGTAATAAGCTTTCTAAGGAAATAGGCAACCTCTTCAAGCAAGGCAAACAAGAGGAAGCAAATGCCGCAAAGGCGCAGGTAGAAGAAATGAAAACAAAGATAGCTGCCACAGAATCCCAACTTGCAAGCTGCACCACAGATCTAGAAACAGTACTCTTAGATATTCCTAATATTCCACACAGTAGTGTCCCTGCAGGCGTAACAGAAGATGATAATGAAGTCGCTAAAGACTGGCCTCAAGATCTTCCCATTCTTGGAGATGAAGCCTTACCCCACTGGGATCTCGCGACTAAGTACAATATCCTAGATATGAAACTGGGAGTAAAGCTGACTGGTGCTGGTTTTCCAGTATTCAGAGGGAAAGGATCTCGTCTGCAGAGAGCCCTGATCAATTTCTTCCTAGATGAGGCCTCCAAGGCGGGCTATGAAGAAATAGTCCCACCTCTACTCGTCAATGCTGATTCCGCAAGAGCTACAGGACAGCTCCCGGACAAGGAAGGCCAGATGTATTATGTAGAGAAAGATGATCTCTATCTAATCCCTACTGCGGAAGTCCCTGTCACCAATATATACCGAGGAAATATCGTCAAAGAACAAGACTTTCCTATAAAACTGACAGGTTATACCCAATGTTTTCGTAGAGAAGCGGGCTCTTATGGTGCAGATGTCAAAGGACTAAATAGGGTCCACCAATTCGATAAAGTGGAAATCGTCCAGTTTCAGCATCCAGATAAGTCTTATGAGACGCTAGATCAGATGGTCAAGCATGTAGAAGGATTATTACAAAAATTGGAACTGCCTTACCGTATTTTACGTTTATGTGGTGGTGATCTTAGTTTTGCCTCTGCCTTGACTTACGACCTAGAGGTGTATTCTGCCGCTCAGAAAAGATGGCTAGAAGTAAGCTCAGTCTCTAATTTTGAAACTTTTCAAAGCAATAGACTGAAGCTACGTTTTACTGATTCTGATGGCAAGAAGAGACTAGCACATACCTTAAATGGTAGTGCCTTAGCGCTGGCAAGAATTATTGCAGCACTGCTAGAAAACAATCAGACTAAAGATGGCATTGTAATTCCTGAAGCGCTTAGAAGCTATACAGGTTTTGATATAATTGACTAACTATAATCTTTTAAAAACATAATTTAAAAACTAAAAACTATGATGGGTTACATGATTATCATGGGAGTATTTACCGTAGCAGGTATGATACTGAGTGGTAAATTAAAATCAGTATTTAACAAATACAGCCAGTATGGTACTGCCAGCGGTATGACTGGCAAGGAAGTGGCAGAAGCGATGCTTTCTCATTATGGCATTACTGACGTAAAAGTCGTACCTGGCAAAGGATCTCTTACAGATCACTACAATCCTCAGACGAAGACAATAGCACTGAGTGAGCCCGTATATAATGCAAGAAGTATCTCAGCAGCAGCAGTAGCGGCACACGAATGTGGTCATGCTGTACAGCATGCGACGGCTTACCCTGCCCTGACTATGCGATCGTCATTAGTCCCTGTGGTTAACTTCTCTGCTAAAGCGCAGCAGTTCGTAATGATGGGTATGTTTATGGGTATAGGAGCAGGAATGGTAAGCCCACAATTGATGCTCGGTATCCTAGCAGCTACTTTTGGAGTGACGGCCCTCTTTAGCCTCATAACACTACCAGTAGAGTTTGATGCCTCCAAGAGAGCACTAGCATGGCTAGATGAGTCAGGTGTAACACATGGTGCAGAATATGACGGTGCCAAAGATGCTTTATGGTGGGCTGCGATGACTTATGTCTCACAAGCACTTATGGCACTAGCAATGTTCCTGTTTTTTGCATTGAGGTTCATCGGTAACGACTAAGATTAAGACTAGAATAAAATGATAGGCTACCTTGCTATCGTAGGAATATCTACCGTCATCGGAATGGTAATCAGCGGTAAACTGAAAACTACCTTCAGGAAATACGGGAATATTCCTATGAGCAATGGCCTGACAGGCGCTCAGGTGGCGCAGCTAATGCTAGACCACCATAATATCCGCGATGTCAAAATCGTCCCCAGAAAAGGCACTCTTACAGATCACTATAATCCGCTGACGAAGACTATTGCCCTAAGCGAACCCGTCTATAACAGCATCAGCATCTCCGCAGGAGCAGTTGCAGCACATGAATGTGGCCATGCCATCCAGCATGCTCGTAAGTATCATGCCATGCATCTGAGATCAGTGATGGTCCCTTTTGTACAATTTTCCAGTAGAATCCAGCAGTTTCTGTTTTTTGGAATCATAATGGGTATAGGCACAGAAATACTGAATAGCACTGTAGGGCTAGGAGTCCTATCCGCTACCTTTGGGATGACTGCCTTATTTGCGCTGATAACCCTACCAGTAGAGTTCGATGCGTCCAAGAGAGCATTAGTATGGCTAGATGAGACTGATGTCCTAAAAGATGGTGTAGAATACGATGGTGCGAAAGAAGGTCTGAAGTGGGCCGCTATGACCTATGTCGGTCAGGCTCTGAGCGCATTGGTTATTTTCTTATATTTCGGCTGGAATCTGTTAACAAAATCAAGCAATAAACAGTTAGCCTAAAGAAGCCAGTGATATAACAGCTTCATTGATTACTACAATTAAACTAGAATATTATGAGTGAAATGATTGACATGGCCTTTGATGAAGGAAAATCTTCTATGGAAGGAGCCATTACTCACTTGAGGTCAGAACTCACTAAAGTAAGAACAGGCAAAGCCAACGTAGGGTTAGTGAAAGATATCTTAGTAGAATACTACGGCAACCCGACACCGATGTCGCAGGTTGCTAACTTATCTACTCCAGACTCTAAGACTATCTCTATCCAAGCCTGGGAGAAAGGAATGCTCCAAAATATAGAGCAAGCAATCTTTGCCGCTAATATCGGTGTGACACCTATGAATGACGGTGAGTTTATTCGTATATCTATCCCGCCAATGACAGAGGAGCGAAGAAAGGAAATGGTTAAAAAAGCGAAGGCGCTCGGAGAAGAAGCCAAAGTCAGTCTAAGAAATGAGAGACAAAAGATCATGCAGATCATAAAGTCAGAAGTAAAAGACGGTTTCTCTGAAGACGAAGGAAAGAAAAGAGAGGCAGGTGTAGAAAGCCTCGTCAAGAAATATTCAGATGACATCAATAAGCTCGTAGAAGCTAAGGAAGTAGATGTAATGAAGGTGTAGGCGTTTCTACCCTACAAAAATACAAAAGCGAGATCCAGACCTTGGGCCTCGCTTTTTTTATAGCCCCTAACTTGCAAGGTGATTATCGGTTTTTCATATTAAACCTTTTTACACTATGTGCTTCCATCTCATCAGCCCAAGGTAAGTTCTTCAAGATATTTTATAATTGTCATGGCTGGCACTTGTAACCAATAGTTTGTTTTTTCAGTCCAATCTAACGGTGAAAATCGTTATATTTAGAAGTACTATCAATCAAAACAACTTACGATTATGAACAACTTATTGCGTTTTGCGATACTCTTCGCTTTAGTATTACTCACGTCATGTGACGCTGTAGATCCTTTTGATATTGATGAAGTTGACTTTGGAGATCCCGAAATTGGGGTGCCTTTAGTCAATTCTACTTTCTTTATTGCAGACCTGGGAGTAGACCCTGACAACAACACAGAAGTATTGTCCGATGATCAAGGGAGAGTAACACTAAGATACTCAGACCAGCTAGATCCTATCTCTATTGCTGAGATATTTCCCCCTGTCACAAACGAGGTAGTCAATATCGTCGGGAATAATTTGGGGTTTCCGATTCCATTTAATGATATCGCTATAAGAAAAGGTGTCCTTAAAGATACTAGACTCACTATGGATATCACCAATCCTGTAAATCAACCTGTAAGTGCAACTGTAACAATAACAGGTATCAAAGACCAAAGTACAGGGGCACCATTCAGACGAACTTTTCAGTTAGCTGCCAATGAAGCATGGACTTCTGCTGAGATAGATTTATCTGGAATGAATGTCGATACACCTCAGGGCTTTGCAGAGTTCAGCTATTCTGCTCATAGCAACTCTAACCCTGATGTTACTTTACAAAACATAAGACTAAATGTAAAGTCTATTGATTTTTCCTACCTGGAAGGGGTTTTTGATAATGCGCCTTTACCTAGTACGGAAGATCTGATAGATATAGAGTTTTTTAATAGTTGGGTGAGTGGCGGATTAAGTTTATCTGATCCTAAGATCATCTTCGATATACATAATAGTATCGGGATACCTGCTGAGCTGAAGCTCAATGCGGCAACAGTGACCACCATTAGTAATCAGACTATCGACCTAGATAATGATCTGCTCACAGATGGCTTATCATTTGCTTTTCCTTCACTGAGTGAAGTAGGAGAAAGTAAGACGACACAAGTCGAAATCAATAGTGAGAACAGTAATATTATCGAGTTATTTGAAAGTAAGCCCACAGCTATAGATTATGATCTTGACTTAGGTTTTGTAAGTGACCCGTCACAGCCGATTAGCTTCTATAATGAAGAAAGTAATATTACTATAGATGCCTCAGTAGAATTACCTCTGTTGCTGAAAGCTAATGATCTAATCCTACAAGACACTATTCCTTTTGCCGATATTGAATTTGAAGATATAGAAGGAACGGGTGAACTAAAGATCAGTCTGATTAATGCCTTTCCTATAGGTGTCGGCGTCAATCTCTATTTCTTGAACAGTGCAGGCCAAGAATTATTTTCTTTAGTAGAAGGCACAGAATATGTTAGTGTCCTCGCTAATGGCAATCAAGAGCTGACAGTCGATGAGCTGGAGCCTCAGATTTCTAGTATTCCGATTTCTGAAGAAGATATTTTGCTTTTACCGCTGGTCCACAATGTACTAATCAAAGTACAGATCACGACTACAGAAGAGTTTGACGATGAATATGTATGGGTCTATGACCATCATGGTATAGATGTCAAATTAGGTGCAATACTAAGATAGGAAAGACATGAGAGCAACAATCATTGTACTACTAGGAATCCTATGCCCACTACTATTAAGTGGGCAATATATGTCTCACTATCACGAGCAACAATTAATGTATGGCCCAAGCTTGGTAGCCGAATCCAAGTTTTATAGACCTCGATCAGAACAACCAAAACGGTTGACCTATATCCTACCCAGTATAAGTGTCACTATGATTAGTCCTGAACTGACTTATGGAGACTTATATATAGAAGAGACTAAGACACTAGACCTCACAATTGCAACTGACAGAGCACAAGATTTCGATCTACTGCTTAATGGTCGAGTCAGTTATGGTGGCCTGGCCTACCAGCTTAATAAACTTAGATTGAGCTTTATGCATGAGATGATAGCAGATACACGTCTCAATGTACCGCATCATATATTTAAGCTAGTCACAGAAGGTAATGCAAGCCTTGTCAATGCAGATGTAGATATCAATCCTCAGGCCCTATTTGTATCCACTCATAAATGGTCCCTTGGTGCAGATTATCAATTTGAGAATCTGATGGTAGGGCTACAAGCCAATCTTTACACAGGAAATGCTTTTCTCAATACCTATAGCAGTACAATCAATATTGATTTCGAGGAGAACTTTTTTGAGTTTGGTTTTGATAAAGACATACTCGTCGAATCTAGTGGTGCCCTACACTACAACTCACTGGACAGTATAGATTTTAAACTGGCAGAGAATGCCATCTCACCCCTAGGTTCTACTAAGAATCTAGGCTTTGGTCTCTCAGCACAGTTTAGTTATCAGCCCACAGATTACCTTAGGGTATTTGGTAGAATAGAAGATATCGGGTTTATCAAGTGGAAAAATGATACGCAGATATTTGAAGAACAGTCACAAGAAAGATTTGGCGGCTTTGATATTAGAGAATCTTATGTCAGTGGACAAGCGTATTCCGTAGAGGACACTTTATTCTCTAAGCTAGAGGTAGAGGCTAGAAATGAAGCCTTTACCAGTTCGGTAATGAATAGTTTCTTGATAGGCGCACAGTATGATATAAACGATTACTTTTCATCAGGTCTACTACTCAGATCTAAAAACAATGGTGTCGGACAGATATTTTTCCTGGAGCCATATCTAACGTTTAGTCCTAAGGAACATACTTACATTACTCTGGCTAATTTCATGCAGAAAGATGCACTTATAAATCCTAAGGTGACCCTCCATACAGAACTGGCCAACACTTTCGGATTCAATGTATCTCTAGTTAATCCATGGCAGATAGGTCGCTACTATGATTCTAAGATGATCTATGCCAGCTTAGGGATGTATGTAAAGTTTCTAAGGAGAGAATAAGGGTCTGCGACCTCAGACAATGACTGACTTTATCTATCATTATTCTGTAAGCTGCTCAAGGACCAAGGGGAATATTTTATCTACCCATTGGCTATATTGGAAACCGCTTGGATGTAAGTTATCGGTAGCCAAAGCATTTTCAGAATCGCCTAACTCTCTGGAGATCTCTGTAATGTCTACGTATAGAATATCTAAGCTTTCACATTGGCCTGACATGTACGCGTTATACATATCTAACTCTCGTCCTATCTCTTCACTATTGCCACTACCAAATGGGGTCACACCATAATCTGGGATAGAGACTACGAAAACTCTTTCCTTATCCTGGGCAAACATCATGGCCCTAGCCAGCAATAGATCAAACTCCGTTTTAAAGTCATCAAAATCTAATCCTTGGAATTGATTATTGACACCGATAAGCAGAGACACCATCACATTCTGATCGCTGAGAAAAGTCAAGTCCTCATCTTCAATAGCCTTTATCAACTGACTCGTCGTCCATCCTGTCCTTGCGATAATTTTAGAGTCATAGACATTTATCTCGTTATCGATTAATTGGGCTCTTAATTGATTAGGCCATCTCTGCGAAATGTCTACTCCCTGACCTATGGTATAAGAATCTCCTAGAGCTAAAAAATAAATAGAATCCTGCACAGAAGGGTCTGGCTCCTCCATTTCAATCATTTCCTCTTGGGAAGTCATGCTTTGTTCAGTGCATGAGACGACCATTAGCATGAAAGCTGCACATAGTAGCATTTTGATAAGTTGAGTCTGAGCCATTATATTTATTCTATCTAGAGTCTTATAAGTTGTGTATAAATGGGTCAAGATAGTAAATTGTTCTACTTTACTTAGATCAGTCGGGCTTCGGAGAGTTCTAGACTTTATTTAAATCAAAACTAATTCGTCACTGACTTTTAAGTCCTGCCCACAACTAGCCTTATGAAACTATCATATTCAAGTTTTAAAGATGAGGATGTCTTTATCCTTACAGATTTTAAATGTGAGCCAGCCCAAAAGCTCATCAGCGAAAAAGGATTATACAAAGTCTTATGGAGTAGAGAGGCGCCAATAGAGCTAAAAGTAGATGACTACCAACTGACACTATGCAAAGATGAAGTTATCTTTTGTACACCGCTCAATGTCATAGAAGTCCCACAGGATAATGATGGACTGCTAGCCTTCGTGTTCAATAAACAATTTTTTTGCATTCAATCTCACGATGAGCAGGTTTCTTGCAATGGCTTTTTATTTTTTGGATCGGCACAGCCTCAAGTTATAAAGCTCTGTAAGAAAGAGGTGGAGCAATTCAAAATGATGGAGCAGATGTTTATGAGCGACTTATCCTTCAAGGATCACCTGCAAGGAGAAATGCTAAGATCCTTGCTGAAAAGATTGCTTATCATCTCTACCAGATTACTGAAAGACAACTTACCAGATGCCTCCATAGGACAATCACAGATGGACCTCATACGTGAATACAATATCCTGGTAGAAAAGCATTTCAAAGAATATCATAAAGTAAAAGAGTATGCGAATCTTCTCTACAAGTCTCCTAAAACCTTGTCTAACCTCTTTTCAAAACATATCAACAAAAGTCCACTTAACATCATTAATGAACGAATAGTCCTAGAAGCTAAAAGGCTGCTGCTCTACTCCGATCTCTCTAATGACGAGATAGGAACAGAACTGGGTTATAATGATTCAAGTCATTTTTCAAAATTCTTCAAAAAACATACTGGACTCAGTCCCAGTGCCTTCAAAAAGACTAAGCTGACCGCAGTTTCTTCCTCATAAGGAAGAATCTACAAGTTGTTGGGCACTATAGACAGTAATATCTTTCCTCTTCTGATAGATCTTTGTATTGTTAACTAATTAAAAAAGTATAAACATGAACAAAATACTAACAGTAATCGCGCTATTCTTCAGTCTATCAATTTTATCTGCTCAAACTCAAAAAGTAGACCTGACTCAATCACCAGGAATTTTCGAGACAACTAATCTTGCATTAGCCTCTGGCACCTATCAGTTTAATATTATTAATGATGGTGTAGATCATGAAGTAGGTTTTGTCCTAGTACCTAAAGGAAAATATGATGCTTCTAACCACATAAAGACTGCATACGTGCAAGCGCCTGTGGCTCAGGGTAAGAGTTCACTGACAAGCGAAGTCTCTCTGGCAGCTGGAGAATATGAGTACTTCTGTCCTCTTAATCCTACACCAAAATATAGTCTGACTGTCCATGATAAAGTAGAGACTGTTAGACTAAAGCAAACTCCTGGTGCATTTACTAAAAAGAATGTGACACTAAAAGCGGGTACTGCTTACCAATTTGAAATTACTAACCAAGGTGTCGATCATGAAGTAGGTTTTGTGCTCGTACCTAAGGGACAATATGAGATGTCGGACCATATTCCCGCAGCCTATGTTACATCACCAGTAGCTACAGGGACTAACTCCTTATCAAAGGTACTCACTCTAGAGGCTGGTGAGTATGAATACTTTTGCCCACTCAACCCAACGCCGAAGTATTCTCTGAAGGTTACAAAATAAATCGGGTAGTTGTTTTAATCATAAAAGAGGCTGTCTCATAAGCATGAGTTCAGCCTCTCTTTTTATATATACTAGTCCTACTTTATCTCAGTGAGATGACTAATTCTATCTAACGTAATACAGAGCTGCCTTATCTATATCAGAGGCTGAGTCTTACTTATCTGACAACTTAATTAGGGCTGGCAAAAAGAAAATATCAGCGACTAAGGCCATCAGAATAGTAAAAGCGCAAAGCAGACCGAATGTACTTACGGAGCTTACATCACTTAAGCCCACGATTAAAAATCCGCAGACTAAGGAAATAGTAGTTGAAAAAAGAGCACCTCCTGTGTAAGATACTGCCTTGTCTATACTTTCTGTGATAGACAAATTAGCACTACGGTATAATTTAAATTTATTCATTAGATGGATAGTATCGTCCATAGCTACACCGAGCATAATAGGCGCTAGCATGGCATTAGCAGCTTCAAGATGAATATCAAAAAAGAACATAATTATAAAAGCCATAAACAGAGGCACAAGATTAGGGATGAGCGCAAGGGTGCTTATTTTCAACTGCCCGATAAAATAAAATAGAATACAAAAAGAGATAAGGAAGGCAGCTCCAAAAGAGCGAAATTGGGTCTGCAAAATGAAGGTATTTAGCTGAGCAAATATTTCTGAAAAGCCTTGAATCTTGAGTTCATAGCTCTCATCAGAGAATACAGATTTAAAGTCCTCCTTAATAGTATTCAGTAAAGGTCTGAGTTCTTTGGTAGGAAGCTCCTTAATATTGATATTAATAGCCATAAATGAAAAATCATCATCGTAGAATGAGAAAAAATCGTTCTCAGATTTTTGACTATTCCTCATAATCTTTTCTAAGTTGGGCTTTCCAAATACAGACATACTTGACATACGCCTCTCTAGCAATGATTGAAAATCAACAATAGAAACAGGATGTGATATGAGCTTATTGCTATCTAGCTTTTCCTGATACTTTCTTAATTTTTTCAAATTGCTCTTGGTAAATAAAGCTTCTGAGTTACTGCTGGTAATGTTTAATTGTAGTCTGATACTCCCACCTAATTTATCCTCGATTAATTCTAGATCACTTTTGACTTTTCCAGGACCTAATAGATCTAATGAATTAGTACTCACTTCTATCTTGAATAAGCAGATTGTTCCTAGTACAAAAACGAGTAAGCTCAGTCCTATTATGGGCTTCTTGTAATGTGTTGTCCAGTGATTAATTTTTTGGGTCAGTGCCGATATGTTGATTTTCTTCACATCTGACTGCAGTGATGTTTTGCTTAGGTAACTGAAGCAAATAGCTGCAATAACATATACTAAGCAAAAGGCCATCACTAAGCCGACGAAAGTAAATAACCCCATGGCTTTAAATGCGGGCAAAGGTGATAACACCAAGGCTAAGTAACCAATAATGGTCGTCAAGGTCGTATAGAAGCAAGGTCTAAGGCTTTCTTGAAATGCATTTTTAATCTGCACAGATCTGCTCATTTGCGGATTAGCCTTTCGGTAATTATGAAATATATTGGTGATATGTATCAGATCACTAACACTGTAAATCATTAAAATTGTAGGTATAAGCATTGAAATTAAATTCAATGAATAGCCCATTGTCGTCATCAGTCCAAAGGTTATGCTAATGGGCAAGACAATAGACAGAAGGGCTATAGGCACATAGTGCCAATGGGGTAGTAAGAATAACAACAGAACCAAAATAATAGTCACAGAAGCTACCGCAAAGAAATTGCTTTCATTATAGATAGTTTCATTAAATGCCTCTCCTAAGACTGGTGCACCAGAGATATGACTTTGCTGGAGAGTTGACTCCATTATTATTCTAAGCTCTTCTATAATTTGGCTTCTCTTGTGCTTGAGAAGATTTGCCGGTACTAGTTGAAGATAAAAGAAAGAGTAGGACCTATCCTCTGTTACTAGCTGATTGCTAATAGAGGGTAGCTCAGACAATAACTTCTCCATGCTCTTTATGCTCCTACCAGCTTGATAAATATTTCTGTAGTATATCTTTTTATTTGAGTATATGGGATACTTTGCATTAGCAAGACTGAAAGTCGCTTTGACATAAGGTAAGCTGTCAGTTTTTTGGTGTAGTTCCTTGAGCTTAGATATATGGTTTTCTGAGAGCTCTTCTGTAACGGGAATCATTACGATGACGACTTCATCAGAGCCTTGTTCTTTTTGGAATTGCAAGTATTCTTGGTACCCAGAATTATCCTCTAGAAACCAAATGGATAAAGAATTATCAACTCGTAGATGTCTCGCTGTCTGTCCTATTCCTGCTAGCATAGCAATAGCAAGCAAGAAAATGAAGACAATTTTGTGATCTAAGACAAATTGGATAATTCTCTTAAAATTCATCTATCACAAGTTGATTGTATAACATAACCCGCATAATGTCCATGATGTGAGATAGAAAGCTCTAATATTTGCCTTTGATCCTTATTATATAAATAAGGAACCCTTTGAGCATTCTTTCTGATCGATAGATTCTTAACTGACGTCCCAGTCACTGCAGAATAGTTTTCAAAGAGATGCTGGCGAGTCACTCGATGCTGTATCGCATAGGTATTCTTTTCTACGTAAAAAAAATTGACCAATAAAGGTGTTACTTTATCATGCGCTTGAGCTACTGTATGAATGAATGTATCAGTAACTCTACTCGTAGTATGAATTATTTGTTTTCTAAAGCTAACTTGACCATCTAGTAAAGAAGATGAATCTTTATAATCTGAAATATTAGTTAGGGTTACTAAATCTTTTGGTCTAAAGAATCTACTACCGAAATGACGAATAATTACTTTGTAAGCAGCTTCCTTTTTGCTCCATAGCAGCCATACGGCTTTGTCTTTATCAGAAGCAGCACTAATGTATTGTTGTTCTTCAATAGTAAATACTTTCTGCAAGAATCGGGGACGTCTCCAATTACTTTCCTTCAGTGCTATCTCCAGATCTACAATATCGTTACCGATCATTTGTTGTCTAGCTTTTTATTGATAATTGCTATTGTGCTTCTTACAGTCATCATATCTTCCATCTCTTTATCCTCGATAACAATATCGAATTTATCCTCAACATCTAAGATAATGTCTACGAGATTAGCGGAATTAATTTTAAGGTCGTCGACAAAATTTGTGTCTTCTGTTAAGTTATCGAAAGCTTCTTGATCTTGAATGTAAGGTTTTGCAATTTCTTTTAACCCTTCAATAATTGTATTCTTATCCATTGTTTTATCCATTGTTATATTTTTTAAAAATGACACATGCGTTTACATCACCAAAGCCAAAACTTGCCTTAGCAACTATATCGATATCCTTGGAATAGATAACTGTTCTAGGAATTTTACGTTCATCTATAAGGGCAGATATATCCGGATGCAAATTCTCACAATTTATATTAGGGAAGATAAAATCATTCTTTAGACCTAGTACAGCTGCGAGGCTTTCTATAGCACCAGAAGCACTTAAACAATGACCTATCATTGATTTTAGAGAATGAATGTATGGGAAATTTTTTCCTTCCCGCCCTAAAGCTGTTACCCAATTTTGAATTTCTGTAGGATCTTTTATCGTAGCTGTCAAGTGGCCATTGATGAGATCTATCTCATCTGCAAGGATGTCAGCATTCTCCATTGCATCCTTAATACAACGTTGTACTGCGACATTATTTGCTGCTGTCATAGTGCCTCCATTTCGCTGACCACCCGAATTGACAGCGCCACCTAAGATCTCAGCATAGATAGGTGCATTTCGTGTCATAGCACTGTCTAAAGATTCCAATACTAATGCACCACTCCCACTGCCTGGCACAAATCCTGAGGCACTTGCACTCATCGGCCGAGAACCTTTAGTAGGTGATTTGTTATGCTTATAGGTCATCACTTTCATCGCATCAAAACCTCCCCATATAAAGGGTCCATGTTCGCTGCTACTACCTGCAATCATTTTTTCAGCCTTACCTGAGATGACACGATCATATGCTAAGAGAATCGCTTCTGTTCCAGTAGCACAAGCAGAGGAATTAGTTGTAACCTGATTACCCAAGCCTATAATTCCACCCAAATAGGCACTGACACCACTAGACATAGTTTGGGCCACAGAGTTACTTCCTAGTCGCTTCACCTTGCCACTATCTAGTTTGTATGTAGCTTCTCGCATTTTCTCTACTCCTGAGATTCCTGTCCCAAAGATGCAGCCACTATCCCAATGTGCCTCATCCTCAGCGTAAGAAAAACCAGCATCATGCCAGGCATCGATACCTGCCATACAGGCATATAGAATTCCTGAGCTTGTAAAATTTCGTAATTGTAGCGGCGTCAAATACTTTAATTTTAATTCTTCCGAAACGTCTGGAATGCCTCCAATACAGCAAGAGAAATTCATCTCTTCCAATTGTTTAAAATAGCGAATACCTGAGGTGCCCGCTTTTATTGATGCCTCAAATTTCTGTAGGCCTACGCCATTAGGTGCTACTACCCCAAGTCCAGTTACTACTACTCTTCTATTCATCTACAAGAATTTTATCAAAGTATTATAACGACGAATTACTGATTACCATTCCTGCTATCTTGCCTTTGCATACCAATGCATCATCTGCATTTCTTAACTCTACCTCGCATTTCAATTTTCCAAAGCGGAAGTATTCTTTGCTAGAAATAACCTTCACTTCTTCGCCAGGAAATACGGGCAGAAAAAAATTAATCTCATTAGAAACCATAACCATTTCGGGTAACTTGGCTTGCTCCTCTATCCTATTCGCCATTAAGTGAATTCCTAGGCAGACCAAACCAATCTGGGCCATAGTCTCAGTTAATATAACACCAGGTGTAACAGGATTATCAATAAAGTGTCCTTTATAAAAAAAAGAGCTCTCCGGATAAGTGTAAGTGCCTATCGCCCCATTTTCGTCTATATGCTCTAGGTGATCTACAAATAAAAAGGGTTCTGAGTAGGGAAGTAAAGAAATTATCTTTTCATGTGTCATATAGCTTCCTTTAGTAATCTCAAATAGTAAAAATTATCTGATATGCTCTCCTCCATCCACAGGAATAACTGCTCCATTAATCCAGTATGCTTCTTTACTACATAGCAAACCGACAACATTGGCAATATCCTCTGGTGTCGTCAGTCTATTTGAAGGATTTCGTAATAGGCTATGTTTTTTGAGATCATCACTCTTAGGTATCATCCTGAAAGAGGCCGTATCTGTTATACCCGCCTGAATACAATTGGCACGTAAGCCATAGGGTGCAAACTCCAAGGCAATGTTTCGTGTAATAGCTTCCAAGGCAGCCTTAGCAGCAGACACTGCTGCATAGTTTTCCCAGGCCTTCCTATTACCTTCACTCGTAAAACTTATAATTCTTGTATCCTCGGCAAATAGTTGTTCACTAAATAGATCTTGCACCCAACTGTAGAGCGATATAGACATAGCTTCTATAGTGAGATGGAAATCGTCAGCTTTCAGTGTACGGCTATCTTCAGCAACCATCGGCTTCAGATTACCTTTGGCAATGCTATGTAGCAGTACTTTCACCTTTCCTTCTGAATCAAAATTTTGCTTTAGATTCTCTATGACTTCCTTTCTCTTCTCTTGCTTTAGAGCATCTATATTATAGGACAAGAATTTAACTCCTAGTCCTTTGATTTTGTCATACTCTTCTTCGATATGAGCAAGCAGGGATTTTCGATCTCGGTGGAGGATACAGATATTCAAGCCTAATTCAGCAAGTCTCTTAGCAGATGCAAGTCCCAGTCCAGAAGAACCGCCTAGGATAAGAGCCCAATATTTTTTGTCTTGAAATTCGTTTGTCATCATAGTTAATCTATCACCATTCTAATAAAATCTTCTGAGCAGAAAAGCCTGGCCCAAAACTTAACATCAGCCCTTTTTCTCCTTTGGGAAGGTCTTTATCCATAAAACGTTCCAAGACATACAGAATAGTAGCACTAGACATATTACCATAACTACGCAAGACC
Source organism: uncultured Saprospiraceae bacterium (assembly GCA_937921825.1). Classification (GTDB taxonomy): domain Bacteria; phylum Bacteroidota; class Bacteroidia; order Chitinophagales; family Saprospiraceae; genus RFSX01. Next base: position 45,054 of record CAKZVK010000030.1, read on the forward strand.
TCTTTGGTATCGTCAATGTTTTTTCCCAATGCACCAAATATACTTTCAATAGTATGCACTATTTTCTTTCCGCCTGGGTGGAACACTAAATGGTCAATCTCTTCTATAGTCGTATTTGATTTTTCTAGAAAGGGGTAGATTATTCTCGGGAAATGCTCAGCTATTGTTTCTGGGACACTAGGGTCTAGAACCATATGCAGGCCTGTATTCTTCAGCGCAAATCCCATCATATGCGTCGCATCAAAGAAATGATACATGGCTTCATTTTTTACTACTGGGCCTTCATCTTGTGTAGAAGATGACAATAGAACACAAGCAGATCCATCTCCAAAAATGGCTGAGCTCACGATATTTACCATCGAGAAATCCTCACGTTGAAAAGTTGCCATCGGGGATTCGATGGCGATAACAGCTGCTCGTTTTCCTGGGTTAGCCTGGAGGAAGTTCTTAGCATAGATCACTCCAGATACGCCAGCCGCACAACCCATTTTTGTGACAGGTAGACGGACTACATCTTGGCGGAGGCCTATACTGTTGATCAGGTAAGCATCCACTGAAGGTATCATAAATCCTGTACAGCTGACAGTAACGATATAGTCTAGATCTTTTGCTGACCAGTTAGCTTTCTCTAGAGCCTTGCGTAATGCCCCTTCAGCCAGCGGCAAAGTTCCCTGGATATACAGATTGTTCTTCTCCTCGAAACTTCTATGGATGAACATTTCGTCGGCATCCAAAATGGAATATCGTTTGTCTATACCAGCGTTACCCATAATTTTCACAGCTTTTCTCTGTAGCCGTTCATCTTGATCACTCATCCATTCTTTGACATACGGAATTATTTCTTCAGTAGTCCGAGAATAGGGAGGTAGCTGTGTAGCAACTGCTTTTATCTTTACCATAGTTCTAGTTTCACTTTAGTTCGTGCATCTAATTATCCATTGGTAACGAAATGCCCACTTCCAATTAATTTCACTATTTGTTATTCCTAATTGTCTCACAAAATATTGAAGTTCTGATTTTTGAAATCCACGTTGTATTGACGTAATACCATCTGTTCTTACCATTGGATTAGAAATAAGAATGCATACCAACTTAAATAAAACTATCGCCAACCGACTCCTATGAAGGTCATTGATCACTATCCCCGTAGAAGCTTTTGAGGTAATTTCAGTTAGACTATCACGAATTTCTCTATCCGTAAAATGATGAAAAAACAATGTCGACAAAATAATATCGTAATTCAGGTTGCTGAAAGCAGTAGAAGGAATTGTTTCGTGCATGTACCTTATTTCTGGATAACTAGTTGACAGTTTTTGCGCATAAGTGACGGTAAATTTATTTGCATCTATTCCTATGAGTTTCACTTTTCTTCTTTCCTTCCTTGCGAGGTCTGCAACCAATCTTAGCATATCTCCATTTCCACATCCCAAATCGACGATGGTGATTTCGTCCTCCCTTGGGCTATGTTTCCATAATTTAGCTAAGCCATTCAGGGTTATGTGGTTACCACCTAACCACTTATTGATAGAAGCTATCTTGTCTAATGTTCGCTCTAGTAGCTCTCCCTCCATATCGAAATCATCCATGATTTCTTCTTCGGTGCTTCTATATTTTAGATTTCCAAACATGGGCTATACACTTACTTTTGTGCCATGGGTCTGCTTGATAATAAGAGGTAAAGCAAAAGGAAAAAGGCGTAAAGCACCTAGGCCTCTATCTAGCATATTTTGATTTGAAAAAAAGCGATTTATAAATCGTCCTGCCCATAGTCGTTTCTGAAAAGTTTTATTCCACTCATTAGCATAAGCTGATTCTAGCACTTCTCGTTTCTGCTTTCCACTATTTAAGTAATCTATCAGGAGGGTGGAAAGAATCTTGGCACTCTGTATCGCCATACCCATACCATTACCACATAAGGGGTGCACCATTCCAGCTGAGTCACCACTCATGAGAATATGGTCAGCGACAATTTCTTTCTCAGAAAATGAGATCTGACTAATTGTGAGTGGCTTAGCAAAAATTGGTTCTATTCTAGAAAAAAGTGCTTTCAAGTGTGGATTCTTACAAAGCACTTCTTGTCGAAATATCTCAATATTGCCATAGCGTTTGAATACGTTAGCATCGGCTAGATAGCAAATGTTTAGTACCTCATTCTCTACCTTTGAAACACCACAGTACCCTCCTTCAAAATTATGGAGAGCCACAAGATCTTTCTGGAAGTCTCCAAGGTAATGACATTTTACTGCTAAGAATGGGGATTTATTTTTTACAAAATTCCTATCAAGTTTAAAGTCTAGTTTTGAACGTTTGCCAAAGGCCCCTATCGCAAATTTTGAAAAATACTCATTCCCCTCGTTAGTAACTACCTTGAATCTGTCATCAATAAAATGAACATTTTCAACTATTGCTTTTTTTATAATACAACCATTAGATAGCGCTTTGTGGTAAAGTAGATTATCCAATGCATACCTACTCAATCCAAAACCACCGAGCGGTAACCTCGTGCTTATTATTTTGCCTTTTTGTGTACTCAATAAAAATTTGTCAATAGATACTGCACCAAAGACGAATGGGTTGATCTCTAGATATTCAAGATAGGGCAAGATCTCATTTGAGATATACTCTCCACAAACTTTATGCTGAGGGTAATTGTTTTTTTCTAAAAGTAAGACCTTCAATCCGGACTGCGACAGATGAACTGCATTTGCCAATCCTGCTAAGCCTCCACCAATAATTACTACATCATACATCCTAGTTGAAATTACCAAGATATGTAATCGAAACTTTTACATTCTTGCTTAAGATCCAACTTGATTCTCCTACATTAAAATCTAAGCGATTTACTTCAAAGGAGCCTTTAACTCTTATTTGATTTGGTAGTTCTTCTATTGTAAATGGAAATGTGATTTTCTTTGTTGTGCCCTTAATTGATAGCTCTCCATAGAATTCATAACGATTACTCTCAAGCTTTGTAATTTTGCTAGAGGCTAATCTCAATTCTGTAAACTTCTCAGAATCAAAGTATTTAGCTTTTTGTAAACTTTTGTCTCGCTTTTTATTGCCTGTATTTATAGACTGTATTTTTGCTGTTCCAGAAAAATAACTGTTATCTAAGTCATTTTTTTCAAAATTGGCAGATAGCGTAAATTCAGAGAATGAGCCATCTACATTCCTACCTAGATTCTGTATCTGGAAAGCTATAGTGGTTCCTGTTGCTTCGGTATTTAAATTCTGTGAAAAGCTCGTTATGGTACCCCAGCAAATAAAAAATATAGTTAAGACTAAAATCTTCATATTGGTATAATTTAGAATTGAATTTTGGTTTGCTTTGAGCTTACAAGCACATTACTAAAACTCTGGTGGGAAAGATAGCTAAGAATTCTTCCTTACAAAGAACATTCAATTGATTTTGTCTTTTGTGCTTGTTTGCGTACCAAAGGTGAAATAGAATAAGAGATTCCTTATTGTACATACTGCCCTAGGAAGGGTACTTATTTCCTTACTGAGTGCTATACTATGATTCACATAGAGAATTAAACAGTAATAACTCAAGCGACTACACGAATGCTTACATTCTAGCTAAGCTCAATAATCTATCCTTATAACTAAAGATAGGAGGTTATTCTCTAGGAGATGCTCTATCACTCTCTAAATATGTGTAACCTAAACCTTACAGTACTTTTTACACATAGTCTATATAGTGCTTGCTATCCAAACAGACTGAATTATTCTACCCTACTCTATTATAAATAAACAAATACTGGGCAGATAAAATCAGAATAGGAACAATTTACAATTCTAAAGGAACTCCTAACTGTAAATCAACCCTCATTGCGTCCCATCTTTGTATTGTCAACAAAAGAGAAATATTTCTCACCAACAAATAAAAATTATATCATGACAAAATTTAATGTTCCTACAAGAAATGAAGTAAGTGTTAATAATCAACAGATCTTCGACAACTTAGAAAAAGCAGTTGGCTTTGTTCCTAACATTTATGCAACAATGGCTAGTAGTGAAAATGCCCTGAAAAATTTCCTAGATTTCGCTAATTCTAAGTCTTCACTCAAGATAAAAGAAAAAGAGGTTATCAATTTAGCCGTCAGCGAACTAAATCAATGCCAATATTGTCTCTCTGCACATACTGCTATCGCTGGTATGAATGGCTTTACACCAGAACAGATTATTGAACTTAGACTAGGTACGGCCTCTTTTGATTCTAAACTAAATGCTTTGGCTAGGCTATCTAGAAACATTGTAGAAAACAGAGGAGCTACGAGCCCAGAAGTTGTAAGTAACTTTTTTGCTGCAGGATGGACAAAAGAAAATCTGATTGATGCCATTAACCAAGTGGGTGAAATTACTATAACTAATTACCTCCACAGAACAACAGAAGTACCTGTAGATTTTCCTACTGCCCAAAGTCTTGAACTTGCACTCGCTTAATAATAAACCACAAAACTTAAAATCATGAAATTCGTAACACAGAAAATACATGCGATGATAGATTATCCCGTCGCAATAGCACTTATCACTCTACCATTTTTACTGGGTCTAGGACAGTCTAATGCCATAGCACTATACGCCTCAGTTATAACAGGAGTTGCAGCCTTACTACTGACACTTATGACTAATCATCAGACAGGAGTTCTAAAGCTCATAAGCTACAAACTACATTTGGCTGTGGATTCAGCTGTAGGAGTCGCCTTTGTATTGATCCCTTTTATACTACACTTTAGCGGCTTAGACTTTGTATACTACCTAGTTAACGGTTTAGCAGTGCTTCTAGTAGTAGGATTACATAAAGAAGAAGCAAGAAGTAAGTACTCATTTGCATAGTACCAATCGCAAACCGATCATAACTATCAATACTTAGAAATGATAATAACTAATAAAAGTAGATCCGTCGACTATTATGATGGATCTACTTTTTACTTAATGATCTCTCAGTACTAATACTTCTTACTCTGACAAATCATTCAACAACAACTGCGGCAGTAACCGTACCTCTACCAGTTTCAATTTTCAGAATGTAGTGCCCTGGAATTATAGCTTCTCCCACATCTAGCTTTAGACTATTAAGTCCAGAATCCAAAGGCTCCGCCTCTACTAACTTTTGCACTAAGTTTCCGGAAGAGCTTAATAAAGCAATAGAGCCAATTGTCGCACTATACAAAGTAAATTCTAGATTCAGAATACCATTAGTTGGATTTGGATAAACAGAGACGTTCTGGATTTGCTGTTCTAAACGTTCCGTACTAGACAAGTCTTCTGTCCTGTATCTCGCTAGCGAAAAAGAAATTGGATTCTGCTGATCTCCTGATGAACCGACACATAATAGTTTTCCATCTGCCTGCAATGTTGATGTAGTTATAAAATCATTAAAACCAAAATCAGTGACTACCTTCCCATTGTCTCCAAAAGAGATATCCAACTGGCCATCTGAGTTATACCTGGCAATTGCATAATCGAAATCAGAGTTTATCTTTGTAGAACCCGAAAGAATTATTTTTCCATCTTCCTGCACTAATACAGAAGTGGCTCTATCCATTTCTGAAAAGTTAGTAGCAACTCGGCCATTAGTTCCAAAGCTCGCATCCAAGCTACCCTCTTCACTTAATCTAAGGAGTCCAAAGTCTACTCCAGAGGCAGTCACAAACCTTGTTCCTAACACTATCTTATCATCGTCTTGAATGTACAGACTGGTTGCCTTTTCATTTATACCAGATTCACTCTCGAAAATACCATCTACTCCAAATGAAGTATCCAGTAAGCAATTACTATCGTATTTGGCCAAGAATACCTTTGATGAGTCTGGGTCTTCTAAATTTACTGTTAAGCCACCTCCATAGATTTCTCCTTTAGAGCTGAGTCCAAGGAACTCAGTATTAGTTCCTCCTGTAGCTCTTACAGCTGCTGAACCATTATTTCCAAACAAACTATCAATCGTACCTGTAGGGATGAGGCGTCTTATGGTGCTAGTAGATGGCTCAGGAAAATTATGATGGGTTCCAGTAATTAGTATATGCCCATCTTCTTGCAGAGCTATCGCTTTATAATATTCGTCTACCTCAGGCAATTCACTAATCCATATACCATTATCAGCAAAAGTTGTATCCAAGTTGCCCTCTACACTTATCTTCATAACTAGAGTCTTTCTTTTTTTCATGATCTCTGCTGAAAAAGCATAGCAAATATAAATTGTCCAGAATATCCATAGCACTGCTATTAACAATGTAGTCAGAATTGTTATAAGTAAACTTACCTCCTTGTCCATATTCAGTATCTATCTGACCATTGGCCAAATATCTAACCACGACCACATTTTCGCCTCCAGAGCCAGAAAAATCAGAACCTGCTAATAATATTTTACCATCCGATTGTACAGAAAGTCCGGTCGGTCTAGCAGTTGAGTTTTCAAAGACCGTAATTACTGTTCCATTATCACCGAATGAAGTATCCAGTGTACCTGCTTGACTCATCAGCAAAGCACTACAGAAAAGTAGAACTAGTGTCTTGAATAATCTCATCTCTGTTCTTTAACTATTGAGTCAACCTTGACCTCTCTAAAGCTACTGAATATCTATAACTTATTCCACAGGAATAATTTCCAAGCTTAATAGTAACATCCTTCTCACTGCTCATTAGTTCAGTTCCTATCAGCCTACTTGAGTTTGCAAGCTATTAAAACTCTGTCTATCACTGCAAAAAAAATTTGCAACTCCAACAATTAAAGTCCTCTAATCAAGTTACATATTCAGTCAGCCTTTATGAGGACTATGAAATAGGGCTTTTATGATCTCTGATAAAGCTAAGACTGTCTATCAAAATCGGCAATATTTAGGTCTGGATGACCAGCTAATTTCTTAATTAAAATCAGTTAAAAAATGAATGTAAGTCACGGCATGCCCCCCTACCCATAAAGGTTAACTCTTAACAGGTAATTCAAGTTTGCATTTTACTCAAGTCTACAGATGGACTTAGAGTAAACTACTGAAGTAAAATTTCTAGCTATAGTCTTCTATGCTACTGGTAGACCTTTGCCTTCATGTATCTACAGGTCCTTTTTGTGCAGAGGATACTGCTAATACGCTATGTGCCCTACTCAAGGCCTCTAGCAAGCACAACCATTATTCATTTCTAAAAAACAAAATATGTCATTACCGAAAGAACCCCGACAACTGATGATCAATATTATGTATTTGGTCCTTACCGCTATGCTGGCTTTAAATGTATCTGCAGAAATATTTAATGCCTTCAAGGTTTTAGATCAAGGTCTGATCCAATCCAACTTAGCCCTAGATTATATGAATGAACCTATGGAGCAAGCGATTAGAGAAGCGGCAAAGGCTAAACCTTCTTTTCAGACCTATGCAGATAGGGTAAATCCAATAAGAGAAGAAGCGCAGACCCTAGCCAGATATATCACCGATATTAAAGACTCACTCATTACAGAATCCGGTGGTTACAAGCTAAATGCAGAGACTCAAGAGTTTACGACAGAGCTGAAAGGTGAAAAGAACGTAGATGTCACGACAAGAATTCTAGTAGATGATCCTAGGCAGCAAGGACTGAATGACGGGAAGGGAGAAGAACTCAAAGAGAAACTACTAGCCTTCAGAACGAAGATTGTAGAGTTTATAGATGATACAGACAAGACACGATTTCAAGAGGAAATCGCTGTCAATGTAGATGATGAAACTTGGAAAGAAGCTGGGAAAGCCAGCTGGTCTCATATGAACTTTCAGAACATGCCAGTACAAGCCGTCATCCCCATATTCAACAAGTATCTTAATGACGTAAAATCTACAGAGGCCTCTGCACTTAACTACCTAGGCAAGAAAGTAGGGATCGGAAAAGAGGATGTTGTCTTTGGAGATTTTACAGTAGTCGCCGCTCCAGAAAAATCTTATGTAATCAAAGGCGAACCCTACAAAGCTGATATCATCTTGACAGCTTCTGCAGGACCTGACTCAGGCACTAAAGTAAAATTCTCAGTGAACGACCGTCCTCTCCGATTAGATACTGAAGGTCGAGGACAGTACATGATCAATACTTCAGTACCTGGACCACAGACCTACACAGCAAAGGCCACCGTCTATAACCCTGTTACTGATAAGACTGTGACCTACTCTAAGAAATTCACCTATGAAGTCGGTGAGAGATCAGTCGCCATCTCTCCTACAAAGATGAATGTCTTTTATATAGGGGTCGATAATCCAGTAGAAATTTCTGTAGCAGGCGCCAGCTCTAATTCTATGAAGGCTACTATCACTGGTGCCGGAGGCGGTATGATCAGTAAAGTCGCAGATGGTTCCTTCATCGTGAAGGTGAAAACACCAACTCGACGCGATGAGTATGCCGAAGTCAAAGTCCAAGCAGAGGGCCTAAATGTCAGTAAGAAATTTAGAGTGAAAAGAATTCCTGATCCTATACCACAATTATCAAATTCTAAAGGCGGGGCTATGGGTAGTGGAGAATTCAGACTGCAGAAAGGTATCTTTCCTGTGCTCAAGAATTTTGATTTTGAGACAGAATGTGAAATTCTAGATTTCAGAATTGTACGAGTGCCAAAACATAAAGATGCTTCTGTCGTCTGTAATCAAGGTGGCAGATTTTCTGCAGAAGCTGCCGCCCTGATCAAGAAAGCCAATGTTTCTGACAAATACTATTTTGAAGATATCAAGTGTCAGTGTCCTGGAGATACGAGACCTAGAGACCTAGGTGTAATGGCCTTCAAAATAATCTAGCGTATAAAATTCTTGAGTAGTAAGAATCAATAGGAGGCTATCCTAATGGGTAGCCTTCCTTCTTAACACAATTGTACTTAAGCATTACATCTCTAGAATAGGCTTAATGGTTTTTCCATCTTTCATATCCTTGACTGCTTTATTGATATCCTTGAACTTGTAATACTTGACAAATTTATCAAACGGGAATCTTCCTTGCTGATACATTTCTATCAATTTAGGGATATATATCTTGACGGTACTGTCACCTTCTACTACGCCTACGACCTTCCTTCCAGTCAAAATCATATCATTTGCATCAAAGGCATAATCTGTACCACCTGGCGGAGCTCCAACTATAGCTAGAGTACCTCTGTTAGCTAGTGCATTGAATCCTTGGTTGGCGACCTCTTTGACGCCTGTTGCTTCTACTGCATAGTCTACTCCAGCTTCTACAATCTCGCGTATGCCCTTTACTGCGTCTACTCTTTTACTATTGACGCTATGTGTAGCTCCTAGTTTTTTAGCAAGTGTCAGTCGCTTAGGATTAATATCTACTGCAATTATTTGAGAGCAACCAGCATTTTTAGCAGCCATAATAGCAGAGAGCCCGACAGAGCCGACACCAAAAACAGCGATGCTTGATCCAGGCTTAGGATTCAATGTATTCATGACTGTACCGGCTCCTGTCTGAATCCCACATCCAAGTGGCCCCATTAATTTTAAATCTACTTTTTTAGAAATCTTGACCGTATTTCTCTCATGTGCTATTGCGTAAGTCCCAAATGAAGACTGCTGAAAAAATGCTGCGTTGATTTTTTTCTTTCCATCCTTCATTATTGGATCATCGCCAGCTTGTCGCTCATTCGTAAAGTTGAGACCTTCGAATTTCATGCAGTATGCTGCATCTCCCTCCTGGCAAGGGCGACACCTGCCACATGATCCATAAGAAAGGACGACATGATCGCCTACCTGTACATCCGTTACATGGTCCCCTATTTTCTCGACGATACCAGCACCTTCATGTCCTAGTACCACGGGATAGTTAGTGGGTAGATAGCCATCTTTCACTGAGAGATCAGTGTGGCATAATCCTGTGGCAACGATCTTGATAAGTACCTCATGTGATTTGGGATCATCGATCTTCACCTTTCTTAATTCAAAATCTTTACCCTTTTTACTTACTACTGCTACTGTGGTTTCCATATTATACACTTTTACGTTCTGTGTATACTATACTGACAGGAAACCTAGTTGTTCGATTTTGTAATGAAAACTATTTATTCCTTGAATGACCTTTTACAACATACTGAAGTCCAATTAAAGCTTCTACATTTCTTAATATTATGCCCCCAGATTCTTCCGGTTTTTTTATTTGATTACTGAACCGCCCCTTACACAATATTCTAAGTTTTTCTCCAACCTGTAATTTGTAGCCGATTCCAATATTCATTCCTAGATATCCACCATTTCTAAAATAGCTTGAATTTATTGTTCGCACTTCAGGCTCATCTAGTAAAATTGGATTAAAGATATCTGACGTGTTATAGATCGTTGTTAATTGATAGTTCCACTGTCCAATATTCTCGTGCAAAAATTTGATGTCCCATCCAAGTTCTAAAAACATCCTACGGGATTCTGTGAAATACCTTTTAAATCCAATCATAAATTGATTGTTCTCTTCATGGAATTCTACTTTCCCAATTGTTGTGGCTGTTATGCCTACTTGACTATTATAGCTAAAGGTTGAATAGTTCTCTATCGTTGATTTATTCTCAGTTCTATTAAGTTCAAAATTTAAACTCCATTTACTAGAAACATCTTTTTCATAATTTAAACCGACGATGCATCCATGTTTGAAATGGTGAGTTGCATTTATAGATTCATTGGTATAAGTCATGTTATAATTTATACCAGATTGAATGCCAAAATAATTATCACCTTTCTGGGAACACAACATGCCAACGAAGACAAAGTTGAAGATGAAAATTATGACAGTGTTTTTTCTCATTTTTTCACTCTTAGTGAGCCTTAACTGATTGAAGGTATCCTATGTTCTGAAAATGGAAACATGGTCGTGGATAGGCTTATTATCGTTCGATCGTTACCACACCTTTGAATCTGTTTTTCCAATATTATATCTGTCAGATATACAAATTATTATTGACCCATATTTACAGTTAGGTTACCTCCTAATGCCTTTATGACTTTGTGTATTGTTTCGAATTGTGGCTTTGAACCCTTTGATAGGGCTTTGTACAAGCTTGGCCGACTCATTCCAGTTTCTTTAGCAATATTTGTCATTCCTTTGGCTTTTGCGATATTACCTATTACCCCAATTAGGTCTTCTGTACTTCCTTCTTCCAAAGCATTATTTAGAAATTCTTCTATCATTATTTCATTATCAAGATATTCTGCAATGTCAAATTTGGATACTTTCACTTTAGCCATTTCTAACGGGATTTAAATGTTTTTAAAATAGATTGAGCTCTTTTAAT
>CAKZVK010000031.1 GCA_937921825.1 uncultured Saprospiraceae bacterium
TTGTCTCAACATGATTTTAAAGATAATAGGATAGACAAGATGTTTCTAAACTGAATAATGAACAAATCATGTTCATCCTAAAATCTTACACATCCTGTACAGACAATCAACCATTGTGAGGCCTATAATATTGCCGGTGGCTTATTGATAAATTTTGGCGGAGAACGTCTTCAGTACCATAGAGTATTCAATAAAAAATACTAAAGAACAAAACATAACTATCTTAGTTGTCTCAACATGATTTTAAAGATAATAGGATAGACAAGATGTTTCTATGCTGGCTAAGGAACAAATCTTGTTCATCATAAAATCTTACATATCATGTACAGACAATCAACCATTGTGAGGCCTATAATATTCCCGATGGGTTGTTGATAAATTTTAGTGGAGAACGTCTTCAGTACCATAGAGTATTCAATAAAAAACTAAAGAACAAAGCACAACTATCTTAGTTGTCTCAACATGACTTTAAAGATAATAGGATAGACAAGATGTTTCTAAACTGAATAATGAACAAATCATGTTCATCCTAGAATCTTACACATCTTGTACAGACAAAAAAATAATTGACCATTACTGCTATGACCAAATTAATTATTGCCTTAGTAACTACAGGTGTTTTCTTTTTCCTTTTTGACTACTTCCTTTATGAACACTTTAATGACAAGCACAATAAGCGAAAGCCGCCAAATTAGGCAGCTCCACTTTCAACAATCAATTAGTCTTAAATACAAAACTATCAGTTACTGCATCCTACTATACGAGAAGGCAAACCTCAATCCTTAAGATTTCTCATTAGATGAACACATCTACTCAAACGGATACTTCAACCCTATCTGCCTCCGTAACTCATCTAACATCCTCCCTACTTGCAAACTATCCTCATGAGACCAGTAAGGACTTTCTAGCCATCCCTTAGAGAGACAATTGCCGACTTCTTCTATTTCATAAGTGTAGCCCCTACCCTTTGTCGGTAGTTTATGATGTACTTCTTCAGCGGCTCCGATCTTTTCGATGTAGCCTTGTGCTTCATGCCAGCGGTTGGGAATGCGGATGCGGCCTTTAGTACCTGTGATTACAGAATGATTCTCGACATCACATTTCAAGCCGCAAAAAAGAGAGGCTTGACTATTGCTATAACGAAGGCTTATGGACGACTGCACATCCACGCCTGTAGGGCCGAGCTCAGCCACAACCTTTATCTCCTTAGGATAGCCCAGTAGCAAGTAGGATAGAAAGACAGGATAGATTCCTACATCCAATAGTGCACCACCTGCAAGCTCAAGATTAAACAATCTACTTTCAGCAGGATGATCGCTCAGAAAACTAAACTCAGAATATAGATGCTTGATCTCTCCTAGATCGCCTTGCTCACATTTTTGCTTGACAGCTTTTATAGTGGGTATAAATCTAGACCACAGTGCCTCCATAAGGAATACCTTATTGGCTTGGGCAGCAGCTATCATGGCCTTGACTTGAGATTCATTGACGGCTAAGGGTTTTTCGCAGAGCACATGTTTTTTGTGTTGCATGGCAGCTATCGCCCATTCCATGTGAGAGTTATGTGGCGTGGCTATATAAACCACATCCACCTCTGCATCCTGGAACAATAGATTATATTCTCCATATGACCTTAGAGCCAGGTGTTGCTCAGCAAAAGCTTGGGCTTTATCAAGTGACCTAGAAGCTACTGCTTGGAGGCAATGGCCTTTTAATAACTTTAGATCTTTGGCAAAGTGCTGCGCAATTTTCCCACAACCTATAATTCCCCAGCGTAACATATACAAAAATTGTTTTTTGGAATAATTCAACTAAAGCACCACCTTAGAAACTTGTACAAGAAAAAGCTAACTACAAAAAAACACCATCCCAAAAACCAGCATACCTAAAGGTGTCGCAAATGCAGCCACAAGGTTGGGAATTACTTTCACTACAAAACCGATCACTCCAATTATTGAAGCAACACCTATGAGCTTCTTACCCATAATTATAGAATTCTAAAAGTGATCCCTAGCAATTAAAAATTGACATTTAGCTAAAATAAACATAGATACCAATAACGATAATACATATCACTACCGACACCTGCTTCACATATTTCCAAGGCGTTATATCTACCTGTTCTGTATACTCTAACTCATATGGTGTCGATCGTGGACGCAACTTTCCGATGATGAGCATGATAATAATATTGGCTACAAATAAGATAGCCATCATATGTAAGAAGTGAGGATAAGCACCTGCCTCTACTAATTTGAGTTGAGCTTCATCTGTGACTCCAGATGCTTTTGCAGCTTCTACGGCACTGTCTATTCTTCCTGGCTTCAAGATAAACTGGCTGATAATGTAAAGGATGGAACCTGAGACAACACCAATCTTGGCAGCAATAGCAGGAACATACTTAGTCGTATACCCAATGACTATAATTGTCAAGATAGGAATACTATAGATACCATTAACCTCTTGCAGATATGCGAAGATACCACCTGCCTTAGAAATGAATGGTGCTAGAAACATCGCTGCAAAAGCTAAGATCAATCCAAAGATTTTTCCATTTCGGACTACAGTTTTTTCATCTGCTTCTTTATTGATATGTTCCTTGTAGATATCTATACCGAATAGAGTCACAGAACTATTCAAGACACTATTGAATGAACTCAAGATAGCCCCAAATAAAACAGCGGCAAAAAATCCTACAAGAGGGCCAGGCAAAATTTCTCGGACCAATTTAGGATAGGCTTCATCAGCGACTTCTAATCCGTCACCGAACATATGCCATGCTATCATACCTGGCAGAACTAGGATAATCGGACCTAATATTTTTACACCTGCCGCCAGCATGAGTCCTTTCTGTCCTTCAGCCAGATCTTTAGCGCCTAGTGCTCTTTGTATAATCTGCTGATTAGTCCCCCAGTAGAATAACTGCACCAACATCATCCCTGTAAATATCGTAGAGAACGGTACTGACGCAGCCGGACCTCCCAGTGCATTGAGCCTTTCGCCAGGACCCTGTGAGATGATATCTATGCCCGCCATCATACTTCCTTCTCCTAACGCTATGAGTCCTAAAACAGGAATCATTACACCTCCTATCAGAAGTCCGATGGCATTGATACTATCAGAAACGGCTACTGCTTTCAATCCTCCAAAGACAGCATACACCATCCCTATCAATCCTATTCCCCAGACGCATATCCATATAGAGACCTCCTGTGAGACACCTAGCATACCAGGCACATCAAACATAGAACTCAGTGCCACTGAACCAGAATAGAGAATGACGGGTAGTAAGACTACCACATAACCTGTCAGAAACAAGCCAGAAGTAATCGTCTTAGTCATCACGTCGAATCGCTTAGAGAGAAAACCTGGAATCGTGGTCAGACCACCCTTGAGATATCGTGGAAGTAAATAAGTTGCGGTCACTACCATAGCCAAAGCAGCCAAGGTCTCCCAAACCATTACTAAGATACCTTCTGTATAAGCTGCTCCATTAAGCCCTACTAACTGCTCTGTAGAAAGATTAGTCAGTAAGAGTGAGCCTGCTATAACACCTGCAGTCAGACTTCTTCCTCCAAGAAAGTAGCCATCGCTGGTCTGTTCTTGATTACGTGTAGCGAGATAAGCTATTACAGCCACCATCGCCGTAAAGCCAACAAAAGATAGGATTCCAATCATAGTTTTTATTCGTTTTGATTAAATGCACCGACTGGACTTTGATTTCTTTGATCAAGAGGACTACTTCAATGCATTGGGGTAATGTCTAGATAGTTTTTCTGACTAAGCTCTAGTATGACCCGACACCTACAAATAAATGGAATATTGGCTGATTGGCAGTATAAATGACTGACAATTTATTCATCATGAATACTTCAAAGGAAGGAAATCAAATCTAGGAAGCCTATCTTCAGAGAGTTATATATACAAGGTTTATTCTATGTGTAGAAAGTGCTTAGCTATCTCCAAAGGAGAATTCAACCCAACCACTAGCCCCTGAAGGGGAATTCATCCCGCTTTCCAATTGTCAATTGTCAATTATCAATTGTCCATTATCAATTATCAATTATCAATTAGAAGTCATCGATACAACTCCTTATACCCCACATAGCCTGCAGCAGTGCCTTGGATGTATAATTGAGCTTTAGCAGTATCTAGTGGTTTCAGTTTTCTGGCAGGAGTGCCAGCGTAGATGTAGCCAGATTCTAGTACAGTCCCCGAAGTGACTACTGCACCTGCGGCTATGATCGTATTAGAGGGTACGATGACATCGTCTAGGACTATCGCTCCCATACCTATGAGTACGTTATCCTGTATCTGACATCCGTGGATGATGGCCCTGTGGCCGACGCTAACATTATCTCCTAGGATGGTATCTCCCCTACCGACTGTGCCGTGGACCATCGAGAGGTCTTGGATATTTACATTTTTGCCCAGGCGTATCTTATTGACATCGCCTCTGATGACGACCCCGTACCAGATACTAGAATTTTCGCCGATCTCTATATCTCCTGTCAGCACTGCATTCTCTGCAACCCAAGCTGACGGATGTATAATAGGCGTCTTATCTTTTACAGTGATGATCGAAGCCATCCTATGATTGAGTATGACTTAGAGGAGTAAGTTTATAACCTTCTTTTTTTAGCAGATCTATAACCCCGTTCTTACCTCCTAGGTGTCCTGCGCCGACAGCAAAGAAAGTCTTATGGGCTTTCATTTTTTCTGCCATGATGGGAATCCAATTCTTATTTCTTGTATATAGAAGTACATCTTCATAGCCTTCTATACCTCCTTCTTCAGCTTCGCTCATGAAGGTGATCATCTTATTGATGTCCTGTTGCTTATAGAGCTCTATCATTTCCTTGAAGGTATCATCTTCTTCATCTCCAGTCTTTATAGATTCTATCAGCATTTCTGCCTGAGCTTCATAAGGAATAGAATCGAAAACAGACATTTGAAACTCAATCGTTTCTAAGCCAGACACTTCTTTATTAGACTCTTTGGCGAGATCCCAAAATTCCATTTCATAAGACTTTATATCAGAATCGGCCCCGAAGCCTTGTCCAAACTCCATATCTCCGCTAGCAAAAACAGTGAGGAACATCGGTTTTAGTCTTTCCATGAGCATCATCGGGATACCCATCTTTTCTAGATGTCCTTTTACAAAAGCGTAATCTTCTTCAGAATACAAATCCTTAAGTGTTTTGCCATCTGCCATAAAAGCTTTGGTCATGATACCCATCATGGCGCCCATATCCGACATCTCATCCATATCTATCTCGAAGGCAACCTTCTCAGCATCTTCAAATGCAGCTAGAGTACCCTTAGGCCAGAAGAAACTTTCCTTCTCTATCATATGGATAGTCCCAAAGAGGTACGAAGGTGCAGTAAGACCGTGTCCTTCAATTTTCCAGAGCAGTGCATCTGCCCATTCATAGTTTTCTGCAGACTGTGTCCCCTTTTGCGAAATATCCTTTGTGGACTTACACGAGACTATTAGCAATCCTGAAATCAGCATAAAGAAGGTATAGGCTGACCACTTGTGATTAGAAAACAACTTATTTATCATGGTATATTAATTTCTTGCTTTATAAATTTCATGCATTAGTATGGCGCCAGCCACAGATACATTGAGAGATTCTACTTTGCCTGTACCTGGAATAGTAACGACGCCATCTGCTAGGGCCTTTACTTCTCTGGTGACACCTTTGCCTTCTGAACCCATAATCAGAGCAATTGGTTCTGAAAAGTGGCTAGTAGGTTGGTCTTCGCTATCAATATCTGCTACTACCAGTTTAACCCCTGAGTTTTTTAGATATTCTAGCGTTTTTTGAAGACCAGCTACTCTACAGATAGGTACATCCTTGATGGCTCCAGCTGAGGCTTTATAAGCAAAACTGTTGATACGAGCCGACTTCTTTAGTGGGACAACGATGGCATGAAACCCAAACCATACAGCTGATCTAGCTAGGGCGCCTACATTTCTGACATCTTCTACCCCATCTAAGATGAGTATCGCAGGTGTTTCGCCTTGTTCATAGATATGTGGGAGGACATCCTCTACTGAATGATATTGTACGAGAGATAACTGTGCTGCCACTCCTTGATGATTGCTTTTTCCTGCTATAGAATTCAGTTTTTCTCTGGGAATGTACTGAAGGGGAATATCTCGATCTTTGGTTTGATTACGGATTTCCTTCTCGAATTCGCCTTTTGTAATCTTATCTATCCACACTTTCTCCAGCTGTGTACCATCTAGAATAGCATCCATCACCGGCTTCCTACCGATAATTACTTTGTCTTTAAAACCGTCTGAATTGTGAATAAGGCGAAGTGTTAATCTAAAAGTTCTGCAAATATCATTGATTTTAGTTGATGTCCCCTATATATGGCTATAAAAAACTAGAGTCCAAGAGAGTAGGATCATCACAATTCTAGGGGATTATAGCCCTTATTTACCCATGCAGCAGTGTAATTAGTAGAAATAGATGAGGATTATGTCTTATAGGCTATCAACTATGTCCACCGAAAAGCATTAGTAATATTATATTCACAAAAAAAATGATCAACATGCAAAAAATACTTTTAGCCATTTTTCTATTCCCTCTATTTCTGATGGGACAAGCGAGCGAACTAGATCAAGCCAAATACGAAACAATTGGCCATCAGTTCATCAACGAAAACCTCGAAGAATTAGGCCTTACCAAAGCAGATGTCCAGAATATGGTCATCACAGATCTCAATAGAAATAACAATAATGGTTGGGTCCAGATCTATTTTGGACAGACACATAAAGGCATACAAGTAAATAATGCAGTGATCAACCTGAATGTCAAGCCAGATGGCTCAGTTCCTTTCTATGGTAATACCTTCATCCCTAACTTCCGTAGCAAAGTAGATAGCGATATCGTCCTACTTAATGCAAGCCAAGCGATCAATAGCGCAGCTTATGAATTAGGTGTAGAAGAAATAACAGAACCAGTCGCTCTCAAGAGTGATGACAAATTAGGCAGACAGTACTTCGTAGCTCCTTATGCAGTAGATAAGATCAGTGCAGAGATGAAGTATATCAAGATAGCTGATGGAAGCTATAGAACTTCTTGGGAAATCTACATTGCAGAAAAAAATAGCGCTGACACATGGTACAGTTATGTAGATGGTGTAGATGGCTCTATCCTGAGTAAAAGAAACAATACAATCTACTGTGCAGTCCACAAAGGGATGTTTCATAATCATACTGCAGAATGCAGAGACCACCACACTACTGTAGAAGCTGCAGAGATTTCCATGATGGGCGATGGCGCTAAATATACTGTCTATGAGTTACCTATAGAAAGTCCAATTCATGGCACTAGAACTGTAGCAGATGACCCAAGTGACCCTGTAGCATCTCCTCATGGATGGCATGATACTAACAACCAACCCGGTGCAGAACATACGATCACTAGAGGAAATAATGTATGGGCCTATGAAGATACAAGTAACACTAATACGTCAAGGGGGAATGAACCTGACGGTGGTGCTGATTTAGTTTTTGACTTCAATTACGATCCACTAGTGAATCCTATTCTAAATGTAGATTCTGACATCACTCAGCTATTCTACAATGTAAATATGATGCATGATCTAACTTATAAAATAGGTTTTGATTCTGAAGCAGGTAACTTCCAAGAGAATACGTATGGAGCTGGAGGTAACGGCGGAGATTTTGTAAGAGCAGAAGGCCTAGATGCCTCTGTAGATGATAACGGTGTCGTCCAAACTAATAATGCAAACTTCGCCACGCCATCTGATGGCCAGTCAGGAAGAATGCAAATGTTCAGATGGTTATTCACTGATATATTTAGATTGACTGCTCCAGGACCAATAGCTAAAGACTATACGACTAGTCAAGCAGATTGGTTAGAGACGCCAGACTATACTATGGTAGATATCAATGCTGAAATCGTTATTGCAAGAGATAACAATGCTAATCCACAATTCGCTGCACAAGCTTGTGAAGATATCGTTACTGATGTAGATGGAAAAATTGCACTCATCAGAAGAGGGGTTTGCGAATTCGGTCGTAAAGCTTTGAATGCTGAAGAGGCTGGCGCTATAGCCGTCATCATATGTAACGTACCTGGTGTCAATGGGGGTGATGGAGAAACCCTACTAAACATGGGTGCAGGAGAAGTGGGAGACATGGTGACTATTCCGGTTATCGCTCTGCCACATAGTGATTGTGTCCTGATAGAAGCAGCCATCAGAAATGGGGAGCAAGTAGATGCTGAACTTGCCTCTAAAGAAGGACCTGGAGAATTAAGCGGAAGTTTTGATAATGGTGTTGTGGCACATGAGTTTGGTCATGGTATCAGTAATAGATTAGTAGGAGGACCTAGACTCAACGGCTGTCTTACTAATGACGAGCAAGTAGGCGAAGGAATATCAGATTACTTTACTCTTGTGACTACTACTAATGCTGACCATAGAGGTACAGACCTTAGAGGAATAGGAAACTTTGCGGATGGACAGCAATCTGATGGAAGAGGTATAAGAAGATTCCCTTACTCTACGGATATGACTATCTGTCCACTTACGATGGATGATATCCGTGGTACTGGAGACAGCACAGATGCTGACCCTGACAACAATGGTGTACATGCACTAGGAGAAGTATGGGCCGCCACCTTATGGGATATGTACTGGGCCTTCACCGATCTATATGGCTGGACTGATGACTGGAATGATGATACCAAAGGAAATGTCAAAGCAATGAAACTCGTAATGGATGGTATGAAAGCCGTCGGTTGCAACCCTGGCTATAGAGAAATGAGAGATGCTATCTTTGCAGTAGATAATGGAGAGCATAATTGTCTGTTATGGGAGATATTCGCTAGAAGAGGAATGGGCTTCTTTGCAGACTTCGGTGATAGCAATGAGAGAGATGATAACATAGAGGATTTCGAACCTCTACCCACTTGTATCACTACTCTAAAAATAAAAAGAGAAATCGGCGTTCGTGTAGCACCAGGAGATATTCTAGATGTAAATATCTGGGTAGCTAACCACACAGGAGAACTCTCCACTAATACTATCGTTACAGATTTTATTACTGATGGATTGACGATCGTAGATGGTTCTACTAATATCCCGTATACGCTGAATGGCAATGATATCATCTTCGAAATCGGAGATATGGAATACCTAGATGAGTTATCTTTTAGCTACCAGCTTGCGACTGATCCTAACCGATCTTCTACTACTAGATTAATCAACACTTCTGAAACTTCGGAAGAAAGAGCAGAGTGGATTCAAGATATTAATGGTGTAGGATTCAACTTTTGGGATGCGGTACAATTCGATGCTAAATCAGGTCAGGTGTCATGGCAAGTAGCTGAAGTAGATGCGGATAGTGATCAGAGATTAGAATACAATAATCTTACAGTAGTTGGTGACAGACCGACATTGAGATTCTGGCAGAAAGCTTTCTGTACGCCACAGGACAATGGAGGATTCGTAGAGATCTCTACTGATGGTGGTACCATCTGGACAGATGTCAATGGCAAATTTATCAGAGGCGGCTATAATAACCCTATCGTCTATGCTAACCTAGCCCTACCAGGACTAGAAGGCTTCTCTGGATACCAAGATGAGTTCACTGATTCTTATATAGATCTATCAGAATACCAAGGTCAAACTATTGATGTGAGATTCAGATTTGCAACTTATGATATAGATGAAAACGCTGTAACAACTTTCCTTCCTACTGACGGATGGTACATAGATGACTTAGAGCTAATGGACCTCAAAACATATGAGGTAGAGGCGACTATTTCTGCTGACAATGCAGACCTAGTAACAGATGGCGTAAAAGAGATCGTTATGGATTCTGACGGTGTAGAAGATGGTACAAGCACTGAAGACCTTAGCATAGCCGGTGTAGAAGTAAACCTAAATCCTAATCCTGCCAGTGATCATGTCACTGTAAATATTAAGTCTGACAGATTAATTCCTGTACAACTGCAAGTGCTGACTATAGATGGCAGAATCTTACACAACAATAATGTGGAGATTAGAAAAGGTGCAAACTTTGTAAATCTTGATCTAAGCACTTATGACTCAGGTTTATACCTAGTACAACTAAGAAGTGAAGATAAAGTGACGACTAAGAAATTGAGTAAGAAGTAGATTACTCACAGATAGAAATAAAAAAAGGGAGGCTATATGTTATAGCTTCCCTTTTTTTATATAAAGTAATTATAATGTTACTCTTCTTCAGAAGATCCTGCGGCCTCTGCAGTTTCTTTTCTTACTCTATCTGCAACTTCATCTACAGATTCTGTTACTGTTTCCTTAGCCTCTGCCGCCTTAGCTCCTATCGCTTCTTTCGTTTCCTCTAGAGTTGCTTTTGCTTTTTCTATGGTCTCATCTAGACCCATTTTCTCAGAGAGACCTTCTAGCTTTCCTGAAGCATCTTGGACGAGTTTAGATCCTGCAGCAACTGCTGTTGCAAGCAAGCCACCTTTCATTAAGGTTTCTCCTGCTTTAGACTCTACCTCGTCATTTTCTTTCTTTTTTTCTTCTACCTTGTCCGCAAGATCCTTAGCGTCTTCTTTTACTTCTTCCACTTTTTCTACTACAGCATCCTTAGCATCTGACATCGTGTCTTTTACTTTTTCTACTGCATCATCAAGGCCTACTTTCTCCGAAAGGTCTTCCATCTTTTCAGTGGCCTCTTTTACAAAGGCTGCCCCTGCAGCTACAGCCGCTCCTAGGATTCCACCTTTCATTAAGGTTTCTCCAGTGTCGCTATCCTTCGCATCTTTTATCTCTTCCTTCATCTCAGCGATATCTTCTTTTGCGTCTTCTACTTTATCCTCTACCTTATCCGCTATTACAGCGCCTACAGCCTTTACAGAATCCACGACATCTTCTACAGCATCTCCGATTACTGCAGCTGCAGCAGAGAATATTGATTCAGGTTCTGCTTTGACTTCTTCAGTGGCAGCAAGAGCATTATCAGCCGTCGCTTCTTTGGCTTTAGCTGGAGCTTTTTTCTTTTTCTTTTTAGGTGCATTGATATCAGCAGCAGCCGCTTTTAGTTTTTCTGCTTCTTCATCAGAAACTTCTGGCTGATTTTCTTTTATCTCCGCTTCTATCTTTTGCTTTACTTCCGCTTTCTTCTTCTCTATTTCTTTCTTCTCTTCTCTCTTGACGGCTCTCTCCTTCTCCTTTTCTATCTTCTTTTCTAAGTCTACCTGAGTGGCTAGCATTTCATCTAGCTTCTCTTGCTTAGAATTGATACGTTCTTCTATCATTTTCACTTTGGCCTGACGGATTTGCATCTCTAGCTGACCATTGGTATCATTGACACGTTTGTTTTGGAATTCGATATCTCTTTTATCTCTATTGATAGAGGCCTGCATCTTTCCGATTGCGGACTTTAGTCCTTGGTGTCGTCTTTCTACTCGACTGACTGCCCCTTGAGCACCGCCCTCTTGTGGCTTGCCATATTTCTTTTCCTTGACGACCTTAAAGGCCTCATCTATACGCTTCCATACTTTATTTCTGTCATTACGTGTAAACTCTGCACCTTTGAATTCGTTTTGAATTTTCTTCAGTTCATCGAAGAGTGGACTTAAGCTTTTTCCTTCAGTCACTTTGGTTTTGACTGCATCTAGTCTAGTCGTAAAGCTAGCGACATGCTCCTTAGATAATTTACTAAGTTCTTCGTTTGCCTTGGTTTTGAATTCCTTTAGAGTGGTGAATAGATTATTGGTTTCGTTTTTGAGTTTTTCAGAGTGATCTCTGAATAAGTTTCGTTCTCTAGACTGATCGACGACTTTGCCCCAGAAGCCTTTTACTTCCTCCCAGATGTCCTTATCAAAATCTATCAGCTTTTCTACACGGCCTTTTAGGTCTTCTAGTTCCGTCTTATATAAATCGTACAACTTCGTGGAGAGCACTACAAAATGCCATTCTGCCTTTGCTCTATTAATTAGATCTCCTCTCTGCACTTTGATAGACTCTGGAAGGATGTCTTCTGTGACAGAAAGTTCTCTGACGATGGTTTCGTAACCTTCAGGAAACTCTACTTCTTTTCCAGTACGCCAGTTATCCATCATCTCATTAAAAAATACCTCTGTGACTTTTTCTTCAGGAAATGAATACACATTCACCTGATTTTCATTGGGCTTAAGTTCTAGGGCGATTAGGATTTTCTCATCCTTCTCATTTGTTCCCCATAGTACGATCTTCTTTTTCATGTTCTTTGTTTTTTCAATGTCGATTCTTTTACCGACATACATTCAGAAATTTAAAATTCATCCATGCCCAGTTCTTCTGAGCATAAGCTATTCTTAAGAGGCCATTGCGGACCTTTGTTCTTGACTTTCTAACGCTTGTAATATCTGTACAGCATTCGTGGCTGCACCTTTTCTAAGATTATCGGCCACTACCCATAGGTTGAGACCATTTTCTATCGACTCATCTCTTCGCACTCTTCCTACAAAGACTTCATCCTTTTTCTTGGCCTGTAGCGGCATAGGATAAACATTGTTCTTGATATCATCCTGAAGTATTAATCCCGGTTGCTGTGCTAAAAGCTCCTTTGCTTCCGCTAATTCAAAAGGCTGATCAAATTCAATATTGACCGCTTCAGAATGACCGCCATGTACTGGCACTCTTACCGCCGTGGCAGTGATAGCCATATCAGGAGCCGACATGATTTTTCGGGTTTCATGGACCAGCTTCATTTCTTCTTTAGTGTACTCATTATCTAGAAAGATATCACAGTGAGGGATACAGTTCTCATAAATAGGATAATGATATGCCATATCATACTCACCTTCTGCTGCACCTTTTGACTCTGCATCATATTGGGCGACAGCCTTAGCCCCTGTACCTGTATAAGACTGATAGGTAGAGATCACTAACCTCTTGATACCATACTTCTGATGTAGAGGATTAAGAGCTACTACAAGTTGGATCGTACTACAGTTAGGATTAGCAATGATCTTATCCGCTGGTGTGAGAGCTGAAATATTAACTTCAGGAACGATAAGCTTCTTATCAGGATCCATTCTCCATGCTGAAGAGTTATCGATAACTACAGTGCCTACGCCTGCAAATCTAGGAGCATGCTCTAGAGAAGTAGAACCTCCTGCAGAAAACAAAGCATAATCTGGTGCTCTTCTTACGGCCTCGTCCATAGAAACAACTTTATAGTCCTTCCCAAATAGACGGATTACCTTGCCTATAGATCTTTCTGAAGCAACAGGAATAAATTCCTGAACCTTGATATTTCTTTCTTCTAAGACTTGGATCATTTCGTGACCGACTAGACCTGTCGCACCTACTAAAGCTAATTTCATGTTTTGACTAATTCCCTTATTTTCTAAGATATCTTAATTGCTCACAAAAATAGGGGCAATTAAGAATATATGCTTAATGCTTATATACAAACAATTAATTATACAAGCTGCTGATTATCAGTTAGTTGATAGATAAGGATGGATGGACTACTTTAGTTTTACCCCAAAAACCAAACGGCATTATCAGTAAATAGGATATTTTAGACTTCTCAGACCTTAATATCCTACAAACTAACATGCTAAGACCGTACCTAATATTGGTTTTTATTTCCATTTCATGGACTTTAACATGTCAGCTAGATCTTGACTTTGAAAATGTCACCCTGTCTAACTGGGAAGGTAACGTCTCAGACTTCATAATAAATGATGAAGCACGACTCCAACTCAATGCCCCCGAAGCAGGTCAGTCTCTAATCTATACTGCAGTAGACTTTCCAGATAGCATCCAATGGTCGCTAGAGATAGAACTAGCATTTCCTCCGTCCCCTTCCAATGCACTCGGGCTATGGCTATACGTAGATGACCCTGAAAGCCCCTCCCCTTCAGGTTACAGAATAGACATCGGAGATACAGGGAGTAATGATGCGATCAAGTTCAGTGTAGTAGAAGCGGGTACCCCTAATCTACTGGCAGAAGGAGACATGGGTCAGGTCGCTAGTGCATTCTTCCTGACTATCACCATCCAAAAAGATGCTGCAGACAATTGGACCTTACTGACACAATCGGATAGCGAGCCCATAGCACAAGAGAGCTTTACTGTAAGTTATGAAGAGGCCTTATTACCCAACTCAGGATTCTTTGGCATAGACTGTCAGTATACCAGTACTAGGACTAGCGGCTTCCTCTTTGATAATATCAAGATCCAAGAGTTGCTCCCTGACACAGAGGCGCCACAGATTGTATCTTACAGTCTGATTAGTGACTCCAAATTAGTGATAAAGTATAATGAGCCACTAGCCGAGAGTAGCCTGCAGGACTTGAGCTTTAGTGCTTCCCCAGAGCTCACCATAGCTGATGCGATACTACCGATAGCCACTGAACTTTGTCTAACTTTCGAAAACCCTGTACCTAGTGGAGAAGAGGTCATGGTAACCCTAGGCGGTCTGACAGATGAAAGTGGCAATCAAATGAATGCTACCGAACTAGAACTAATCCTCGCCGAAGATCCTCTGCCTGGTGAATTACTGATCAATGAGATCTTCTATGATCCTGAATCAGGAAAAACCTCTGACTTCGTAGAACTCATAAATGCTTCGAAGAAATTTATTCGTCTTGATAATATCTTATTAGCTAGAGCCAACAGTTCTACTGCTGAGGTGCCTATCACTCCAGGTATTATCCTACGCCCTAGTGACATTATTGCCTTCGCTAATGACAAAGCAGAAATAGAAGAGACCTTTGACCCAATACCCACTGCAGATATCAGAACACTAGACATTCCTAACTACGTCAATGACGCGGGTAATGTCTGGGTCCGACTAGAACGTAATGGAAACTTTACGACCATAGACTCCCTGGAGTACACCGATGACTTTCATAGTGCCCTGCTTACAGAAGCCAACAAAGAGGGCATCAGCCTAGAAAGATTATCACTGCTAGCTGAGACCAATGATGCTAACAACTGGTTCTCTGCAGCACAGACTAATAATTACGGTACACCTGGATATGCCAATTCTCAATCCAGTGGAACGACTTATAATATTGAGGAAGCCGTAACTTTAGAAAATAAATTATTCACTCCCAATAACGACGGCAATAAAGATTTCCTCAAAATAATTTTCAATCTAGATAAGCCTGGGTATATTGCTAATGTCGCAGTATATGATGATCAAGGGAGGCTAAAAACCTACCTTGCAGAAAATGAACTGCTTGGGACATCAGGTCAGTTCAGATGGGAAGGGATTCTACCAGATGGCTATCTTGCACCTATAGGTATGTATATTATCTATTACGAAATTTTTCATCCTGACGGTGGAGTGATAACTGGCAAGAAGGTTTGTGTACTCGGAGATCAATTATAGAACAGCAATTACTTGAAAAGCATATTAGGACATAAAATAACACAGCTCATCACAGGCATCTTTCTGTTGCTAGGAGTCTATATTATTATGTATCCTCCAGAAATTGCTTTCTTCAGAAAGACCTCAGAGTTTGCTGTACAGGTCATGTTCGGGATGCTCTTCCTAAGTTTTATTTTTCTTGTCTTCAATCAGACCCGATTGATGTTTATCAGTATGTTGGGTTGTGGCTTGCTGGCCTTCTATCTCAAGACGGCTTCCAATACAGACATGATACTGCCTGCACAAAATAACTTACCTAAAATAAAGGTGGCGCACTTCAATCTCTCTTCTTTTGAAAAATACGATGAGACCTTCAAGGAACTCATAGAAAACTCAGACTTCGATGTTATCTCTTTTCAAGAATATACACCGGACTGGGATCTATATATCGCTCAGAGATTAATGCCAGAGTACAAACATGCGCATAGGATGGTACGAGCGGATCTCTTCGGTATGGGTATCTACTCTCGCAAACCTATCAAGAATATAGAGACCTTCTACTACAAAGAAATTCCTAACGTCAATATTACTGTCAATACCGGGATACAAGATGTGCATATCATTAGCTCCTATATTGCGCCAGTAAGCATACAATCACGTGAGCTAACGACAGAGGACCACCTGACCAATCTTGCAGACTATATCGGTGAGCTCAAAAATGCAACGGTAATCCTAGGGGACTTCAACCAAGTCTACTGGACCAGTGACATCACAGAGTTTCGTGACAAGACACAACTGAACAATAGCCGAAGAGATGTCTCTATCCGCGAACAAAAACCTTATGACCATATCTTCTACTCTAGCCTCCTAGAATGTGTCAAATTCTGGGAACTAGATGACAGGAAACAAAACCATGTGGGTATATCCGCAACTTTCCAGACTAAGACCTCGGTCTCTAATCCTGCTATACTGCGTACTATAGGACAGACCGAAAAACAATAATTATGGAAGCAAGATTCTACCATAAACCATTTAGTGCCCTATCCACTACTGAGTTATACGACCTTATGCATCTAAGGCAAGAGATCTTCATAGTAGAACAAGACTGCCCCTATCTCGATGCAGACACTAAAGATCAAGACTGTGAGCACATCTTACTCTACGTCAACAATATTTTGGTCGCTTATGCCAGAGTAGTACCTGAAGGTATCAGTTATAAAAACTATACATCCATAGGAAGAGTCGTCACCAAAAAGACTCAAAGAGGTACAGGCCTCGGCCAGAAGCTGATGCAGTATGCTATCAATGTCTGCCAGAAATTATATCCTCACAAAGCCATCAAAATATCCGCACAGTGCTACGCGATAGGCTTCTACGAAAAACTCGGCTTCCAATCCGTCGGTGAAGAATATCTGGAGGATGATATTCCGCATATCGGTATGGTGCTGTCTTAGAATAATATTTCTTAAGCTTCAAGTTTGATATTAGAATTAGGAACTCTATATTGTAATAGCTTTAAAATTCTCACCAAGGTAAACTGCTCTCTCACCCCTAGCAGAACAAGTTTGATTATTTTTTGACTACACTAGGAGTAGCTAAAAGGTGTTGTAGTAGCAATAATAGTTGCTAGATAATAGGACGAATAATTACAGAAAGAAGGCGTTAAAAAGATACTAATGCACAGAAGAGCCGAGCTAACATAGGTCTGTTAACTTAATTCAAGACATAGGCTAGTCACCTCATTTTGATATTTGCTGTACCTATTTATTATCTATGTTAATCTGGCTGATCAGTATTTCAGCGGAATTAGCGACTATGTAATTAGAATTGGTACATATATAATCTAGTTAGCAACAATGAGAAGAAAAAAAACAGAAGCAATAAATATTCGAGAATCTTAAAATTATGTGTCAATCAAAAAATAGGATAATTCAAGAATGAGAATTCAAAAAAATACGCCAGTAAAATTGAAAACATTTTTGGGTACAGTAAATGCACCAAATGATGTAGAAATCTCAGAAAACTATTGGAAACTTATAGGCCAAAGTGGGACAGTAATTGATGATCAATTATTAGACAAAGGAAAAGTCCTGATACTATTCAAAAGAAACTTAGATGAATTGGGATTGGAGAATCATAACCCAATAAAAAACACATTAAGAATAAGTAAATCAGATTTAGAGCTTGATAGGTTAGAAATTTACAATCAAAAACTAAACAAAGAAATTTCTAAGCGAACAAGTTATATGAACAATACGAAATGGTACAAGGTATTTAGTGAACTGAGAAATAAAAACCTCTTTTTCAATACCGCTCAAATCAAATTACTAATTTCCGATAATACATATAAATTTTCGTTCGATGAAAGCGAAAACTTCAACGAAAAAGGGTTTGGTGATTCTGGTTCTGGACCTTTTGATTTTAAAGAGATTGAATGGATTTTGATTGAAAGGCAATACGAAATTGAACGATCAAATAGAACTGAAAAACTTCAACCAATAATTATCTCACAACCAATCAATGAAATTGAAAAAGCACTAAATTCAATAGGTCAACTTGAATATGAAATAGATGAGGACGAATACAAGTTATATGGATACAAATAAAATCACAGTTGCTAACAATAGATAGGACGGCATACTTCGTACAGCCGCCTATCATTCACCGTTATCATCGATTATGAAGAAGAAACGACAGAACATTGAATCAAACGGACAGCTCGCCAGAAGGTGATTTGATACGCTTTTGGTGAAATATGGAAGGAAGATATTGGGCTGAAATGACTTCAGAATGAGAAATGATAGTGGGAGAATTTATTGCTTGAACACTCCTAAAAACAAAGTAGAGCATGATTTTAAATTAAAAAATATGAAAAAGAAATTATTTATCTTTTCAGTTTTACTTTGGGCTGGAGGCATCGGTCTTTTATCAGCTCAAACCCAAGTCGTAAATAATATATGCTACGACGAAGAATTTACAGAAAGTATATCAGTGGTATCTGATATTGAATTATCGACGTTGACAATTTTGGACAGACTCAAGTTCAAAAAGAAACGATACATCAAAAGGCATCATGAGTACTTAAACTCATCAGGTAATGGTACTCATGATGTACATTTTGTTTCTCATGAAAACATGTTTCCAAAATGGTATACACATCCATCGACAATAAGAAGTGATGAAACCGGCATTAAATCCTATTTCGCTACTCGAAGCAAATATCTTCCCGATGGATGGACAGGTAGTATAAAATCAAAGACAGAACATGGACAATATGTCAAAGACAAACGAACAGGAGAAAAGTATTTATTCCAAGCCCATTCTAAGAAAGCTTCAGAAGCCTATAGTACTTGGAATCAAAAAATCAGATCAGAAGGATTTTTGACTAAATACACCTTTTCGTATCCTACAAGCTCAGAACTTAAAATATTACAAAGCCAAGGATTTGAGGTAACAACCTCAGATAACATAATCCGTGTGAAAAATACTGAAATTATTATGGTCTGGGATATAGTGCAGAAAATATTCATCAGACAATTCATTGAGTCAAACTCCATAATGAAAACGCTGAAGACATACTATCAATATGTCCAAGAGTTTGGAACGGATATGATTCACACAATTGTAACGACAACACCTGAGACTTTTGATAATGGAGATTGCTTCGAGACTATTTCATACACAGTCTATACGAACTATTCACAGGGCTGTGCTCATGAGAATGTTGCTTTTAGAAGTCAGTATAGTGAAAGTCAATATGCCGAAATCAGTGATTTGGAAGTATTCCCTAATCCTGCAAGTGAACGCCTAAATGTGATTATTCCTAATCCGAAAGTGGTTTCGACACTTCAAATATCCAATATTAACGGTGAAGTTCTAATCCATAGAAAAGTATCAAATGGACAAACCTCCTTTGATGTAAATCTAAGTGAGTTTCCCGCGGGAATTTACATAGTCAAATGTCAACAAGGCAGTGACAATTATTCTACTAAATTCGTTAAACAATAAGAACATGAAAAAGATAACATATATAATAATTATACTACTTGCTGTACTATCAGTTCATGGGCAAGTAGAATCAGTAGATCAATATATCCTATCACCTGATTGTACTACTGGTCCAGTATCGGGTACAGATACGATAATACATGTAACCGTTTCTCCACCAAATATAGTATTGATGGACTCAGACGGAGATGGAATCCCTGATGATGTGGAAGGAACAGGAGATATAGACGGAGATGGTATTCCTAATTACCTTGATCTCGATAGTGATGGAGACGGTGTTCCAGATGGACAAGACTTGTGTTACTATGCTCCAGGTGATCCTCCAATGGGATGTCCTGGTTCAATAATTGATAGAAATGTATTTTGGTTACATGGTTATCAAGGGAATGAACTTAGCTTTCAATTAGTGGGTGATGATGTAGAGAGCCGATTTAAAGCCAATACTAGACGACCAGATTACAATGCTTCTCAACAAACTTTAGCTAGTTCCGCTGCCAATGTAGAGACAGATATAAATGATGTAATTAATGGTCAGATCAATACGGAGCAAAATTTTATTATCGCTCATAGTATGGGTGGATTAGTAGCAAGAACTCTAGGTCAAATGACAGAACCTACCACAGGTACACCATTATACAACGGATTTATTACTTTCGGAACCCCGCATCAAGGAGCATTTGCAGCTAATACGCTAGTGGATAATCCACAAGCTATAGATAATGCTTTAACTAATGCATGCCAAAAATTGGGAATTGGTCCATTCAAAGAAGGAATCAATAATTCAGGAGCTTTAGGTAGTTTAGCTATAATGTTTGGCTTTGGAGGAGGTGTATTGAATACTGCCTGCGAAGCGGGGGTTGATATAGGTTTTCCAGCAGTTCTTAGTTTTGCTGAACAGGGAGTGGAAGCAGAATTAACCACGACAGCCGCAGCATCCATAGCCGATATGCCAACAGATCACAAAGCTATTTTCTATGGAATCGAAGATGGTCATGATGATGGGTCGATGACTCCAAGATTTCTTGGAGCTTTGACCAACAGTCCCAGTTCTTTTCCTCTTTATGGAGCAGATGCATCAGATGCATTGGGAATAGCACAGGTAGCCAGTCAGTTAGACTTTTATGTGTCTAAAATGAATTTCTGGTATGATATTCATGATATATTATGTGGAGGAGCTTTATTTGGGCTCTGTTGGTCGAGTGCTGAACCTATCGCTGATGCTTACAAAAAAGGAGTTGATTGGTTTCCTACTCTTGACCCTACATGGCAGGAATTGATTGGTGCTACGCAAACGACTATTGTTCAAAATGGCTGCGATTATTACTATGAAGATTGGTATAATGGTCAATGTACAGATTATGTAGGTTATGATTCTGATTGTGATCCGGATTTTGTCTACGATTGTGAGTTCCCAAGATATCAAACCATAGTGTCCCAATATGATTCTGACGGCTTCATCCTTGCAGAATCAGCCATGAATGGCCCGGGTATGAACTACGATGCTCAATTTATGGATGGCTCTAACCATATGCAGATGAAGAATGACAGCCAAATGGAGGAAGCAATCAAGAAAATTTTTGAAGAAGGGATAGGTAAAGAATTCTTCAAAACAGATGAAAGATAATATGAAGTCAATGAATTTATATATAATGATCTTTATCACAAGCCTCCTATTGAGGGCTTGTGGTAAATCTGATCCTATGCCTCCTGACCCAACTGAGATGGAGCAAGACACAGTTTTTGAAATGATATGGACTACAAGATTGGATTTTAACAAGGAAATTGTCGGAACCGATAATACGCAACAATATAAAGACTGGCTTTTAGTAGGAGGAGATTTAGATTTTCCACCTACTATTATGGCATTTAATAAGGATTCAGGTGAAAAAGATTGGGAATTGGTTTTTGATCAACTTTCTGGAGGAGAAATTGATTATATGTTTAGATGTGAAAATTTACTTCTTGCCCGTAATGGTCATCATGTTTTTGCTATAAACCTAGAATCAAAAAACTTAGTATGGAATATTGATTTAAAAGCAATGGGTATGCGATTAGGAAGGATGACATTATCTAGTAATAATAAGCTATATCTAGAAGCAGATTTTGCATGGCAATCGGGTTTTCAAGTCCAACATCTTTACGAAATTGAGGTTAATAGTGGAGACTATAAGATGGTGTATTCCAATCCTCAAGATAGCATAGGGATAAAAAGTATCTCGCCGCCAAGCTATGTCTTAATTGATAACAAAGATATACTTGTTCTGAATGAGTACCCTAATGCTGATTTACCTCCTGAGGAGGATAAGCAAAATATTATTGCTATTGATTTAACTTCGGAGAATATAATTTGGAATACTGAAAATTTTACGCAAAATTTCTATTCTAATTCTTTGCATCCTCCAATAATTTATGATGATAGGTTAGTAATTACAGGAGGAGATTGGAGTATATATGCTTTTGATGTTTATACAGGCGAGCAGTTGTGGAGATATGAGTTTGATTATCCTTGGGCGATTTGGACTAAGACAAATCATTTGATTCATGAAGATAAATTGTATGTCAATAATAGTCAAGAAGATGTAACTTGCCTCAATCCAGAGACTGGAGAATTGATATGGAATAATCCAGAAGGAGGTCCTAACTGCACAGACAATATGCTATATTATGAGAAGGAGGATTTGTTGGTTTTTACATCATGGGGTTATGGATCTGTAATGATCCTTGATGCTCTTACAGGAGAAACGCTACATCGCGAACATAGATATAACGATTCTCAGTACAATAATGATGTAGTCTATGATGAAGAAAGGGATATGTTTTTTACAAGTACCTACAAACATGCGATAGGTTTTAAGGTGCATAGACCGAAATAGAGAAAGGGGAAACCGATGATAACACTAGATAAGACGGAAGCCACCCTTCGGGATGGCCTCCGCTTATCATTATTCGTT
>CAKZVK010000032.1 GCA_937921825.1 uncultured Saprospiraceae bacterium
AGATCTTTTTCTTTTCGACCAGAACGAAGTGTCGCGGAGAAATCTTCGTGCTCGTATCAAGCCCGCCTATTAACAGAAACACAGTGCAAAA
Organism: uncultured Saprospiraceae bacterium; assembly: GCA_937921825.1. Lineage (GTDB taxonomy): Bacteria > Bacteroidota > Bacteroidia > Chitinophagales > Saprospiraceae > RFSX01. Next base: position 92 of record CAKZVK010000032.1, read on the forward strand.
CTTAATGGCTCACTACGAGAACGAAGATGCCTCTGTTCCGCTCCGCTACAGTCGGTATGAAAAGGTCTTTTTCATTTCGACCAAAACGAAGTGGCGCGGAGAAATCTTCGTTCTCGAATCAAGCCCACCTATTAACAGAAACACCGTTTAGAAACTTAATGTCTTACTACGAGAACAAAGATACCTCTGTTCCGCTCCGCTACAATCGGCATGAAAAGATCTTTTTCTTTTCGACCAAAACGAAGTGGCGCGGAGAAATCTTCGTTCTCGAATCAAGCCCGCCTATTAAGAGAAACACCGTGCAAAACTTAATGTCTCACTACGAGAACAAAGATACCTCTGTTCCGCTCCGCTACAATCGGTATGAAAAGGTCTTTTTCATTTCGACCAAAACGAAGTGGCGCGGAGAAATCTTCGTTCTCGTATGGCACCCGCCTATTAATAGAGACGCAGTTGCAAAACTTAAGGTTCGCTACGAGAACGAAGATACCTCTGTTCCGCTCCGCTACAATCGGCATGAAAAGGTTTTTTCCATTTCGACTAGAACGAAGTGGCGCGGAGAAATCTTCGTTCTCGAATCAAGCCCACCTATTAACAGAAACACCGTTTAGAAACTTAATGTCTCACTACGAGAACGAAGATGCCTCTGTTCCGCTCCGCTACAATCGGTATGAAAAGGTCCTTTTCTTTTCGACCAGAACGAAGTGCCGCGGAGAAATCTTCGTTCTCGTATGGCGCCCGGCCAATAACAGAATCCTCGTTCTCGAATCAATCCCATCTAAAACGATAAAGGCTATTTCCAGTAACTGGAAATAGCCTTTCGTTTTCAATGGTTGTTGGATAGGTGAAATTCTGTCTGATTGACTAGATTTTTAGTAGCTGTTCTAAGCTGAAACAGAATGCGATATTTTAGTAATTGGCTCTAGTCTTTTCCTTTTGGGATTGTGTTCTAGATTATAAAGGACTCTGTTAAGAAATTCTGTCTTTTTTCTTCTGCTGATAGGTACGTTAGAGTTGTCACTCATTATGACGTAGCCTTCTTTGATGTATCTATCTACTAAGGATAGGTTTATGAAGTGTGATTTGTGACAACAGAAGAAATCGCTATTTTCTAATTCTTTTTTGAAGCTTCCTAAGTTATTAGTGCTAAGTATCATTTTTCCGGTGGTCAAAAAGACCTTAGTGTAATTCTGGAAGCCCTCGAATCTTACAATCTGGTTGATGTTTAGAAACTCTACAGATTTGGAGCAGGGTAGAGCAATCCTACGATTTAACGTTTTCATACTGGTATTTTTATAGGTGTATTAAAGCTTAGATTATTTGACTAAAGGGGGCATTTAGAAATAATCGGTAACCCTAAATTACAGCACTTATCACCTTATATAAAGTACAAATTCCCAAAAGATCCTCAACTTTTCCCTTTTATTTTTATCATTATTCATTATATCTTACTGATATTCAGTAATTTAGACCAGATTAATTTCCTACAGTTTTATCAGATGGCAAGCTCAAAACTTATTTTGGCCTTAGGGACTCTAAAAAATGACGAATGGTCATCTTTTAAAAGTTATGTACATGCACATTACCGTCCAGACTCGGATAATGCGATCTGTTTCATGGCTATATATAGTAGAAAGGATAAATTATACGAGCCTGATTGTGAGGAGAAAATAAAGCAAAAGCACTTCCCCAAATTGAGCTCCAAAGCCTTTTCCAACATGCTTTCTCGCATCTTTGGACATTTTGAACTCTGGCTAGCCAAGTATTCATTTTCAAAAGAAAAATATACTACTCAGCTCAATCTAGTAAAGGCCTATAATGAACGAGGCCTGTTCAAACTGGCCAATAAGAAGGCCCAACAACTAGAACAGAGAATAAAATCAGAGCAATATCTGGATCTAGACCAGAATAGTACTTTGACACAGCTCTATCATGCTCAGTACTTTAGTAGTAACCCTATAAAGAAAGAAAAAGACTCTGTGCTCTTTGATTATTGCCTACGACACTTTAGTTATGCAACGAAGGAATCATCACTTGTCTATCTCACAGAATTGTACAATCGATTCTCAATAAAGAACAAGAAAGATGATACCGCTGAGGAACAACTCAATAAGGTAATTCAAAGTCTACCCTCTACCTCATTTAGTCGAATTTTAGAGGATGGGCATACACTGATTAGAGAGGGAGACATTGACTCTTATAGAAGTGTAGAGGCAACACTAAAAAATGAAGTGCTTTCACCAGCCTCTAATCAGTACTTAATTCTGGCGATCTACCTTAGAAGAGTAACAAGGCTTTTGGTAGAGAAAGACCTCATTCCAAAGGAATCTATGCTTTCAATTTTTGAGTTTATGTTCCGTGCCATGGACAAGAATAGAAATGAAAAGTTTGAAGCTATGCAACTTTACACATCTCTAGAGATCTTAGCTGTTTTTCTCCGTAAAGAGGAGGTAGAAAATCTTGTTGCTGAGTGGATAGATAAAGTTCATACAGAGGATAGAGCTGGAGTACTGGCTTATTGTAAGGTACTGATAGCTTTTAGAAATGACAACTATGAGATAATTCCTGATCTGTTAAACGGACTGACCTTTGTAAGTCCCATCTACAGTATTCAAAACAAAATTTTAATGATAATTGCTCACTATGAATTGGGCAATGAAGCGCTGGCCTATAATTTAATTGACAACTTTAGAAGACTATTGAAACGGACTAAGGAAAACATTGCGGCTTCTCACTATCCACGGATACAAAACCTAATGGAAATCATTGTCTTACTTCTAAAATCAAAATATGACAAGACCATAGAAATAGATATAAGCAAGTATTCTGGCATTTACTTTAAAAGCTGGGTCTTAAAGAAATTACAAAAGGGGAATTCTTAGTTCTATGGCAAATTCAAAACTAGTTCTTTCCCTACGTACACTTAGTCCAGAGGAATGGGTATTGTATAACCGTTATCTAAAGGTGCAAACACGAAGAGAATCCGAGAGCTATAAATGCTTTAAGGCTATATCTAACCAAAGAGAGAAGCTGCATTCTCTAGATATTGAGGACAGAATAAAGCAAAAACATTTCCCTAAGCTGACTCCCAAAGCCTTTTCTAATATTCTATCAAGACTATTTGGTCACTTTGAAACCTGGCTCTCAGAATATGAGTTTACTAAAGATAAGTATGCCATAGAGCTACAACTCATCAAAGCCTATAATGATAAGGGACTTTTCAAACTAGCGAATCAACAAGCAAAAAAACTGGAGAAAAGAATAAGGGCAGAACAGTATCTCGATATAGATCAAAACAAAGCTTTGGCCCAGCTCTATCATAGTCAGTATTATAGCAGTAATCCTATCAAGAAGGAAAAGAACTCTAATCTTTTTGATAATTGCTTGTTGTACTTCAGAAAAACCACCAAAGAAAATGCTCTGGGCTATCTCAATGAACTGACCAATCGTTGGCAAATTAAAAGAACAAAAAATGAGAAGCTAGAGAAAGAACTTCTTCAAATTATTAAATTATTACCTGATACACCTTTCAGTGCCATTTTAAAGGATGGCAATAAATTACTCAAGGATACGGATCTTGAGGCCTATAAAAGGATTGAAGCTATACTCAATGACAAAATCATAGATCCAGCTTCAGATTGGTATTTAATTCTGTCAATTTATTACAGAAGGCAAACATTACACTTAATAAGACTAGAGTCAATTCCTGCCGAGGCAGTAGTTGAAGCCTATGAATTTGCTTTTCTTGCATCAGAGAAGAATAGACATCAAAAATTTCTACCAATGCAATTGTTTGATGCAATCGATAGTATGGCTATTTTTTTGAGCTATGAAAAAGTAGAGAACTTTCTCAATAGATGGTTAAGTGCCGTCCATACAGATTACAGATCTTCAGTTCTGGCTTACTCTAAGGCCTTGATAGCTTTTAGGCAAGATGAATTCGACAAAGTACCTCAATTATTGAATGGTCTAAACTTTGATAACCCAAGCTATAAAATTCAGAGTAATATTCTTTTAATTATAGCACAATTCGAATTAGGAGAAGAGTCGCTCACACATAGTCTCTTAGAAAATTTTAGAAAAAGATTGAAGCGAAATAGGGTTCATATTTCTGCCCCCAACTATCCGAGGATTGAGAACTTAATATCTATCATTGCGCTGATGCTAAAAGCAAAGTATGACAAATCAATAGAAATCGATTTATCTAAATATAATGGTATCTACTATAGGTCTTGGGTAATGAAAAAACTAAAAGAACAATAATGAAGAACTAGATTACTGCTAGTCTAGTTCTTCATTGTTCTGACTATAGACCAGATGTTTCATCTTCCACTATAAAATCAAGTGCCGTTCCAACAACAGACCCTGAGCCATTAACATAGCATAATTCTGTCTCGCAGAGATCAATGGTCAGATCAGCTGATTCTACTGCCGTACCACTTGCATCTACATCTAAAGTATAGCTGGTAGGTACTGATAAGCTGACAGCACTTACAAGACTGTAACTCGTAGTATTATCAGCATAAGTAAATAATGCACTAGCTGCAGTAGCATCCTGATAAGTGATTACCACTCTCGTACATTGTAACGTATTAGTGACACCTTCTAGACTTACTAGAGTGGCAGTAATATGATTTGCAGATCTAGTTTCTAGTTCTACATTTTCTGAAGTCGTAATTTCTCCAAGCTGATCAGAGCAAGAAGTAAAAACTAGACATAGCGTGGCCATGATGACCAAAGTGAATTTGTTCATTTTCAAATAATTTTAAGAGTTATTAATATGTAAGGGAAGAGCCGTTGCTCTGCACCAAAATTAGTGGGGGTCTTAATGGTAGAACATCTAACTTTTGTTAGATGCAACTATTGATTTTTGTGAGTAAGTGATAGTGCTTATTACTTGCTCTGTAACTAAGAGAGGTATGGAAGGATAGTGTTACCCTTTAGAGGGAATTATTTTTTGGAAGGAGGGTATAGCGCAAAAAAATCGGCCAGATGCGGGGATAGATATCAAGAGAGCAGTCTTGATTATGGCAGATTTTGAAATTGCTGCAGTATTTCTTTTATAGACTTCCTGAAAAAAGCATGATGGTAGTCAGACTTGTTTTGGCTATTAGTTTGGGTCGTTACTAGAAGGCGAGGCTCTACATTAGCACCCCATCCACTGCTTGTATAGGTGGAGGGATATCTTCCTCACCTAACATCTCTCTTAGATCTATCTCTATTACACGGCTTAGTGCCAGCATAGGTATATCATTTCCTAGCCCTTCGAAGGGATTCTCAGAAAAATCTCCGACAAGTTCCATCATAATAAAGACCCAACCAACGATAACAGAAAAAGGGATAGAGAGCCACGCAGCGGTCTCTCCCAGCTTATGGAATTCGGTAAGCATACCGAAGGGAAGTAAGAATAAAAAGATCGTCACAAAGATCTGACTAGAGTTCCCGTATTGTCTAGGAAGTGGAAATTTTTTAATCCGTTCCGCTTTGCCCTGATGGACATAGAAATCATAGAGTATCTTTTGGAGTTCCATATGCCTGAAATCTTCTATAATATTCAGAGATCTCAAATGTTTAAGATCCTGGGCTTGCTGATCTATGATCTGAGTTGCGGTATTTTTATAATTTATGAGTCGATCATATTCGTCAGCTGGAAGATTTTCTTTGAGGAGTGCCTCTGTATCATGATCGTCTATCAGACCGACACCGAATCTTTTCATTTGCTTTTCTGTAGCTCGTCTGCCTCTTTTTCCACCCTGACTGATGTGTTCCCAGCTAGTAGGAATAAGCAATTGACTACGAAGAGAATAAAGCCAGGCGATATGTCTATGGATAAGTTTTGATTTGTAGTTATATAGCTCCTGCTCTGATAGATCCTCAGAGGTGAATTGATTGCTGAGATATGCTCTTACGGCACTACCCCAAGCCCGACTGCTATTGATGATGGCACCCCATATTTTTCTGGCTTCCCATAGCCTATCATAAGCTTGATTGTTTTTGAAGCCGACGTAGAAAGCGACTGCTGTACCTATCACTGAGATCGGTAGCCATGGTACTTTGATCCAGTTGTCATGGAAGAAAGCATGCATAGCAAATACAATACAAGACCAAAGAAATAGTAGTAGGGTAGGCGTACCAGTAAATCTGAGAACACTAGTCAGCTTGAATCTCTTGTGTACATACATATCTATAGGGCTTAGCTAAGTCAAGGAATAGCGCTAAGATAGGAGAACATGAAGACTTTACTGACTGAGCCTAGAGTGGACAGTCTAATTATGTGGTAAAGTAGTCAGAAATAATTTTGTACAGAGCTACTAACAGTTACATTCTACCACAGTACCGATAGGTTCTCCATTGGTGACCTTAAGTAAGTTGTCATCCACATTGATATCGAACACTATTATAGGAATACTATTCTCGTGGCACATAGTAAATGCAGTCATATCCATAACCTTGAGATTCTTATTGATGACCTCAGAGAAAGATATTCTATCATACTTAGTAGCTGTAGGATCTTTTTCAGGATCTGCTGTATAGATACCGTCTACTCGTGTACCTTTTAGGATCACATCAGCATTGATTTCACTGGCTCTAAGGGCTGCAGCAGAATCAGTGGTGAAGTAAGGAGAACCAGTACCTCCAGAGAAAATAACCACTCTGCCTTTTTCCATGTGGCGGATAGCTCTTCTTCTGATATAGGGCTCTGCGACTTCTTTCATCTCTATAGCAGAGACGAGACGTGAATAGATACCATGCTCTTCTAGTATACTGGCTAGAGCGATTCCATTGATGACAGTAGCGAGCATTCCCATGTAGTCTCCTTGTACACGTTCTATACCACTATCCTCTGCTTGTAAGCCTCTGAAGATATTTCCGCCTCCGATCACAATAGATATCTCTATTCCTTTGGCGACTATCTTTTTTATTTCTCTAGCGTAGTGGTTGAGTTTTTCTGGTGAGATACCGAAGGATTTATCACCCATTAATGATTCCCCAGATAATTTTAAGAGTACACGTTTATACGTCTCTGCCATGTTCTTTTTCTTCTTTCTTCAGTTCTTGATTCTCTTCTGCAAGTAAAGAGAAATTACTTGCAAAAAAAAAGCGATTCAAAAACTGAATCGCTTAATTAATATTTCTTAACCTAACTTGATGTGCTTGAAGTCTGTGACCTTCAAGTCAGCATGTATGCTCTGAAGGTACTGAGCTACACTTTCTTTGCTCGTTGTCTTCACATACGTTTGGTTCATTAATGTTCTCTCTTTGAAGAACTTATTAAGTTTTCCTGTAGCAATCTTTTCTAGCATCGCCTCTGGCTTACCTTCTTGTCTTGCTATCTCTTTACCTATTTCTATTTCTTTCTCTACTATAGAAGAATCTACACCATCCTTATCTAGAGCGATAGGGTGCATAGCGGCTACTTGCATAGCGACATTCTTAGCAGGCTCTTCATACTGAGGTCCTTCTAAGTTTACAGCTACGATTACAGCGGCTCTATTCCCCATGTGTATGTAAGGAAGTACTTGGCCTTCACCAGCGACAGTAACTATTTTAGCATATTCTGCTAGTTCTAGTTTCTCACCGATCACACCAGTCTGCTCTTCTATTTTAGCAGCGATAGTCATGCCACCACAGTCTAGAGCAAGCAGCTCTTCTTTAGTATCAGGTAAGTTCTTAAGTGCGATATCAGCGAAGCTACTTGCTAGTGCAATGAAGCTATCACCTTTAGATACGAAGTCTGTTTCGCAACTTAGTCTTACGACGACACCGTTATTTTTATTGTGAGAGGTCTTTGCGATTACTGCACCTTCTTTAGCTTCTCTATCTGCTCTCTTAGCAGAAAGCTTCTGACCTTTCTTTCTTAGTTCTTCTATTGCTTTTTCGAAATCACCATCTGCTGCGGTTAATGCTTTTTTGCAATCCATCATACCTGCACCAGTCTGGTCTCTCAACTTTTTTACATCTGCTGCTTTGATTCCCATTATTATCTTTTTGAATCTGAGTGATTAAAATAAAATATTAGTTACCAGCAATTAGCTCGCTGCTGGCGTAGAAGTTTTCTGAGCTTCTTTCATTTTTCTTCTGTCATCTAATCCACCTTTGATCACCTCACCGATATAGTTAGTGATAGTAGTGATAGACTTAGAAGCATCATCATTTGCTGGTATAGCAAAGTCTACTTGAGTAGGATCAGAATTAGTATCTACGATACCAAAGATTTTGATCCCTAGTTTTTTAGCCTCTGCAATTGCAATATGCTCATGGTGTATATCTACTACAAAGATTGCAGCAGGTAGACGGTTCATGTTAGCGATACCACCGAGTACTTTTTCTAGTTTATTTCTTTCTCTCGTAAGCGTCAGTCTCTCCTTCTTAGTGATACTGGTTACACTTTCGTCAGCTAGAAGCTTATCGATGTTGTTCATCTTCTTTACTGATTTCTTGATCGTAGAGAAGTTAGTCATCATTCCTCCTAACCATCTTTCTGTGACGAAAGGCATGTTTACAGATCTAGCCATCTGAGATACAGCTTCTTTAGCTTGCTTCTTAGTAGCTACGAACATTACTTTTCTTCCAGACTTAGCGACTTGTTCTAGTGCACCAGCTGCTTTATCCAGACCTTCTATTGTTTTGTTCAGATCTATGATGTGGATTCCTTTTCTTTCCATAAAGATGTATGGAGACATTTTTGGATTCCACTTTCTTTTCATGTGACCTAAGTGTGCACCTGCATCAAGTAGATCTTTATATGTTGGTTTAGCCATTTTCTATTCTTTGTTAACGAACTGAATAATAAATTGATAATCGAAAGATTTCTATCTCTTTGAGAATTGGAAACTCTTTCTTGCCTTTGGTTTACCAAATTTCTTTCTCTCTACTACTCTTGCATCTCTAGTCAGATACTTCTTTGCTTTGAGTGGAGACTTATTGTCTTCGCTCACTTTTACTAGTGCTCTAGAGATACCTAATCTTATAGCTTCTGCTTGGCCTTTGAAACCACCACCTTTTACATTGACAGTAACGTCATAGGTTTTTCTAGCTTCTACTATATTAAGTGGATCTTCTAGATTGAACTGCATGTTTGCTATTGGGAAATACTCCTTGAAGTCTTTTCCATTCACAGTAATCTTTCCATCACCGGCTCTCATATAGATTCTTGCAACGGAAGCTTTTCGTCTTCCAACTGTATTGATAACTTCCATGTATTAAGCTTTAAGTTTTTCTGGTTTTTGTGCAGCATGCGGATGATCTGGTCCAGCGTACACGTATAATTTTTTGAACATCGCTCTTCCTAGCTTATTCTTAGGAAGCATGCCTCTCACAGCTTTTTCTATGATAGCCTCTGGTTTTTTAGCTCTCATCTCAGCAACTGTTCTGCTTTTTTGTCCACCAGGATAGCCAGAATACCTTTGATATTCTTTCTGGTTTTCTTTCAATCCTGTAAATCTGACCTTATCAGCATTTACAATGATTATGTTGTCACCAGTGTCGACGTGCGGTGTATAAGTCGGCTTGTGTTTTCCTCTAAGGATAGTAGCAATCTGTGTTGCCATTCTTCCTACGATCTCACCTTCTCCATCTATAACAAACCACTGTCTTTCTACATCCTCTTTTCTGACCGATCTGGTACTGTAACTTCTTGTTTTCACTTTATCAGATTTATTTGAATGATAAGTTTAATTCTTAAGCGGCTGCAAATGTATATGGCTTCTACGGATAAAACAACAAAAAGAGGGAGGTATTTTCAAAAATGTGCGATTTTTTTATTGATTATCAGCTAGTTACAGGACCTGCCTCTGATTTAAGGGCATTATTATTGCTCATTTGAGCTTCCAAAAGCTATAAAATATCGCTCATTGATGGGCTATCTGAGCTCTAGGGGCGCATTCTCATGTTATAAAAAGGAATCCATTCAGCAGGCTGTAGCTAAAGTCGCTAACTTGCCGATAGATTTTAGGATGGACACAGGGTCCACAAAGCGTCAGCCTTTTAAAAGTATATATGAGTGCAGAAACAAGAAGATTTTCCAATATAGATAGGGCAGATAGATTGTCTACTGCTGTCGATAAGAGCTATGATCTTATAATTATTGGTGGTGGGATTACAGGTGCTGGAATAGCCTTGGATGCTTCACTTAGAGGACTGAAGGTCATATTGATAGAGAAAAATGATTTTGCTGCGGGCACGAGTAGTAAGTCTACTAAGCTGGTACATGGGGGATTACGTTATCTGAAGCAATTCGAATTTAGCCTGGTGAGAGAAACAGGCACTGAAAGAATCATAGCCCATAATAATGCCTGCCACTTAGTACATCCTGAGAATATGGTACTCCCAATAGTCGAAGACGGCACCTTTAGTTCTTTTTCTGCAAGTATAGCCATAAGTGTCTACGATAGACTAGCAGGAGTCTCTTCAGAACAGCGCCGTAGAAATTTATCTAAAGAAGAAACAGAAGAACTGGAGCCACTCTTGAATAAGGATATACTGAAATCTAGCATCCTCTATTCTGAATACCGAACTGATGATGCAAGACTGACCATGGAACTCATCAAAGCGGCTAAAAGAAATGGTGCAGAAGCCTTTAATTATTTAGAGGTTACGGGATTTGATTATGAACAGGATAAAGTGGTAGGGACACAATGTTATGATTATAGTTCTGGTAAAGCTGTTGGGATAAAGGCTAAAGTCATTGTCAATGCTGCTGGTCCTTGGGTAGATAAACTAAGAGTCGCAGATAAGCCAGACACTGAGACCAATCTTAGATTATCTAAAGGATCGCATATCGTTCTAGATAAAAGGATCTTGAACATAACGAATGCTATTTACTTTGATGCTTTTGACGGTAGAATGATTTTTGCCATACCTAGAGGGGAAGCGGTCTATGTAGGTACAACAGATACGTTCTACCACGATGATCTAGACCAAGTGCAATGCAATAAAGAGGATGCAGAGTATCTCCTCAAAGCCATCAGGGGCATGTTCGACATACCAGCCATTACGATAGAGGATATAAAATCTACCTGGGCCGGACTGCGACCACTCATCAAAAAGAAAGGAAAGAGTGCCTCTGAGCTCTCTAGAAAAGACGAAATCTTTGTAGCAGATTCAGGGCTGATTTCTATCGCTGGGGGAAAGCTGACGGGATTTAGAAAGATGGCGGAGAGGGTCGTAGATCTTGTCATAGACAGTTCTGGAAGAGAGTCGGTAGCTTGTAGCACTAAGGAGTATAAGATTCATGCTCAACCTTTTGAAAATTATGTAGCCTATCTATCAGAAATAGATAAGATCAAAGCCCAGTATAGTCAATATGATGCGGCTGAACTGAGCTTTCTAGTGACCAGTTACGGGAAGGATGCTCATCTCATCTTAGAATCTGCCTCCAATAACTACGGGGGCAACTTACTCAAAGCACATGTATATTATACCATAGAGCAAGAGTCTGTAAGTGTTCCTCTTGACTTCTTAGAAAGAAGGACGGGATGGCTGTACTTCGATATAGAGGCAGCTACCAAGTATGCATCAGAAGTGATCTCTTATTTCAAAGAGGCTTTTGTGTATGACCAAGCCTGGGCAGACGAGCAGCTCAGTAATTGTCATAAGGTCATCGACATTCACTCATTAAAGGCTATAAAAGAAACAAGCTTGACCTAAGCTGTAAGGGTACAAAAAATGGATGATGTTTGATATTCCAGCGGGTATTCAAGATTCTTTATTTAGAGCTCTAGGTACCAGTGAGAAAGTACTTATTGCTCGGGCTCCAGGCAGGATAAATCTGATAGGGGAGCATACTGACTACAATAACGGATTAGTATTGCCCGGTGCTATAGATAAGTACACTTATTTTGCATGTAAGCCCAATGGTACAGACACCATATCGGCGACCGCAATTGACTTTAATGAATCCATCTCTATACCATTAGATCAGCTAGAAAAATCAGATAATCTCTGGACTAATTTCTTGATAGGCTTGCTCCTGGAGTTTCAAAAGAGAGAGATCAACTTGGTAGGTTTTGATTGTGCTTTTACTAGTGAGGTTCCTATCGGTGCAGGTATGAGTTCATCTTCTGCCTTAGAATGTGCTATTCTAGTAGGTCTACAAGAATTGCTGGCAGCAAGAGACCTGACTAAGTGGGACCTGATCAATATGTCTCAATCTTCTAACCACAACTTTCTAGGAATCAAGGGCGGAATTATGGATCAGTTTGCCTCACTCTTTGGGCAGGAGAATCAGGTTATGCTCCTCGATTGCTCCAGTTCTGATCATGAATATGTCTCTCTGATAAATGATGAATACAGCTGGTTATTAATCAATAGCTGCGTCAAGCATAATCACCTGACTTCAGGCTATAATGATAGAGTCCAAGAGTGCCAACAGGCAGTGGAAGAGATACAATCAAAGTTTCCAGATGTAGCCCAACTAAGTGACCTAACAAGTACAGCTCAACTATCCAGCGTTTCATTTAGCTCCCCAACCATAAAGCAAAGGGCCTGCTTTGTGCTGGAAGAAAACCAGAGAGTCCGCGCCTTTGTCAGAGCACTTGCAGAGCATGATCTGGACACTTGTGGGCAGTTGCTTTACGCCAGTCACAAAGGTCTAGCCGAGGATTACGAAGTCAGTTGTGATGAGCTGAATTTTTTGGTACAATTACTAAGAGGGCGAGCAGGTGTGCTAGGTTCTAGAATGATGGGAGGTGGTTTTGGTGGTTGTACTATCAACTTGATTCATAATACAGAGATTAGAGCGATTAAGAAAGAGGTTACAGAGCAGTACAAAGAGGCATTCGATATTGATCCTTTATTTTATGAAGTAAATATTGCTGAAGGAGCCAGCTGTGCTATCTTTTATGATCTTTCAGACTAGATAGAGAAAGAGCAAAAACTCTTTTCCATTAATTAATTCAAGCGTATGAATGGTCTAAAAATAATTTGCCTTTTTACCCTAGTATTCATTCTAGGGTCTTGCGATACGTTCTATAGAGCCTACCTTATTAATGATAGCAATTAAAGTGTTACAGTTATTTCTAACACAGAAATTAATGCAGGTAATCCTAATCTACTAAAGTTTGAAAAGGAAATGGATAATCAGTTTTACTATGAACTGGTCCCTAACTCAGAATAATATGTTCTTGCTGCAGGTATAGATATGCCTGTAATGGAAGAGTCCTTTCCCAGTGATACCTTAGTCATTATTAGTTCTGATGACACTTTGAGACTTAACTCCAAAGCAGAGATGCTGGCGGCTATGATAATAGTGACGGAGGAGAGGATGGAGCTGAGGATTAACTAAGAGTGGTTCTCTATTCTACTTTCTGATAAAAATAAATATCGCCATCTGCCCAGCCTCCAGTACCGAACATTAAGTTTTTGCAATAGTGTCTTGGACCTAAAGTTCTCTCTAACTCTGGATCTTCTAAATCAAGTTTGGAGATTCCATTTTCTGCGGTAATAAATTCATAAGCGACAGTCTGCTCTATACCAGTATAGAGGTTGTCAATGGTGATAGAATCTGTAGAAATTTTAAGTTTGAGACAAGAATAGTATACTTTGGGATCCCACTCAGGTTTGATCGCCAGGAGTTCCCAAGTTCCGAGTAGATTTTCTTTGATTTCTTCACTTGTCAATATGGGATTCTTATAACAATCGCATCTTCTATTTTGAAGCTCTGACCATCCAATTTTATTATTACAATCATAGACAGTATTGTCATTGATATCTGGGTTGACCAGAGGATCAAAGTCATTACAGTCTTCAGTATGTAGGTAGCCATCCTGATCTACATCATCATCAGGAGTACTAGGGTCACAGTCATCATCTATGCCATTATAATATCTTTCCTTTTCACCTGGATTTATGTCTGGATTAGTTTCATCACAATCATCCTCTACAGAATAGCCGTCTTGATCTGCATCATTATCTAGAGTAGTGGGGTCACAGTCATCATCTATACCATTAAAAGGTACTTCTACTTGACCTGGATTGATATGGTAAGCATTTTCATCGCAGTCATCGTCTACAGAATATCCATCTTGATCTGCATCATTATCCAAGGTGAGAGGATTGCAATCATCATCTACACCATTGAAAGGTATCTCTATTGGATTCGATATGATACAGTCTAAGTCTGGCTCATCGTTACAAGCACAAAAAGCAATAACAAGGAGAATCCATAAGATTTTAAACTCATTCATACTCATAAGATATTGTAAATGAAATGAAATAGCAATCTCTTCATTTCTTCATCTCAGAACTTAAGGAGCGAATCCTTTTATCGTCCTACATGCACTAGCAAGATGCTCACATCACTTGGACTGACACCACTTATTCTACTGGCCTGGCCTATGGTCCGTGGTTGTATTTCTCTGAGTTTTTCTCTGGCTTCAGCAGAGAGTGCTGTGATTTCATCGAAGTCCATGCCCTTGTGTAATCTTACATCTTCGAGACGCAACATCTTTTCGGCGAGCTCTTTTTCTTTGACGATATAGCCTTCATACTTGATATCTGTACCGGCCATTTCTATGATTTCTTGATCATATTGAGACAGAAAATCATTGAGTGGACCAAATTCCTTTTTTAGACTAGTGATGTCTATGCCAGGTCTCGCAAGGATACCCATCAACTTTACTTTCTGGGATAGGACAGAAGAATTTATAGATTGGAGATAACCATTTATATCATCTGGAGCAATACTGGTTTTCTCAAAAAACTTTCTGATTTCTTTGACGGCAGCTTTCTTTGTCTCTACTCTTTC
>CAKZVK010000033.1 GCA_937921825.1 uncultured Saprospiraceae bacterium
ATTATTAAGTTTTCTCTACCAGCTGTAGGATACAAGCATTATCAGTACCTAGACTATCTGTAAAAAAGATATTAATAAGCTTGACAGGAGTGGTGGTGCCTGAGATAGTATCTATTTCAAACTGACCTACGCCTTCGGGTAGATTGACTGTATTTCCTCCAGCAAGAGTACCTGAGAAAGGCTCCATGACTAAGGCTTCATCTTCACTTACGGTAGCTGTCATACTTAGATTCAACCCTAAGTTGATTTCTACTCTATCTCCACTGAGTTCTGTAACAGTGCAATCGTCATAGGTATCCGTGGATACTACAGGAGAAGAACAAATCATTGTCCCTCTATAGTCGTCGATCAATCGATCTGTAACTGAATCAGTACATGAAGCTAGTGAGGCTAGGATAAATAGTGCTGTAATACTTGTCTTGAACATTTTTATATCTTTTTAAGTGTTAGAAGTTATTGTGAATACCTCTATTACCTTAATGTTATCCATAGTTGATGCCTAGAAAGTGAAAAAATTGAAGAACTACCCATTTTTATTGGCAATTGGCTCTTAGCAATTGGCTATTGGCCTTTAGCTTTCGGATATTGGCATTCTCAACTCTCCATTTTTAATTATCAATTGTCCATTATCAATTATCCATTATCCATTATCCATTATCAATTGAAAAAAAGTGTTAAAGCCCCTCAAAAACTGTTAAGAGCCATGCATAGTTTGAAAATTTTAGTTAAAACCGCCTTTTTGAGTCTCGAATTCGAACCTTCGCAGACTATTATTCGTCTATATAAGTGTAGATCAAAATGTTGATTGTTAGAACTTTTAACCAATGTTAAACAGCTTCTTAAGTCTCCTTTAACTGAATGAAGTGCAGAAATGAACTAACTTAGGAGTATCAAATTAGAACTACAATTTTTATAGAATATCTAAAATCTAGAATTATGAAAAATTTGAATGTATTAGCACTCCTCGCTTTCTTGATCAGCTCTGTAGGCCTTACGGCACAGTTTGATGATCTATACTACACTGACACATCAGATGATGTGGCGACAGAAGTACATTATGATGATGCAGCAGGATATGACGATGCATCCCTTGATGACTTCGATGATGCTGAATATGACTCATATGGAGAATACGAGTATTATTCAGAATATGATAACTATTATACATCTAGAATAAGAAGATTCAGCAGACCAGCTGGTTATAACTACTATAACAGCTACTATGCTAATGACGCTTTCTACGATCCATTTTACTCTTACTATAGTCCTACATACATCACTTTCGATAGATTCGGAAGAAGATATATCAATACGGCTAACAGAAGATACAGAAGAGGATCATTTATCTCTTTCAACTTTGGATTCCCAGGATCTATCTATAATGGTTTCTACAACCCATACACAAATGGAGGCTTCGGTTTTGCTAACAATGCAGGTCTTGGAGGCTTTGGAGCACCAGTAGGAGCTGCAGGAAGAATAGGAGGATATGGTTGTCCAGTAGGAGGGACTAGAGGCGTAAATGTATTCAACAACAGAGATAGAAACTCTGGAGTAAATGCTAATGGAAACTACAGAGGTGCAAGAAGATCAGGGTCTACAAGAGCTTCTACAGGATATAGAAGTTCTAACAGAGCAAGATCATATAAGACCTCAGTAAACGAAGGTAAGACTCCAAGAACATCATCTGGAGCAAGAGGTTCTAACACAAGACCTAAAACTAGAAGTGCAAGACCTAGTACATCTACTAGATCATCTAATTCTTCTAGCAGATTCAAGAATAACAGCTCTAGAAGATCAAGCAACTTTAAGTCTTCAGGTAACAAATCGTTCCGAAGTAACTCTGGTAGCAGCCGATCATTCAGAAGCTCAGGTTCTTCATCTAGATCTTCAAGAGGATCATCTTCTAGCTCAAGAAGTAGCAGAAGACGATAGGCACAATTAGATACTAGATACATTCAATAGATATATTGAGGTGGGTAATGAATTTTATTACCCACCTTTTTTTTGCCATATACGAACTAGTAAATTGTTCAGAGAACAACAGTATCCAAGGATTGTTAGCTAGAATAGAGTGAGATAAGAATTCTATCTGCTGAAGAAAGTAGAGCCCAAAAACAACGGTTATATTTACAATTTGCTGACCGACAAAAGAACGATTATGAAACAAAAAATAAGTCTATTCCTTTTCCTTATGACTACTCAGTTGGTGATAGCTCAGAATGTTACAGATGCTATTCGCTACTCAGTCATAGTTCCGGGAGGATCTGCTAGAGTATTAGGCGCAGGAAATGCTTTTGGTGCGATGGGTGGAGATGTCGGCATCACTTCTATTAATGTAGCAGGGATAGGAGATTTTAGGGCTAGTGAGATTACCGGATCTATATCATATAATATTCCTTCTAGTACCACTAGATTAGGTAGTACCCAGATAGGGAGTTCTAACGATGGAGCTCAAGTACTCATAGAAAACCTAGCCTTAGTCATACATACTAAACCATCCTACTCTGAGAAGTTTGTGACCTCTAATTTTGCCTTTAGTGTCCAGCAGTATACTAACTATAATCAAGTTTATTCATACGAGGCAGAAAGTATTGGCTCTATAACAGAGTACTTTGCTGGACAGGCTAACTTTGATGGTTTCTATGATTTTGAGTCTGAACTGGCCTTCCAGTCGGGAGCTATATTCGATGATCCTGATGATAACTTGGGAGAATTTTATTTTTCAGACTTGCTGGATGAAGACATTACTCGTAAAGAGCAGACTATAGAGCGATCAGGGAGTTACAATGAGCTACAGTTCTCATGGGGTGGAAAGATGAAGTCAGGTTTGAGTTTAGGTTTCGGAATAGGTGTTCCGCTAATCTCTTTTGAAGAAAGCAAGTTCTATGAAGAGAATGATATAGATGGTAGCCCAGAAGGTTTCAATAGACTGAATTTCAATGAGTCACTGACGACTTCAGGTTATGGGATCAATGCAAGAGCAGGTATCGGTTACAGTCTCAAGAATAAATTTAGAATAGGTCTAGCGTATCAGTCTCCTACCTATCTAAGGCTAGATGATTTGTTTTTTACTTCTATGCAGTATGATTGTGGCGATTGTCTAGGAACACCACTAGTGGAGTCTCCGACAGGTACCTTTGGTTATGGACTCAGGACGCCTATGAAATTTACAGGAAGTATAGGTGGGTTGCTGCAGACTGATGAACTCAAAGGTTTTCTAAATCTAGATCTACAGTACCAAGATTATGGCGCCAATAGATTTAATCTGACTAGAGGGGACAATCCTAGCCAAATAGATATTGATTTTGAAGAGCAGCAAAACTTCACTTTACAGAATGACTTAGCTTCAGGACTGAGCTATTCACTGGGTGGAGAACTGGCTTATAAACGATATCGTGTGAGAGCAGGATTCACCGCACAACTTAAGCCCTTTGCTAATGAGCTAGGGACAGATAATATCTATGGAACTGGCATAGGATACAGGGGTAATAAATTTTATACAGACCTCGCCTTCCAGTATAGAAGTCTAAGAGAAGGCTATATTCCATACGAAGCTTCTATACCAGAAAGAGATTTGTTTCTAAACAATGAGGTGAATCTCAGTAAGCTGGTACTGACTTTTGGAGTTAAAATATAGCCTGATTTGTCAGAGTAATGATTATTTTGCTGATATAAAATAATCAACTTTATGAAGAAGATCTACTCTACCACCGCTCTTATTGTCTGTTTGCTTGCTGGACTTTATGGTCAGTCCCCTAGTGCATACTATAGTTTCAATAACGAAACGATAACCGATTCTGGTCCAGCAAAGCTTCATCTAGAGGCTGTGGTTGCACCTATATTTAGTGCCGATCGAGTAGGTCAGGATGGTCAGGCCATCAGCTTGACTGACAACGGACTTTCTTATCCTTTTCCAGATCAACTGAACATGACAGGCCAAATAACAGTCGCTGGATGGATCAAACAAAATGCAACATCTGGAGAATGGAAGGCCATCATAAATAAGTGGGAAGCCTCTAGTGGAAGTTACTATCTAGGAATCAATCCAGCCAATAACTCCATGCGGTGGAACTGTTTTGTAGGAAATATAGAAGACCCTACCAGGATGCCTACCAATGAATGGGTGCACTACGTAGCTACTTATGATGGGCAAAGGATAAAGCTTTACAGAAATGGCGCCTTGGTAAATTCTATGGAAGTAGAAGAGAGTTATGCAGAGACTGCTGTGGAGTTTAGATTGGGTTATCAAAGTAACGGAGATGCCAGCGAGCTGTACTTTAATGGCGATCTAGATGAAGTGTATATGTTCAATGTGGCGCTCACAGATACCGAGGTAGCCGATCTATACAATGGTACACTTACTGCAGATGATGAAGATCTAGTACTCTATGACCTAAATATGGATTCCAAGCAACTGGCTTCGGAGAAGCTCAAGGTAAGTGGGATAGTAAGTAACAATAGTAATCAATCTATTCAGGGTTTTGATCTAGAAATAGAAGTCGGCAATGAAGTAGAAAATTTCTTATTCAGTAATGAATCTATTGAGCCTAACGGTACTTTTTCTTTTGATTTAGAAACTGATTTTGACCTAGAAATAGGTACAGCAGCTGAGGTAAAAGTAACAGTTGTAAAAGCTGGAGATGTCGATCTCGATAATAATACTAGAACTGAATCGGTCACAAAGATGTCATTCTTTCCTACTCGAAAGGTGGTCATCGAAGAGGGTACGGGTACCTGGTGTGGTTTTTGTCCAAGAGGAGCAGTAACGCTAGATAATCTTACAGAGAATTATCCTGATAACTTTATAGGAATCGCTATCCATAATGGAGATCCTATGACTAATGA
Source organism: uncultured Saprospiraceae bacterium (assembly GCA_937921825.1). Taxonomy (GTDB): domain Bacteria; phylum Bacteroidota; class Bacteroidia; order Chitinophagales; family Saprospiraceae; genus RFSX01. The sequence continues at coordinate 4,846 of CAKZVK010000033.1, forward strand.
TGTATATGACACTGGCGCTGCTTTTGACGGCTATCCCTTATGTCATGTAGATAGATCCTTGATAGGTGTAGATATATCTCCGCTTGCAGGCGAAAGTTATATGGCTCTGAGGAGCAATAGTAGAAATATACCAGAGGCGGCTATAAGTCATGAAACGGAGTACTCACCATTCCAAAGAAGATTATTTGTGACGACTACTGTAGATCCTGCTATTCCGTTAAGTGGTCTATATACTTATGGGTTAGTCATCACAGAGGATGGGGTAACTAGTGATGATCCTGCATATGCTCAGGTCAATTTTTATTCTGGTGGTGCTCTTGGACCCATGGCGGGATATGAAAATCTGCCTTCCACAGTGCCAGCAAGTCAGATGGTCTATAATCATGTCGCTAGAGAAATATTAGGTGGATATAATGGCGTGCCTGCCAGTCTAATAAGAACACTAGAACTTGGTGAGCAGTATAGTTATACTCACGTGTATGACGTGCCAGATGAATTTGATGTAGAGAATATCCATGTGGTCTCTCTCTTTATTGATAATCTCACCGGTAGAATAGTCAATGCAGAATCTACGGGTCTACTAGAAGGTGGTATCACCTCTACCAGAGATGAAGCGGCTTATGATAAGCTAGTACTCTATCCTAATCCTGCTCAAGAGATGCTCTCGATAGATATAGATCTTAAGTCAAGTAGCAGTATCAATGTTGCTATCCAAAATATCAATGGCCAAAATGTATACCAGAAGGATTTCGGCATTTTATCTGGTTATGTAAGTAAGAGGATAACCTTGGATAACTGGGCTCCAGGAATCTATATAGTAGGCATAGAACTGGATGGTCAGCTCATATCTAAGAAATTAGTCATCAACTAAGCAAGTAAGATTATGGATTTTAGAACGGAATGGTGGAGTAAGCTCATGGTAGTAGCCATGATAATTATTGCAATTGTAATTAATCCTTGGATTGTGCCTGAAGTCTGGAGTTTTTCTAATGCGGTAGGATACATAGCAAGAATCTTAGCACATCCATTTATAGCGATTGCTCTGGGGACTATACCAGTGATTGTAGTATGTTATTTTATGAAGATTGTGCCAGATCTCGATTATTCGATATGGTTGGCGTTTGGATACATGCTCTATTTGTTAATAAGATTTTATATGGCATAAAGCAGAACTTATTTCTTAGGTTCAGATGTTATATAAAAAGAACTTTCTTAAGAATTTATAATGTACGGAAGAAGACAACCTCAATACGGAGGGAGACAACAACAAACCTACGGCCGTAGAGGAGGTAGCGGACGATTCAAGCTCATGCTTATTATGGGTCTAGGGATGGCTGCATTCCAAGCCGTCAAGTTTTACACTAATACACAAATGAATCCTCTCACAGGAGAGGCACAGAGAATATCTTGGACTCCAGAAGAAGAAGTGCAACTAGGACTACAGTCCGCGCCACAGATGGCGGCACAGCATGGAGGCTTGCATCCTGATCAGGCAGCACAGGATCTGGTAGATGAAGTAGGAGAGAGACTGGTAAAAAACACCATTGCATCACAGTCTGGATACCCTTATGACTTTCATCTGCTAGCTGATGACCAAGTCGTTAATGCCTTTGCACTACCAGGTGGGCAGTGCTTTATTACTGCGGCTTTATTTGGAAAGCTACAGAGTGAAGATCAACTCGCAGGCGTCATGGGGCATGAGATAGGGCACGTTATACACAGACATGGAGGAGAGAGAATGGCCAGCCAAAGCTTTATTCAAGGTCTAATGCAAAGCGTAATGTTGATGTTCGGTGGTGACTATTCTATGATGTCCATTGCCAATCTAGTAGGGCAGTATGCGAGCATGAAGTATGGTAGAGATCAAGAGCTGGAATCGGATGATTGGGGGGTCAGATTAATGATGGAAGCTGGCTACGACCCTATGGAAATGATAGATGTCATGGATATCCTAGAAGAAGCCAGTGGCGGTGGAGGTAAAGTGCCAGAATTCCAAAGTACACATCCAAGCCCAGAAAATAGAAGACAAAAGATACTAGAAAGTATAGAAAAGTATAAAAATCTGAGGTAGTAGCAAGATCTACTGGTTACATCCTTCAATAATTCACGTCTTAAAATAAAGAAAGACACATGAGAAACTTTATGAAATCAAATAATCCTATGCTTAATGATAAGACTATCGCTAAAGCAAAGGTTATAACTATAGATAAAAAGAAAACAGGAGGACCACTCTATGAAGAAACCTCCACTATGACGGTAAGCGGCGCGGTAAATAAAACCATGATGCTCGCTGGATTACTGCTATTGACATCTTTTTATAGTTACATGAATCCGAGTTCACTCTTTGCTCAGATAGGAGCCTTAGGTGGTGCAGCAGTCTTTATGCTGACTTCTTTTAAGCCCCATCTAGCACCTACCACTGGACCTTTGTATGCAGTACTTAAGGGGCTTTTTGTTGGTTCTATCTCAGCAATGTATGCCGCTTCTTACGGAGGCATAATTTTCCAAGCAGCTAGTCTGACCATGGCGACACTATTGGCGATGATGATGGTCCATAAGTCTGGACTTATTCCTGTGACTAAGAAATTTAGAATGGGAGTAACGATGGCTGTAGGCGCTATCATGATTGTCTACCTTATTAGTTGGGTAGGGTTCTACGTTGGTTTTGAAGTTCCATTCATCCATGATTCTACGCCATTAGGTATAGGTATTACTGTTGTTATTATAGGAGTAGCAGCGCTGAACTTATTATTGGACTTCGATAACTTCGAAAAAGGAGAAGAGCAGCAAATCCCTAAACATTATGAGTGGTATTTTGGAATGGGCTTATTGTTTACTCTAGTATGGTTATATGTAGAGTTTCTAAGATTACTATCTAAGATTCAAAGCGACTAGATCTAGATCAAAAGATATATCTAAGAAGGTGGCTGCATTGTAGTCACCTTTTTTTGTTCAGTTCTCAGCTTCTGAAGCTGGGTTCTTCAAGTTCTAAAAGCTTATGTGTAACTATCATTTCATGTAAGTGATGGTCAGATCACCTCCCCTTGTAGAAAAAGTGACATCTAGCTTACAGTTTGATCTAGTAGTATGATCCTGAGCTGGCTTTGGATTAATATTCGATATTACTTTACTAATAACCTTTATCCCTGTAATTAATAGTTTTATACCCGCCACTTTTATTGCCCATATAATTCGTGTTTCCTCATTGGGGGCACCTAGTTGGTAATAAAAGTATATCTATGCTAAAATCATTAATTGTAAGTGCCTTTTTCTTTTTCTCATCATTGAATGTCCTACCTTTTACTACTTCTGAAAGCTATGCTTTGTTGAAGACTGCAGAGTTAGAATTGTATCTAGATTCCAAAGAAGATTTTGAACTGTTTATTTCGGCAGAATATATCAAAGAAGATGAGAACTTGCATCTCCATACACAAGGTGAAATTAATTCTATCCTCATTTACAATGTGCAAGGGGTATTAGAATTTATGTTACCAGTAGGCTCACATAAAGTGATACTAGGGAAAAGCATGTTTCTCAATACTACCTACAGACTTGGATTTGATTTTGAAAATCAAGAAGAGCTTAACTATGCCAGTATCATCATAAAATAGTCTAGCTCAGAATGCCTCTAAGAATAGCCTTGGTAATTTCGTAGGTCGGTTTTACACCTCCTATTCCTAGTCCTCCTGACGCTAAGGTGCTACCACTTTCTAGTGGATTATCCGAAGCATAATAGGCATATCGAATGACGACTTTCTTTTTTATACTATTTCTGATTTTGGAAGCCGCCTGAATGGCTTTTTGGTAATGAGCTCCCTCCATTTCTAGACCGATTGCCTTCCATGATGATTTCAGGAAGTACCTGAGTATATCTTTATTCTGAAGAGAGGTTCCAAGTACAGTGATCATAGGACCAGTGTAAGTGTCGATACCCTTATCTTTAAAATCTTTTGCTGAGAGCGAATTTATAAACGAATAGTTATCAGCCGAACCTTCAAAGACATGTGCTGTAGGAATCATGATATCCCCTTTTTTACCCTCAAGAATTCCTGCCTTGCCCATAATATTTACGGACTTGACGTCCATATATACTTTGGTATTTTCGTCACTATCGTAAGGTTTGAGCAGCTCATCCATACATTCAAATGCTTGCTCACCAAAAGCATAATCCATGACGATAATTACTTTCTTCTGATTGCTCTTCTTGTCAGCAACTTCTTTTAGTTCTTTAGGTAATAAATTTGAATTTATTCTACTTAAGTCTATGATTTGGACTGCGATATTTGCCCCGGAGGTATCTGGTATTTCTGTCATGCCATTTTTGAGTGCATGGTCTCGCACTTTTAGATTCTTAGCCTTGTTGGATTCTTTTGATAGAGCTTCCGTTAGTTTTTCAAAGTTTGGTTTTTTGCTTTTTGCTTGGAGAGCTGCTGTAGCATAGAGCGAATTTTTAACACTATGCATATTGGCACTTACTATATGAATCTGTCTATCGAGTAGACCTAGGTCTTGTAAATGCGATTTGATATTCTGAGCCCAGATAGTTCCGAAGATATGACGGCCTAGCTTGTCTCTCAGTGTAGAAGAAAAGGAGATTTCTCTATCTAAATTATTGAGCTCTTCCTCTATACTGTGATTGCCTAGCCAGTAGACGATATTGAATAAGCTATTGACCTTAGAAGCATTATCAAAAACCTTAACGGCTGAGGCCGTCTCTTCATAAGTTCTCCCGAGTAGGGTACTGAGATGAGTAATCCCTAATTCTTTATTGAATTTTTTCTGAGCTTTTATTTTCTTGACGATATCTTCTAGGTTATTCCATTCTCTTCTTTTTCGTCCTCTATGATCTAGCGCATGATTTCTGATCTTCTCAGCCTCTATGTACATGAAGGTTAGATGAGTCAAGACATCATAGATATCACTGCCCCCTCTACTCATCTCTATATACATCTGTAGGTCATCTATACGGTAGCAATTTCTTCTCCTCTTAGCAGGAAGAATAGCTTTAAACTTTGAAGTTTCATAGCCCTCTCTACTGATTAATCTTATAAATCTACATTCCTCTATACCCTGTGGCAATCTTTGAAAGATGTATAAGAGGCCACTAATCTCTGCTCTTTCTGGATCTGCTATAGATCCATATATTTCTGGCTCTAGTTCCAAGAGTGCATCTTTTATCGCCTCTCCAGAGACTCCCAGCGGCTTATAAGAACCCCTAATAAATAAATGTCGCATCGCTATGTATAGACGATGGATGGCCGCTCTCGATAATTGAGCTCTACTGGTTCTTATATATGTATCTGTCATAGGGATATTCTTATTTCGATATTTAGTTCAAATAGTATTCCACCTTTTACTACGTGGAACTGGGCCTGCGAGCCCATTTAGGCCTCTAGACCTTACATCTTGCTGTTAAATCATTCTTAATTTTGGTTAATAGGCTTCTATTCATGCCTTTAATAGTGTTATACACATAACGAACAAACTGAAATATGAAATATCTAATTCTTTCTACCCTCATAAGCTTCTTCTGTCTGACCAGTGCCGAGGCACAATTAGGCAACCTGCTTAATAAAGCCAAAGAATCTGCTAGTACTATAAAGAATATGGCCAATGGCGACGATAGTGCATTAGATATCTCGGGAGGTCTTAAAGAAGCACTGACTAAGGGAGTAGATGAAGCCGTCACAAATTTATCTGCTAAAGATGGTTTTCTAGAAAGCCCTTACAGGGTGCTCATTCCAGATGAGGCCACTAAAGTTATCAGTAAGCTAAAGATGGTCCCTGGGTTTCAAGATGTAGAAGATAAGCTTATCGCAAAAATGAATGCGGCAGCGGAATTAGCCACTAAGAAAGCGACGCCGATTTTTGTCGATGCTATAAAGTCTATGACGATTAGGGATGCAAAAGACATCTTGTTTGGAGAGGAGGATGCTGCTACTAGGTACTTAGAGGGCAGCTCTAGAAATACCTTATACAAGACCTTTATGCCACTGATCCAAGAGTCCCTAGCGGAGGTGGATGCAACGAAGTATTGGAACAGTGTCGTCAGGAAATATAACAGTATACCTCTGACTAAAGATATCAATCCTGACTTAGATGACCATGTGAACAATAAGGCCCTAGATGGCTTGTTCAGCTTGATACAGGTCAAGGAAGGAGGAATACGAAAAGATGTCAACCAAAGAACCAGTCCACTGCTTAAAGATGTATTTGGACAATTGGACTAAATGAATATAGACTGTTATAACGACCTGAGTTATACCTGATAAAGTTTTGGTGAAGTAGATTGAGTAATGAGTGAGGGATGGGTGGAGACCTGTCCCTCTTTTTTATGTAGGTGCTAGAAGATCTAGTATACTGCTAGACAGTAACAGTCCCTTCCAGAAAAGGAACAAACTTGAAATCACCAAATGCTTCTGTAGCATAGTCATCTTCTGAAGTCTTAGTGATTCTGATCATCTTTTTGATAGTACCACTGCCCTGAGGAATGACGAGGTAGCCTCCGACTTTGAGTTGCGTTATCAATGCCGGCGGAATAAAAGTCGCTCCCGCAGTCACCAATATCTTGTCGAAAGGCCCAAATCTTGGTGCCCCCTGGTACCCATCTCCATATAAGGTTCTAATACTCGTATACCCAATAGAGTTAAGCAGTACGGAGGTATGCTTATATAATTGCTCTTGCCGTTCTATAGAGTAAATCTTCTTACATAGATGAGAGAGCACTGCAGCCTGATAGCCTGAGCCAGTGCCTATCTCTAGGATTTTATCAGTGGGCAGAGGATCTAGGAGTTCTGTCTGGTACGCAACAGTATAGGGTTGTGATATAGTCTGATTAGCGAGTATGGGTAGGGCTTTATCCTTATACGCCTGCTCCTCAAAGGCTTTGTCTAGAAAGAGATGTCTTGGCACTTGACTGAGAGCTCTAAGAACAGCATTAGAGGTTATCCCTTTAGAGGCTATCAGTTCTACTAATTGCTTACGGAGCCCTTTATGCCTATAGTTATCTACCATACAGTGCAAAAATACATATTATAATTATTTATAATATGTTGAAACTTATCCATTCGTAACATTATTTTGTTTTTGCCAATACGAAGATTGTAATAGTCAATAATTTATAGTTTCTTGTATTATAGAGATAGAGACTTACAAGTAGAGGAAAACAATTATTATATGAATGCAGGGGAGATAAAGTTTGGAACAGATGGTTGGAGAGCCATAATCGCCAAAGATTATACTGTACAAAATGTAAAACGTGTCTCAGAGGCAACCGCCCGATGGATGCAAAGTAAAGGAATGTCTAAGGCTGTAGTCGGCTACGATTGCCGTTTTGGAGGATCCATGTTTAGTGAGACTGCCGTACAAGTTCTTTGCAACTTTGGTATCAAAGTCTACTATGATAAGAACTTTGTGTCTACTCCGATGGTCTCTCTAGGTGTCGTCAAGCAAGAAGCGGATATGGGGATAGTGATTACCGCTAGTCATAATCCACCAAGTTATAATGGCTTCAAGCTGAAGTCTGCGTATGGAGGTCCTACTATTCCTAAAGATATAGCCGATGTGGAATCTATCATTCCAGATTCACCTCTAGGGAAGTTATTATCACTAGATGAGTATGCCAGTAAAGGATTAATAGAGTATATCAATCTTGAAGATCTATACATTAAGCATGTCGAAGAAAACTTTGACCTAGACCTAATCAGAAATTCTAATATAAATCTGGCCTATGATGCCATGTATGGTGCTGGGCAGAATGTGATAAGAAGATTGTTTCCTGAGGCTTATCTGTTGCATTGTGATTATAACCCTTCATTCAAGGGACAAGCACCAGAGCCTATACATAGAAACCTGAAGGAACTATCTGAGGCTCTTAAGAAGAGCGATGAACTCAATATCGGTCTTGCCAATGATGGAGATGCAGATAGAATAGGACTATATAACGCCAAAGGAGAATTCGTGGATTCTCATCATATACTCTTACTACTGCTCTACTATATGAAAGAGCACAAGAAGTACGACGGTAAGGTAATCATCACTTTCTCAGTGACGAATAAGATGGTCCAGCTAGCTAAGCAATATGGCTTGGATCTAGAAGTTACCAAAATCGGATTCAAATATATCGCTGAGATAATGACTCAAGAAGATGTGCTAGTAGGAGGGGAAGAGTCAGGTGGACTAGCCGTCAAAGGCCATATCAAAGAAAGAGACGGCATCTGGATAGGTCTAGTGATTATGGAATTCATGGCCAAGACGGGTAAGACTCTAGAAGAACTGGTCCAGGATATCTATGCTAAAGTCGGCTCATTTAAGTTCGATAGAGATGACCTACATATAGAAGAAAGCAAGAAGTGGGCTATCATGGACAAATGTAAGAATGGACAGATTACCTCTATCGGTGGCAAGTCCGTCATCAGGACTGAAGATATAGATGGCTATAAATTTTACCTCTCAGAGGATGAATGGTTGATGGTCAGACCTTCAGGGACAGAACCTGTACTGAGAGTCTATGCACATGCAGCTGATGACAATGCAGTCCGAGCCTTACTTGATGCAGGGCATAAATCGTTACAGGAAGGTATAGCTTAGACGGTATCCATTCTAGAGGCCTATTCCTCTCAGAGAAAATTTATTATTGATCCATTAAGGATGAGTCTGATGATAAGTCTGGTCAGCGTTTCCATTTTCGTGATGTTTTGATGATGGTAATAATGAGTAAAGTCAGCATCGGCTATTGAGTGAACGGCTTAGGACATTTTCTGCTTTATATTCTTGTGAAGGTCTTCTAACGTATCTTTGATATCTGTTATGCTCTCTTCTACAGAATTAGCTATGGTTTCTATGTTTATTTTCTCCCCATGCATGGCTAAGCGATCACTAGAGGTCTTAGCAATAGGTACAAAAAGCCATAGCAAGATGTACGGTAGAATGCCGATACCTACCATAGCAAGTAATACAAATAGAATTCTGAATATAGCAGGTGAGCTAAAGCCATAGTAAGCTGATAGTCCTGATGCTACTCCTGCGACAACCTTTTGATCTGGGTCTCTAAAGAGTCTCTTTGTATCTCTGTGATCTGCCTCATAGACAGAGTGAGTATCTGAAGAATCAAAGTCACTTGGTGTCCCCATAATCAATTTGACTTGCCTGACTTTTTCTAAGGTTATTATAGAAGAGCCCCGTTCATTTTCTTCGAATAACTCTGCCAGCCTAGATTCTATATCAAAAATTATATCATCTGAGCCTGATGATCCGGCAAATCTTCTCTCTATAGAATTAAGGTAGTTATCTAGATCGGTATAGGCATCTGTATCTATTGTGAACTGCTTGCCACCCAAGTTTATGTTTTCTACTTTTTTCATTTCTAATGTTTATTGGTTTTGTTTTATAGATGGTTCTTTAGCTTACTGCATTATTGACTGCAGCTTCCATTTCTTTCCATGTTGATTTTAATTCTTTCAGTGCTGTCTTACCTGATGCAGTAATCATGTAATATTTACGAGGTGGTCCTGAATTGGATTCTTTCCAATTGTAGCTGACGAGATCTCCTTTGAGTAGTCTATTCAGCAGAGGATATAAAGTGCCCTCTACGACGATCATTTTGGCGTCCTTCAGTTTGGTAATGATATCGGAAGGATACATTTCTACTTTATCTATTATAGAGAGCACACAGAGCTCTAGTAGTCCTTTTCTCATTTGTGCTTTTGTGTTATTAATATTCATAATTTACCTTCAGTAGTGTTATAAATGGTACTATGCTTAACATAGTTCCAAATATAACATAAATTCAATGTTGTAGGCTCTGCTTTTGCGACAAAAGGGTTCTAATTATCGATGAATGTTTGCCTCTGCACTACATCTTTTCTGCTATAAAGTATAATAATGTCATTTTGATCTATCTGACATTTATATATTTATTAGACCTATTACTGAATCTGGTCCAGTAAGCTTTAGCTTTTTTAGTATTTTAATATGGACTTATAATCTATAAGTTGGAATTAGAACTTTAGATAGAATTCGGATGCTTCGGTTACTAGTAATAAGCGTTATCATTTTTCCAGCAGCTTTACTGGCACAGGTAGAGATCTGTGATAATGGTATCGATGACGATAATGATACTCTAGTAGATCTTAATGATGATGACTGTCCCTGTGAGCTGATAGATGCCGTGTCTTTCATTCCCAACCCTTCTTTTGAGGAAATGAATTGTTGTCCCGATTCTCGCAGTCAGCTAGATTGTGCTACAGATTGGATTCAAGCTTCCGAGCCGACTACTGATTTTATTCACACTTGTAATTGGTTAGGGTGGGAACAATTTCCGCCTCCGAGGCCCTTTCCAGATGGTGAAGGAATTATGGGTTTCAGAGATGGTAGAGTCCGTAATAATAATCCAGAACCCTACTGGAAGGAATATGCTGGCGCTTGTCTCTTGAGTCCTTTGCTCAAGGATAGCCTGTACAAATTTCAATTCGATGTCGGCTTTGTAAACAGAGAGGTGTCGCCTGGAATTAATATATCATTCTTCGGTACAGCAGATTGTCAGTTCTTACCCTTTGGAGTAGGCGATGAAACTTTTGGTTGCCCGACTAATAGTCCCAATTGGCAGAAACTGGCTCAAGTAAGAGTAGATGGTGGGTCTGGTAATAGCTGGGTCAATACTTCATTAGAGATTACACCTGATTTCGACATAGCTGCCATTGCCATAGGTCCAGATTGTCCGCCTGTTTCATCTCCTGTAAGTCTCTATTACTTTTTTGATAATCTGATACTGAATAATTTTGGAGCCTTTGATCTAAGGGTATCAGATGAAAACCATCCCTGTTCAGAGCAATACAGCCTTTCCGTTCCGTTTAATGCCGACTTTGATTATCAATGGTACTTAGGTGGTGTGGCCTTAGAAGGAGAGATTTTCTCATCTCTACGAAACATGTATGGAGAAGGTAATTACCAGATACGAATTGCTGATGATGGGCGCTGTCGGTTGTCTACCTCTTTCGACTATAACATACCTGTAATTAGTGAGATAGAAAGAGTGGTACTCTGTCAGGGAGAAAGTTACTCATTTGGTGAAGCAACACTTACAGAGTCTGGCTTCTATCTGGATACTTTCCCTTCTGCCAATAACTGTGATAGCATAGTAGCGTTAGAAATAGAAACTATAGGAATAGAATATGATACCGTAGAAGTCTCCATAGTCGAAGGCAACTCCTATGCATATGAAGGTATGTCGTTCTCAGAGCCTGGGGAGTATCCTCTTACACTAGATTCTTCTCAAAACTGTGATAGTCTTGTGCTCTTGCGTCTTGCTAACTTTGGTGTATATGTGCCTAATACTATTAGTTTAAATTCAGCCGGAGTCGATAATGTGTTCAAGCCCTTTGCAGCAGAGGGACTACTACAACAAGTAGAAATTCTGATCTATGATAGGTGGGGAAATATAATCTTCAGTGGAGAAGAGTGGAATGGTGAGGGTGCACTGCCAGGTGTTTATACATATCTGATAAATCTGGATTTTGTAGAAGGGGAATCAAAGGTCCTGGTAGGATCAGTGACTTTATTAAATTAAATGAGGTATACGTAACAATTTCTCTAAGAATCTATCCAATCCATAAATTATTTTACCTTTTCCCTACATACAATGATTGGGTCGTCTAGCGTGGTCTTGACCTCTATCTTCAATCGATTATTCAAGTAGGGATGAAAGGCATTTCAGCTGACCTGTAAACAATCTGAGTTGAATTGTAATTTATTAAGGTGTCAGCAGGAGCTAATGTTTGTTATACCTTTAGAGCATGAGTACATTGATAACTAATAGACCTTTGGTGATATACGATGGACAGTGTAAGCTGTGTAGTCGGTCTATTCAGTTTATACTCAGAAATGAAAGTGATAAAGCACTTGTATTTACCACCACAGAAAGTAGCTATGCTAGGCAGATATTAGCCACTCATGCACTGCAACCTTATGACGATTCTATCTTCTACTATTCTAAGTCCAAAGGATTGCTCAAGGAAAGTGCTGCGGCTCTGGCAATCGTAGAGCATTTGAAGTGGCCTCTCAAAGCCTTATTAGTGCTGAAACTCGTGCCTGGCTTTATCCGGAATACTATCTACAAATGGATCGCCCGAAATAGATATGGATGGTTCGGTAAGACAAAGGAAAAGTGCCTTGTGCCTGCTCCTCAGGATCTTGAAAGATTTATTGATTAGTAAATTTTGTCAGCCAGAGGTTTTCTATCTGGTTATCTAATCTGATAGAAAGAAGATATGAGCTTGCTGCAAATTTGTTCATTATATCACCTAGTGGCAAAAGGTGTTGACCTGATTTCAGACTATAGCTATCTGATTGATACAAAAGCTCACCAGTTGGGTAGTAGAGGCTGTACTCTACCTTGTGACTCTTGTCCAAGTAGAGGTGAATCTTCGAGTGGGTCTGAACAGGGTTTTGCAGTACTGAAAGTCTGTAGCTTATGGCTTTTTCTGGATGTTCTTCTGTGCTGACACCACGTCTAAAATCACTCCAAGGTCTTGCTTGTTTTATACTCAGTTGATTCTCCTCTGTTATTTTAAATTCTATTTCCATAGCAAAGTCTTCGTGATCATCTGCCTCGTAGAGTAGTTCGAATTCGTCATGGATGACTTTCATATAATCGCGGAGTAGATTGATCTGAGCTTCACTCAATAGTAGTTCACCACTATTGACTTGATTAGAAGATCTCAGCAGTATGTAGTTAGCAATACTGGTATCTAGTGGTAAGATGAGTTCTTCGGGTATAGAGTTGGCATTTGGATTAGTAACCAGATCTTCTCCTAGTTGGGTATTGACATAGTAGCTGTCATCAGTTTCGTAGATAGGATCGGTTGTGACGGCGACACCATTGGCTTTTTCGTTAGAGTAGTTGGGGTGACATAGGACTCCCATTGCTGTCTGAAGATGATCTATTCTATAGAAAGATCTTTCTTCGAAAGCGCGAAAATTCCAGATGCTCGCGTACACTTGCTTGATAGACTTTGCGATGTGCCCCTCGTCAGGATGTTGGGTTTTAGAGTCATAGAGACCTGCGCCAGAAAAACCTGGTAAGTCTTCATTGTTAGTGCTAGACCGACATCTTACAGAAGTACCCTGAGGAAACGACTTGTGCATTTCATCTAGTTCTGCGAGCATCCAGTCAGGCATGTCACCATCTTTGATGCTGTCTCTAAAGTCCTTTAGTGCTTCTTTCTGATAGTCTAGATCAGAATTGAATTGATTATCATTGAAGAGTTCTGTAATGAGATCATAGAATCCATTGTGCTTCATGAATTCATCATAGAAGTAGAACGGTACGCCGTATCCGTCAGGAATGGTGCCGTCCTCAAAATTAAATTGGTGCATAACTGCGACATTGGTACACTTGACACCAAATTTATCTGAGTCTTCAAAGTTTATTTCTTCTAATGGAAGGATAGCTTGCTGTGACAAATCCCTAAGTGGAAATTGAGTACTCTTAGGACGTAGATCTTCAAAGTAGGCATCCACTGCTTCTCGAGTACTTTCAGCTAGAGTAAAAGAAGAGGGCTCAGTTTTGTAGTACACGAATTTGTCTAAGAGGTCTGCTATTCTCGCAGAATCCAATACAGATCTGACGAATGCATTTGGCGCTTTGTCTTGTATCGCTCGGAGGTTAATATGTGATAGTGGTGTCTGTGGTACAGTACTGATGATCCCTGCTATCCTTGAGAGGTCATTGGGTAGTTGCTCTAGTATGACGACGTCTCTTGGGTTGGGTTCTTCGCCAGGATTGAGTATGGTTAGGATACCGTAACCTTCCTCTAGATTGAACGGGAGGTAATCAAAGTCTGCATAAAGATCACTTTCGTAGAGTAAGCAGACTCTGGAATTATCATAGAGACTCATTTCCATTTCTACCACATCTAGAGCAGCGGGCATAGGGTAGTAACAAAAGTTGTTTTCTAGAAAAGGCATATTGGCTGCAAGTAATTCTTGTACTTGTTGTATTCGCTCAAAAGGGAAACGATCATTAGGCTGAAATCTAAATCTGTAAGTGCCATTCTTGCCTGAGGCCGCCATGATATCGGGGTGGAAGACAATCTGCCCTCTGAAATGAGTGGTGTTGAGTGGACTCGGTAAGGAAGCCGCAGCTTCAAAATCTGCATGATTTATATGACTGTTAGAGTTTAGGAAAAACAGCATCGTAGTGAGGCCATCATCTACCAGGTAGAATTTTATAACCTCTAGATTTTCTAGCGTATCTCCAAAGACATCTATACGACGTCTAAATGATAGATCATGAAATGTCTCCTCTGATCCCAAGTGGACGACACCATCTTCATACGGAACTTGGTAGCCTGGATTGAATGGACTCAAAGCATTGGCTTGTTCATATTCGATGAGATCATTTATGCCATCGTTATCTACATCTAGTGGGGTAGCTAGAGGTACTTTGATTACAGAGTAGGCAGCCTCCTCATAAGCGGCCAGAGCCTCTGTGATAATTGTAGGGTTACCATCACCGATGACCATTCTTGTGGGCATCTGATAATCACCAGTCTCCGAAGCATAGAGCAGGTAGTAATGATCCGCCTCAGTATCTATTCCTATTTCTGCTTGTCCAGCAGCATTAATTGTGTAACTCTTTATAGGGACTTCTTGCGCAAGTATCGTACTGCAGAAACCCAATAACAACAGAGTCAGGAAAGAATATAGAGCTCTATTTATCATACCTACAAAGTAACAAATTAACTACTGTGTGAGGCTGCATAATAGCGACAATTAGCCTTTAATCTAAGACTTGTAAAAGCTGTAGAATCCTGATGTGTCCTGTGATTAGGACTACACCTTGATTGAGCATTTACTTTCTTGGAGAGATGCATACAGGAGGACCTATGGCAGCTTTGGCTATCAGTATCCCGAGCTTATAGTTTTCTTTCTAAGACTATATACAACCTAAGTCTACTCTAGATAACACGTCGTTGTTAGGAAAGCAATTGCCTGAGGGCAAAGACGTCGGATTGTATCTTTCTAGATTAGGATCGTAGAGTGCATTCTCTATGAAGTCAGTGAGTAATCTTATTTGCAGCTCATTAAGATCTAGAGGTATAAAGTCTTCTGATAAAGCATCTTCAGGTACTCTCTCGTTTTCCGCCAGTGCATTATTCTTATATCTAATGACTTCTTCTACAGAACTGAAAGAACTACCATGCCCCAGGAAAGGAGAGTCTTTAAGATTATAAAGTTGTGGTACTTTGAATTTATAGTTGTCAGCATCCACCTTGGTAAATCCACCTCTACCCAGATTTACATTATCCGTTATAGCGGTATTGATACTAACAGAATTATCTACAAGGTCTTTCATTCCTAAAGCATGAAATTCCATTGAGTTCAATGCTGGTCCATCATGGCACTTACCGCAGCCATGCTTGAAGAAAATGACAGCACCACTTTTTTGGTTTTCAGTCATCGCTGACTTTTCGCCTTTGAGCCATCTTTGGAAAGGGCTTTCTGTTGCCAATAATGTTCTCTCATAAGTTGCAATAGCTAGGCCCGCATTGACTAGTGTATATCTTTCATCTTCAGGGATATTAAAGAAGGCAAGGTCAAAGAGTTCTTTATATGCTGTAGAAGAAATAAATTCTTCATCTATAGAAAGACCGAATCTATGTACATCTAGACCAGCGATAGCTTGTGTCTCAGTACCTTCGAATCCTAACTTGTTTACAGCTAGAGGTGTATCTTCTTTCCATTGGGCTTCTGTGCCTTCATTGAGCGCAGTACCACCAAACTGACCGTTCCATAGAACATTGGTCTGGAAAGCAATATTTAGTGCAGAAGGTGTTCTGATTGGTTGCACATCCATAAGTTCTTTTGAACAAAGTGGATTGAATATTCTTCCTTCTCCTGCGAGACCAAATCCTAATCCACCATCACCGATCCCCTGTGGCACATTGGCCTGGAAGCCGGCAGCAGCATGGTGACAGGAGGCGCAAGAATAAGTATTTATAGTTTCGGGAAATTCTGGTTTTATACCCAGTGCTGTTTCGTGGAACAACAGTTTACCCAATTCCACCTTTGTTCTTGTAAGTGGGTTTTTGGGATCTTGAGGTATTTCAGAGTAGAGAGATGGCAGTGTATAGTGAGCAAGGCTTCCTCCTAAGTCTTCTAGCATAAAGGTGAGCTCAGCGTCTTTATCCAGATGCTCTGAAGGGTTAATATTTCCGTCACTATTACAGGCGATGATGAACAATAAGGACATCAAAATACCGCTTAAATATACTTTTAACATAATTCTGTTCTTCAGCGGACAAAATTATATATAATAAAGCTTCAATGTTGAGACTTTAACTTATTCGGGAGTTGATAATTGGTCACCTACTAGACTTTTAGAATAGTAACAGTTACCTATTCTTATCTTGTATAGTTAGGCGCCTCCTTAGTAATTGTGATGTTGTGAGGATGACTCTCATGTATTCCTGCAGCTGACATTTTTACCATTTGGGCATTTTTGAGGGCCTCTATATTTGCAGCGCCTACATAGCCCATTCCTGCTCTCAGACCACCTATGTACTGAACCATTACTTCAGCCACAGTACCTTTGAAGGGTAATCTGCCCTCTATTCCTTCTGGTACCAGTTTTCTAACATTATCTTCTTCCTCTTGGAAATATCTGTCTTTTGATCCCTGCTGCATAGCTCCTAAAGATCCCATACCTCGGTAGACTTTGAATTTTCTTCCTTGGAACAGTATCGTTTCTCCAGGAGCTTCTTCTGTTCCTGCAAATAGAGAACCAGCCATTATGCAGTCTGCTCCGGCGGCTATGGCCTTGCCGATATCTCCTGTGTACTTTATGCCTCCATCACCGATGATAGGAACGCCGGTACCTTTGAGACCTTCTGCGGCATTCATGATAGCACTGAGTTGGGGTACTCCCACACCTGCTACTATACGTGTCGTGCAGATACTTCCTGGTCCTATCCCGACTTTTACAGCATCTGCTCCTGCATCTGCAAGTGCTTTGGCTGCTTCTGCAGTTGCAATATTGCCTCCGATCACTTGTAGATCTGGAAAATGATTTTTAATACTCGTAACCATATTTAGGACACCTTGTGAGTGACCATGTGCTGTATCTACGGTAATCACATCCACATCCACATTGACTAGAGCTTGGACTCTATCCATGGTATCTTTTGCAATACCTACTGCTGCACCTACGATTAGACGTCCATGACTATCTTTTGCTGAGTTAGGATAGTCTTTTACCTTCATGATATCCTTGTAGGTAATCAGGCCTACTAGCTTTTTATTATCATCGACGACAGGGAGCTTTTCTATCTTATGTTTCTGGAGAATGTCTTGTGCTTCTTTCAGCGTTGTCCCCTGAGGAGCTGTGATAAGATTTTCCACTGTCATCAGACTCTTTATAGGCTTGTCGTTATTGGTTTCGAATCTTAGATCTCTATTAGTCAGAATACCTATCAGCTGGCTCTGGTCATCTACGACTGGGATACCGCCTATCTTATAAGTGTTCATGAGTTTCTGTGCATCTGACACTTTTGCATCTATAGATAAGGTCACAGGATCTATGATCATACCACTTTCTGATCGCTTTACCTTTCTTACATGTTCTGCCTGCTGATCTATAGACATATTCTTATGCACTAGACCTATGCCTCCAGCTCTAGCCATTGCTATGGCTAGCCTATATTCTGTAACAGTATCCATAGCCGCAGAGACTACTGGGATATTTATCTTAAGATCTTTAGTGATTCTGGTCTGAAGATTTACTTCATTCGGTAAGACATCAGAATAAGCAGGAACAAGAAGGACGTCATCGAATGTGAGGGCTTCTCTGAATTGTGTTGAAAAGTTTGTTTCCATGTGCAAATCTATTAAAACTGCCTCAAATAATCCTGCTTAAAAATGAATTGAATTTTAATTCTCTTATATTTTTACAGCTTCATATTTATAATCCCTTATTAGAGAGTATGCTTACAGTATTTTCAGATGATAATTTTATGAAAAAGGCCATCCAAGAGGCTGAGACCGCTGCTAGTCTGGGTGAGGTTCCAGTAGGCGCAGTTATCGTCTGTAACAATGCGGTGATTGCCAAGGCGCATAACCACGTAGAAAAGCTGCATGATATTACTGCCCATGCGGAGATACTGGCCATCACAGCAGCCTCTAATTATCTAGGAAGTAAATATCTTGAGGATTGCACTCTATATGTCACCTTAGAGCCTTGTGTAATGTGTGCTGGCGCTATAAAATGGGCACGATTGGGTAGAGTGGTCTACGGGGCCTCAGATGACAAAGGGGGATTTATGAAATATGGAAAAGAACTGCTCCATCCCTCTACCAAGTTAGAGTTCGGCATACAAAATGAGAGATGCTCGGAAATGCTGAAGAACTTCTTTAAGGCAAAACGCTAAGCTGACTAAGAGCCGGGATTGGCGACCTTCAATAATAAGATGCCACCATTCTGGTTAATTCCATGTTAATCCTCTAGTTAAAAAGTCTTAAGAATCTAATACTGATTAAACTCTATTATAACTTTCTTATCCAAGAAGCTATACGCTTTTATTAATTATATAAACCTATCGACATGAAAGCATCAGCAAGAATCTTCACGTTATTTATACTTACTCTCCTTTTTAGTTCATGTGGAAAACAACTGACATACTTTACCCAGAATCTATATGACGAATATGGCTGGAGTGAAGCTGAACTGAAGAGAATCCAATTTTATGTCTCTCAGGATATACAGTTATATAGGAGTCTAGAAGGAGGGAATTCTACTATAGAAGATGGCCAGATAAAAATCAAAAGTAGACGAAAGGTAGATGAGATCACGATCAAAGCAGGGACACCAGGTACTCTGATATTTTCCCCTAAAGAAGATCGATATGCAGTGAGTTTTGATGATTCTGGGGCTTATCTCATGTTCGGCCCAGGAAAGAAAACTAGAGGTCGTTATACACTAAGGGCTAAGGAGTGGAAAGCTAGAGGCCAGGGTGGTATAGTAACCTATGATAACGCAGAATATTTTACCAATACTGAAAGTGCTTATGCGGCCTTAATGGTAGATCTTAGAAAGGCTAGAAAATCAGTGGTCAAAAAAGAAACTGCTTCAGGCAGAAAGGTAAATTAGAAAGTAGTCACTGTGTAAGCTTTGATTCTCGTAGTGCTTGCTTTATCTTGCTTCCATGATATATGCATTCAAAGGCTTTACGCCAGTAGTACACGAGTCCTCATTTGTCCATCCCTTAGCGGCTGTTACTGGTAATGTAATCATAGGCAAAGATGTATACATTGGACCCGGGGCAGCTATCAGAGGAGACTGGGGTGGTATAGTGATAAAAGATGGTTGCAATGTGCAGGAGAACTGCACGATTCATATGTTTCCGGGCATAGTAGTTACTCTAGCAGAATCGGCACATATAGGACATGGTGCAATTATACATGGAGCTCAAGTCGGTAAGAATTGTCTAGTGGGTATGAATGCCGTTATTATGGATAATGTAATCCTAGGAGATGAATGCATCGTAGGTGCTCTCTCTTTTCTAAAAGCTAATTCCGAATGGGAGAATCGAAGCCTCATAGCAGGCAACCCAGCCAAAGTTATCAAGCCCGTCACAGATGAAATGATTGCTTGGAAGACTAAGGGTACGCAGTTGTATCAGACCTTACCTGCTGACTGTCACGAACATCTAATAGCTACAGAACCTTTAAGGACGATTCCAGATAATCAGCCGACACAAGAATCTCTTTATAGTACCTGGAACGAGATAAAGCAGAGCTAGGAATGCTGACCCCCATAGAGAAGTCCAAGTGGATCAAGCAAAAGGCAATAGAATATGGCTTTTCTGAAGTAGGCATAGCTAAGGCAGAGTTCCTAGCAGAGGAAGCTGAAAGACTAAAGGACTGGCTCAGCAAGGGCTACCATGGTAAGATGAGCTACATGGAGAATCATTTCGATAAGCGAACCGATCCCCGATTGCTAGTAGAGCAGGCAAAATCTGTAGTCTGTTTTAGTTATAACTATTTTCCAAAAGAAGAGATTCATAATGAGAAGGCTAAGCTGGCGAAGTATGCTTACGGTAGAGACTACCATAAGGTTATAAAAAAGAAATTAAAGCTGCTCTTCAAAGAAATGAATGAATGCTTTGGCCCAGTCGAAGGTCGTTTCTTTGTAGACAGTGCTCCTGTCATGGAACGGGAATGGGCTAAGCGAGCAGGCTTAGGTTGGGTAGGCAAGAATACACTTATTATAAATCCTAAGAAGGGGTCTTTTTTCTTTCTCGCAGAGATGATTATAGATCAGGAATTAGAATATGATCAGCCTATTTCTGATTACTGTGGTACTTGTACTAAATGTATAGATGCGTGCCCTACAGCAGCTATAAAGGAATCGGGTTATGAGCTAGACGCCTCTAGGTGTATCAGCTATCTAACAATAGAACTGAAGGATGAAAAGCTCCCGGCAGAGTTTCAGCCTGAAATGGAGAATTGGGTTTTTGGTTGTGATATTTGCCAAGATGTCTGTCCATGGAATCGCTTCTCAGAGGCGCATGACGAAAAGGATTTTCTGCCCAGAGAGGAACTCGTAAATCTGCAACTGAATCAAGATATGAAAGAAGAGGCTTTTGAAGAAGCATTTGAGGGTAGTGCAGTAAAGCGAACGGGTTATAAAGGTCTAATGAGAAATATTGACTTCGCCACAGGATCAGATAGCGACGATTAATGATTGCGCTTAATTAACGTTTAGCCAATACCTTCTACCATCAGTAGTTCTTTTCATGGTTTGAGTGCCGATGAGTAATCGTCTTAAGGTTGCTGGATCATTAAAGGTGTGATATTGAGTTAGGATATCATTGACTTCTGCTTCTGAGTATTCTTTTTCTTTCTCGAATTTATTTGCAAAAAACAGAATCATTAAGTCCAGTTTCTTCTTTTGCCTCTTGCCAGGCAGTCTAATAATTCGTCCTTCCTCATTGAGGTAGCTATTCAGTCCAAGGTCAATAGGCGTATTTTTATTTTCCATTTGAACAAGAGTTGTATTAATCAGATATATCAAAGTTAAGTTATTTAACTTTGCTCCAATAACAGAAATAAATGAAGTTAAATATTGCGCTTATAGCACATGATGGGAAGAAAGCTGAGATGGTGTCCTTTGTGGCTAGAAATCATTCTTTTTTGGATGATGCCACTATCTATGCCACAGGGACTACTGGTTCCAAGATACAAAAGGAAGGGTATTCAGTTCAGATTTTACTTTCAGGGCCTCTGGGAGGTGATGCGCAAATAGCGGCATTGGTAGCAACAGAAAAAATAGACTTAGTTATTTTCTTCCGAGATCCTCTAGATAAGCATCCTCATGAGCCAGATGTGCAAATGCTGATGAGGCAGTGTGATGTGCATAATGTTCCTTTGGCTACTAACCCCAAGGCTGCATTCTATTTGCTTAAGGGCATCAAAGCAGAATTTCCAGATAGCTAGCAGGCATGCTACTTCCATAATCTAATTATCTTCGTTTTGTGACTACAGAAGACTACAAGGAGCTCGCACCACAGTTGCCTCATGAACCCGGGGTATACAGGTATATAGATGCAAAGGATGTAGTCATCTATGTCGGTAAGGCCAAGAATCTAAAGAAGCGGATCTCTTCATACTTTGGAGAAAAGAAACATCAAGCTTTCAAGACTAAGACTCTAGTGAAGAATGCAGTCAAACTGGAGTACACTGTAGTAGAGACTGAGCAAGATGCTTTACTCCTTGAGAATACACTTATTAAAAAATTGCAGCCGCGCTATAATGTGGCGCTTAAAGATGGCAAAACCTATACCTATATAGTAGTCAAGAACGAACGATTCCCACGAGTATTTTTTACACGTCAGGTATGGAAGGACGGTTCTAGTTATTTTGGTCCCTACACTTCTAAGTATCGGGCTAGAATTATACTAGATATCATCAAGAAGCTATTTAAGATTCGGACGTGTAGCTTGGATCTTTCTCAGAAAAATATTGAAGCTAGTAAATTTAAAGTCTGTCTAGAGTATCATATAAAAAACTGTCTTGCACCTTGTGTCGCATACGAGAGTGAGGAAGAGTATGATGAAAAGATCCGACAGATCAAAAATATCTTGAAAGGCCAAATAAAACCTGTAAAGGATTACCTTAAGAGTAAGATTGCTAGTTCTGCTGAGCTTCTGGAATTTGAGAAAGCCCAGTTGTATAAAGAGAGACTAGAAGCGCTAGTCGATTACCAAGCCAAGTCTACGGTAGTCAATTCCTCCATTAAGGATAGTGATGTATTTACCATACGGTCAGAAGAAGATATGGCTTATGTAGCCTATCTAAAGATAGTAGATGGAGCACTGATAAATTCTGACAATCTAGAACTCAAGAAGAACCTTAATGATAATGAAGATGAGCTCTTAGCTTTTGCAATAAATTATCTTAGAGAAAAATTCCATAGCATCGCACCAGAAGTTATAGTGCCTAGAGAAGTGCTGCTGGTAGAGAATGTACAGCTGACGGTCCCTCAGCGAGGAGATAAAAAGCAATTGTTAGACTTAGCTCAGAAAAACCTTAAATATTTCATCCTCCAAAAAAGGAAGGATGAAATGAACAAGACCAAGAAGCAAACCTCTGCAGAAAGAATTCTAAAGACCATGCAGTCCGATCTAGAGATGGACGTCTTGCCTTTCCATATCGAGTGCTTTGATAATTCCAATATCCAAGGCACTAACCCTGTAGCTAGCTGTGTAGTCTTCAAAAATGCAAAACCTTCTAAGAAGGATTACCGTAAGTTTAATATCAAGACTGTAGTAGGGCCTGATGACTTTGCTTCTATGAAAGAAGTCGTCTATAGGAGATATAAAAGACTAAAAGAAGAGAATGCGCCGCTTCCACAGTTAGTAGTCATAGATGGTGGTAAAGGCCAACTCAGTGCAGCGTATGAGATCATTAAGGACCTAGGACTGGAGAAAAAGATAACCTTGATAGGCATTGCAAAGAGACTAGAGGAGATCTATTTCCCAGAAGATTCTATTCCTCTATATATTAATAAGAAGTCAGAATCGCTGAAGCTTATTCAGCACCTAAGGAACGAAGCCCACCGCTTTGCAATTACCTTTCATAGAGACCAACGATCCAAAAATGCCTTAGGCACTGAGCTTACTCAGATTCCAGGGGTAGGAGAGAAGACCGCGGAGAAGTTATTGACTGAATTTGGATCAGTGAAGAAGATTCGAGAGAAGACTATCCAAGAGCTGGGCCTTGTAATAGGGACTAAATTAGCGGAGGTTATCTCTACTTACCTCAAAAAATGAACAGCAGTCACTTACACTAGATTATTTTATCCAAGCTACTCGGCATAGCTTTTATTAACTTCAATATTTTACAAAGTCATCATTTGTTGGGCATATATGTTCATAATGACTTGGAATTGACATATCTGAATAGGGGCCATGAGCCTTTGACCTTGTCTCTTATTATGAAGGAGACCCCCTCCTTAACCATACACTGATAGCACCCTTATGTTCCTTAGAAATGTGCTTTGTCAGTTGATAAACCATCCTTTATGGGTGACATATGGCATGCTCTTTGAATATGTTAAGAAAGGTATGTGTTCCTACACATGCTATCCATTAACATATTTCATTTCTATTTATTGTATTCACTTGATCTAACTCGGTAGAGCTAGTTCGGGTTTTGCTCATGTTGTAGAACTTGAAATGATAATGGAAAGTAAGTTACTAACTGATCCCAAATCCAATAGATTACTTCTAATTGTTTCTTTCACTCTATCCACTGCTTCTATTCACTTAGGAGAGATAATACACTTATGGACATGTCTTATAAGGACTATTGCTGATAAGCTTATCCAGATCATATCTACTATGTATGAAGGGTGGGCTCATTTTATATTGATACCTACTCATCCACAGTTACAACTGAGTCCTTCAAAATTTTTCAACAACTCTTTACTAGTAATGTCATCCTCGAGATTGGATAGGCACCTAGAGCTTATATATCCTCCCCCCAAGATTCAGTTACAACAAATCTCAATAGTTAAAGCACATTAAATCAGAATAGTACTCTTAAAGTAGAATATAAATGGGAATTTTTAAAAGTTACAACCTTAACAATCTTTGTGAGATTCAATTTTCACAAAGACTTTGTGTTTTGTTGTTAGTTTGTTTGTTTACAGTATTGATTCAGAATATTACTGTAGCCCAGACCTTCGAGTTAAGTAAAAGTGTGAGTACCACCTCGCCCAATGCTGGAGAAGCATTCACTTATATAATCGATGCCTCTTGTAGTAGTAATACCAGAGATTGTGAGTCAGCAGTAATTACTGATTGCCTAGATGATGAATTGGAATTTCTAGGTGTAGGTAGTGTACCTGCAGGAGTTATATATATGGGTTATGACGCTGCGACACATTGTGTCTCTTTCGAGTTTGATGCCACACAATGCGGCTGTAACCCAGACGGTGCCTTTACAGATAATGATGATTTTGCTCAGGGTTCTACAATACAATTGGCTCTTACTGTAAGATTCCCCAATGGAGCCATAACGGGTACTCAGGCCAATAATACCGTGCAAGGAACCTCCAATAATGCGGGAAACCCGAGCGACTCTGCACCTGTAGTCACTGTAAGCGGTACTACTAATCAGACTGGTTGTGCAGCAATACCAAATGAGATAGACCTATCTGGGCAAGCTCTTGCAGGTGGTGTAGCACAGTTTACGTTAACTGCCCAGAACTACAGCAATTCTGATATATCTAATTATGTTATTACTACAGAAATTCCTACTAATACTATACTTACTTTAGTAAGAGGTCCAGAACATGAAGCGGGTTATTGTACAACCATAGCTGTGGCATATGAACTATCTACTTCACCAGGTACCTATACGTACTGGAGTACACTTAATACGTGCAATAATGATAGGTTAAATGTCTCAGATCTCTCTCTTCCAGCAGGAGTTGAAATCACATCGGTTCAGTTTGATTATGGTTCCCTTACTGGTAATGGGGCATGGAATCCTGACTCCTGGCTGAATCCTTGGAGGCAAGCGATAAAGCTTTATGCGGATGTGTCTCCTACCGCATCAGTAGGAGACCCAGTGTCAGTTTGCTCTACGACGACAGGAACAGTCTCAGGTGTAGCTTGTACTGATACAGGTTGTGATAGTGCCACGGTTTTTAGTGGAGAGAACGTAGTTCATGGTGGAAAGTTGATTTATGAGCGAGGGACAGAAACTCCAGGATATACATTTGGAATAGGTGATGTCTATACTGTTTCATTAGAATACGCTAGTGTAGAGTATATGACCGAGGATATCATTGGTGCATATATGATAGATGTACTACCACCTTGCATGGAATATGTTCCGAATTCTTGGAGAATTGCGTGGGGAGGAGAGACTATAAATAATCAACAGCCGCAAGTTAATACCGGTGTCATGTCGGATGGAAGAGAATATGTAGAATTCATATGGGATAATTCCCTTGGGAATGAGTTTGTAATCCCATCTACTGGAGGATGGTCTGGATTTGGAACTCATTTTGATGTGCTTATTTCAGGTTCTTGCACCAGTGGAGTATATACCAATGAACAATACTACGGTACTACTGGTAATTCAACGGCGACCGATTGCGCAAATACTACAAATCATACCAACTTATCTAATTTCGGAAGTGCAAGCACTTATGTGACTAATGGGGAATTATGTCGAAATACTGATGAACTTGAAGTAATAGTTGTTGCAGATGGAGCAGGCTTGGACTCATACAAAGAAGTACAAGGTAGTATGGATTCTCAATATTATAGATACCCGACAGTGGGAGAAACTACACCTGGCGGCGTTAATGATTATAGGATTTGTTTAGCGAATCCTAATACCACTCCTGTCAATGACATAGTGCTGATCGATATATTTCCACATGTAAATGATAGTGAGGTTTTGGACGCTAATGTATCCAGGGATTCAGAATGGGAACCAATATTGACTTCTGGGATATCTACACCAGCTGGCATAAGTGTGCAGTATACAACGGTCAGTAATCCATGTAGGAATGAACTCGCTTCACCATCAGACGCTTTGCCATTTCCGACAGGCTGTGTATCTCCAGGCTGGTCTAGTGCATTGCCTAGCAACCTTGCTGATGTGACAGCTATAAAATTAGATTTTGGGACGACGACCTTATATCAAGGAGATGAAATATGTATTAATTTTCAAATGACAACACCAGTAGGCGTTAATCCTAACGAAGTTGCATGGAATTCATTTGCTTATGCAGCATCTAATGCTGATAATGGTGCACCATTATTGCCTGCTGAACCTATCAAAGTGGGCATAGAATCGATTTGCGACTTGACGGTAGGAATAGGAGCTTTGGGTTCTTGTGGTCCAAATTATTTTAATAACCAGGGGTTTGAAGATTCAGGATCTTTGACTTTTAATACTACTTATCAAGGTATTCCTGCGGCTATTAAACCAGAAGGCACTTCTGGTGATTGGGAAAATTCAAGACCTTTAACCACAAATGACGACTATTATTACTTTAATGATTCGGCAGACCAAGTCAATAATCCAGAAGGTGATAAGTTTATAGGTATCACAGGATCTTTTAATTGTATTAAACAAAGGATGGATTTAGTGGAAGGTACCTGTTACGAAATTAGCTTTATGGCAGCATTATTTAGCACTTCAAGTTTGACCGCAGATGCAAGGATAGAGTATTATAGTTCATTGTTCTCAACGACTAACCTAGCTGTAGTCAGTCTAACTTCAAGTTCTGATTTTAATAATTTAAACTGGACTCAGGTATCAGCAACCCTTACAGCAACATCAACTGTGAGCAAGGATATGTTTTTAACTTTAGGTAACGTTCCAGATTCATTTGATGGTGCATTGTTGATAGACGATGCTTCTTTTTCAGAATGTTGTACTCCAGCTTGTCAAGGAGAAAATGTCGCCATGACAGCAACTGCAACAACTTCAAATGCACCAGTATCATATAGTTGGTCAAACGGAGCATCAGGTAATCAGATCAATGTCAGTCCTTCAAGCACGACATCTTATACAGTTACTGCAACTGATGCTAACGGTTGTACAGCTACTGCTAGTACATCTGTAACATTAGCCCCAAGTCCTACTGTTACTGCAACTGGTAATGATCCGAGTTGTAGTGGATTCAATGATGGATCTGCCAGCGCAACTGCTTCTGGAGGAACAGCTCCTTACTCTTATGCTTGGAGTAATAGTCAGAATGGTCAGAATGCAACCAATCTTGCTCAAGGAACCTACATTGTAACTGTGACAGATGCCAACGGGTGCCAGAATACAGATCAGATCACTTTGGGTCAGCCCTCCTCGCTAAATGCCAGCGCAACAATGACCGCACAAGAAACGTGTGACAATGAGGCTGATGGATCTGCTTCGGCATCAGCAAGTGGAGGGACAGCTCCCTATAGTTATAATTGGAGTTCAGGCAGTACAACTACGACTGCTTCAGGCTTAACGGCTGGTAATTATACTGTCACAGTGACGGATAGTCAAGGATGTCAGGATATTGCTTCCGTAACAATAACTACCATCCCAGATCTAACAGCTCCAAATATTACTTGTCCACCAAATATCACAATAGAATGTGATGAATCAACTGATATAACGAATACTGGAAACGTTACTTTCGATTCCGATAACTGTGACCTTCAAAGTGAGATGACCTTTTCACATACTGATAATAATAACCTCAATAACTGCGGAAATACAACTGGTACTATACAAAGAACTTTCTATGTTGAGGATCTTTCTGGAAATGAGGCTTCTTGTACACAGACCATTACGGTAAGAGATCTTACTGATCCAATAATATCCACTCAAGCTGCAGATGAGACAGTAGAATGCGACGGATCAGGAAATATAACACAGCTGAATAATTGGTTGGGCAGTAATGGTGGTGCTTCAGCTACGGATAATTGCTCTAATCTTTCATGGACTAACAATCATAATGGCTTATCAGATCTATGTGCAGCCACAGGAAGTACTACGGTTATTTTTACTGTCTCTGATGAATGTGGAAATACAGCAACTACAAGTGCGGTATTTACTATAGAAGATACAACGGATCCAGTGATCACAACGGAACCTGCTGATCTTAATATAGATTGTGATACCGCAAATCAAGACAATGCTATCAGCACATGGTTAGGAAATGATGGTGGTGGAGTCGCTAGTGATGTATGTGGGGTTTTGACATGGGGTCATGACTACCTGCCAGGTGACCTAAGTAATCTGTGCGGTGCCACTGGCTCAGTTGCCGTCACTTTTACAATTACAGATGATTGTAATAATGCTATTACAAGAACAAGAAGTATAAACGTCACTGATACAACGAACCCTACGATTACGACGCAAGCGAGTGACATGGTCGTAGAATGTAACGGTGCTGGAAATACAGCTCAGCTTCAGTCATGGCTAGATAGTAATGGTGGGGCAACTGCAACTGATGCATGTAGTAATGTAGTCTGGACAAATAACAACAATGGGCTGAGCGACGATTGTGGTGCGACAGGAATTACGACTGTGACCTTTACAGCAACTGATGACTGCGGTAATTCTACTACTACACAAGCGACATTCACAGTAGAGGATACGACAGTACCAAGTATAGATGTACAAGCGAGCGACCTGAATCTAGAATGTGATTCTGCGGATCAGCAAGCCTTGATAGATGCGTGGTTAGCAAATAATGGCGGAGCGACGAGTTCTGATGTCTGTAATACTTCGGCAGTGGTCTGGACACATGATTACTTACCAGGAGACGAGAACACAAGTTGTGGAGGTACAGGTTCTGTACTCGTGACTTTCACGGCGACAGATAACTGTGGTTTACAGTCCACGACATCTGCGACAATAACGATAATAGATACAACAAATCCAACGATCACGGTACAGGCTGCTGATGAGGTAGTAGAATGTGATGGAGCAGGTAACGTAGCCCAGCTACAAGCATGGCTAGATAATTATGGAGGTGCATCTGCGACGGACGAATGTAGCGGCGTAGTATGGACAAATAATCATAACAGTCTGAGCGATGATTGTGGTGCGACAGGAATTACGACTGTGACCTTTACAGCGACAGATGATTGTGGTAATGCAACTACGACGCAGGCGACATTTACAGTAGAGGATACGACAGTACCGAGTATAGATGTACAGGCGAGTGACCTGAATCTAGAATGTGATTCTGCGGATCAGCAAGCCTTGATAGAT
>CAKZVK010000034.1 GCA_937921825.1 uncultured Saprospiraceae bacterium
AGATACATAATTGATTATTCCTTGAGTGCTTACTCTTAATAGAGCAAAGGGAGAATGTTCTATAAGAGTCCTAAACTGATACTCTCTGAGTTCTAAATTCTCCTTTGCTTTTTTGACTTCGGTAATTTCTCTACTGACCTCCAATATAGCTGTTACTTCATTATTATGACCGAATACAGGGGTATAGATATTATTGAAGAATCTAGTATTTTCTTCTCTTGAGACTTCAGTCAATATCGTTTCTCCGCCAAAAACTTTGCAGTAGATCTCATCATTCCACTTCGAAAACAGGGCTTCATCTACTTGACTTTTTAGCGACTTGCCAATGGTAATGTCTATGTCTAGAAATTCCTTGAATTCTTCAATAGCTTTTTCATTATAGGCTATAAAATTGAAATTAGTATCTATGGCAGATACACCATCGGAGGTACTTTCTAGGATTGCATACAGTGTATTGTTCGTCTTCTCTAGCTCTCGATTATCCTCTATACGAGAAGTAAAGTCCTTAGAAGTTCCTACAAGGCCAATCACCTTACCGTTTTTATCAAATATGCACTTCAGTGTGCAGTGATAGAAATTCTTTTTACCATCTATATTTAATTTTAAATCTTGAGAGATGGGTTGACAATCTTCCAGTGCTTTCTCATGGAGTTCTCTGAAATTCTTAAACATCGGAACCTCAGGATACATGGCTTCAAAACTCATCCCAGGTACTAAATCTATATCGGCAACTCGTCTGTGCAATAATCTAGCGACTTCATTGAAGTACAGTAACTCAAGGTTTTGGTCATATACATATATAGCGTCATCTAGAGCAGTCAGTACATGATCAATGATAGACTTTGAGTTGTTTAGGGCTTTGGTTGATTCTTGTAGCTCCTCGAAACCACTAGCTTGTTGTTTTCTAGACTCAATAAGTTCTGAGACATCTAAGCCAAACTCAAGAGTACCGATCTGATTACCAGCATCATCTAGCACAGCTTTGTATGAAATATCAACATATCTTTTCTTGTTGGCTTGAGTGAAGTTTATCTTTCTTTTGACTTCTATTCCAGACTTAGCTTGATCATAATAAACTTGTCTTTGCTCAAAGCCTTCTTTCCCATAGTAATCACTTAATAGTATACCCTTTTGAAGGTCTTTACCTACAACTACTTTATGTATTTGGCTAGCAGACTCATTATAATAGCAGATTCTATAATCATTATCTGTGTAGACAAAGTAGCTATTGGAAAGATCCAATACAGACTCTAGCATAGATTGACTCTGTGCCAATTTCGCTGTAGGCTGACTACCCTCTGCAGTAGTAGCCCCGTCAGACTTAAAAAGCTTATCGTTGGTATTCCTAGTGAAGGTCCATATTGAGCTTTCTTCGTCTTTTGTACTTTTGGTGTTTACATTGACAGTATAGGCATGCACGCCTTCTGTCGTCTGTAATTCTAGCTCCAATGACTTTTTATCAGAAAGCTTAAGAAGTGACTGGATATTAGCTCCAATTATAAATTGGTCTAATGGCTTCCCTGCCAATCCGATTTTATCTACTCCGACGAGATCAGAGAAAAATAAATTTGCAGATATAATTTTATCACCCTTTACTAATATGCAGCCTATAGGCAAGGCATCAAAAGGACTGAACTGATCTATCTCACCAGCATCTAGTAGGAACCATGAAGTCTTCATATTATAAATTTAAATAATATGAAGACTAACATCAAACAAATACCGTCTTTTCCTCCTTGATTAACCTTTGTTACTTCTCCGCTTCCCCTACTGGCTCGTCAGAAGTAGTGATATAACTCAGCCCCTGGGTAAAATCATAAAAGAAATATAGAGGCTTCTCGTTTCTAAGAAGATCTATATAATTTGGGTATTCTGAGTTCTTAATGTAGACCTCAAATTGATATTTCTTCCCCGTTTGGGTCATCTTATTTTTCTTTAATCGACCTTCCTTAAATCGTAGTACGGCTTTTCCAGAGGGTAAGATTAGATGCACAACAGCATTACTTAGACTAGCGGGACCGCTTGCGTAGAGGAATACTTTATATTTTTTGAATTGCTCAATTAGAAATTTTTGCTTATCTGCCATTTATCTTCTGAATTAATCGTTACCAAAAGCCGACAAGATAAAAGATATATCTCTCTTACGAACACCAATTGAAAATTTTGTAGCCAAAGATATTTATCTAGTTTAGCGTACTAATTTCTTATGAGTCGTAGAAAAATAAATGTCGCCATCGATGGTCATTCCTCTTGTGGAAAGTCTACCCTAGCCAAGGAGCTTGCTGCTGCGAATGGATATCTATATATAGACTCAGGAGCCATGTATAGAGCTGTAGCCCTATATCTCCTGACGCATGAGATTGCTATAACTGCCCAAGATGTTACGCCAGCTATTCTGGATCAGATAGACATCAAGATGACCTCCATAGAAAACAAATTCCAAATCTATCTCAATGGTAAGGAAATCACCCAGCGTATCATAAGAATAGATGTCTCCAGTATTGTCTCAGAGGTAGCTGCCCTCAGTGCAGTAAGAAAGAAACTGGTAGAAATACAGCAGAACTTAGGAATACAAAACGCTGTAGTCATGGATGGCCGTGATATAGGTACTGTCGTCTATCCAGAGGCAGAGCTTAAACTCTTTGTGACCGCAGACATAGAAGTAAGGAGCCAAAGACGCTATCTAGAGCTCCAGCAAAAAGGCATGGAAACCGCCTATGATGAAGTCAGACAAAATCTCTTACACAGAGACCATATAGACTCATCTAGATCTGACAGTCCTCTAAGAAAAGCAGATGATGCTATACTCATAGATAATAGCTACATGGATAGGAAAGAACAATTATTCCTAGTCCAGAAACTCTTCGATGAACTAACGTCATAAGTTGCCCACAGCTTGTCAGCCAGAATAAACATCCTCTAACTTTCCATAAAAAATAAAAAAAGGGGCCGACTCAAAATGAATCGACCCCATATTTCCAAAGTAATCTTTATTATCTAATTACAGTGATATCACCTGCTTCTATCTCAGAGCGCTCTTCATCACTACCTTCATCTACTACTAGCTCTATCACGTAGACATAGACACCAATCTCTACATCCTTAGTTCTATCTGTACCCCAGATTCCTTCCCATCCGAGATTCCATCTCTGACCGGAGGCATCTACACCATCTACATCAGTTCTATCTACTAGAGGATCTAGAGTCTTGACATAAACTAGTTCTCCCCATCTGTCATAGATGCTTACGTTCTTTACTGAGACGCCACCCTTGGTGAACATGTCCCATGTTCTGTTATCCTCATCTTCAGCACCTTGTGAGATGACATTAGGGATGTACCACTTTTCTATATCTATAATCTCTACTCTGGTCATTCCTTCTACGAAGCAATCATCAGAGAAGTATACTTCTACTCGGATATCGAAGACTCTATTGTACTCCTCCAGATTTGCTATGATCTCCAAGATTCCTTCTCCATCTGGTGGAAGGTCTACTGGCACATCATCTATATACCATACGACAGAGTTCACTGGAACAGTAATGCCATCTAATACATACTCAAAGGTCTCCGTCTCTCCTATGAAGATAGTAGAAGGCCCTGCTATCATCACTGTAGGATCAGGTGCACCAATGACATCAATAGAAGCCGTACCTGTACATCCATTAGCATCTGTGACTACGAAGTCATAGATACCAGGTGCCGGAATCTCGTACACCGGATTATCCTGTGAAGGAGGATTATTAGCCCATTCATAAGTATAAGGTGCGGTACCTCCTGTCGCCTGCATGGTTACTGAAGCCGTCTCATCTAAGATACAGTCTACTGGATTAGCCATTACTGTCACTGTAGGTTCATCATATACTGTAATAGTAAAGGCCGTCTGATACTGACAGTCATCTACACCATCACTGTATACCACTGTATATACGATGTCTATAACTTCTACGCCAGATCCTCCAAAGACGACCTGAGAAGGATCAAAAGCTCCTGTTGCCTCATCTATAGATGGACTGGAACTTACCCAAGTTTCTGATACGATAGGCGTACCTGGCGTATCCGAATGTATATCTGCTGCTCCTGGTAGGGTTAGTCCTTGTGCCGAACTAATACAACCTTCTTCATAGTCATAAACTGCATTAGGATCCCATAGCCCTGGTGGACAATCTTGTGTCGGACAGGTAGCCATACCTGTAGCATCACAAGCTGATGGTGGGTTAAAGATTGCAGTAACTACAATTGAGGCAGAACCTGTTGTTATACCAGTCACTTCATAGACTGGATTAACAGCAATATCACTAGATGCACTGCCATCTACATTTACTGTGTATCCATTAGCCCCTGTCACTGGAGCCCACTGGAATACAACCGAAGAATTAGTTGCTGCTGCGCAAGTGATAATAATCTCTTGTACAGCGTCAACGACTACCTCCTGAGTCACTGTATTTTCGCACTCATCAGGTGCTCCTGCGCTGGCTGCTGTAAGACTCACTGTATAGGTGCCATCTGTGTCATACTGAACTTCATAAGGTCCATATCCTGATCCAGACAATACTGTACCGCCTCCAAAATCCCAATCAGATTCCGTTACACTGACAGCGTCATCATTAGATTCAGTAGCTGTTATTATGGCTATAGAACCTTCACATATGGCGTCTACTGGATTAATTGATACTCTAGGTAAGATATTTACTTGAACAGTGATTTCACCATCAAAGATACATACTGTCGGTTCATCTCTATCTGCCCATATGAAGTCAATCGTATACTCTGCACTATTAACAGCATCAGGAGTAAACTCTCCTGAGACTGGATCTACATCATTATCATCCCAAGTCACATCTCCGATAAGAGGCATTCCATTACCATCTACGACATCTCCAATGGATAATTGTATAGGTCCATCTGCTGCATTCCAACAAACAACTAATTCTGGATCTGTAAACTGAGGTACGTTACAGCTAGACGCTACACAGGACCCTCTTTCAGGATCACTGTTATCACAGTCTGTGTTCGGATTTAAGGCCACTACAAATATCTCAACTTCGTCATCTTGATTCAGCATAGATAAGAAAGCCAGCGAAGAAGTATTAGTATCTGTGATCGTATCTATAGTAGAAGGTCTACCATTGACACTGATGGTGACTTCATATTCTGTTACTCCATTTACTGCGCCCCAACTAAATGAAACGAAATCTATACCAGAATCATCACATAGTATCTGTCCCATCACAGGCTCATCTGGACAAGGTGCAGTACAGGTGAATTCCGCTATAATAGGCGGACATCCTGAGGTAGGATGTATACCATGTACCTCGATAGTCACAGACTCATTAGGTCCTAAGTTATTGACTGTCCATTCTAACTCTGTCTGCATACTCAGCAACATGCCGTCTGAGTCGTATACATAGAATGAATCAATATTTGTGATCGGATTCCATGCAAAGGTGACCATCCCTGGCACTTCATCACAAGGGATGAAAGACAGTGGTGGGAATTGCTCACAAGCGGTTGCTGGACATTCGAAGGTCGCTGTGGATTCACATCCTGCTATATCAGAAAGTGCTGTCACCGTTATCTCTACCAAGTCATTTTCATTAAGTCCAGTGACTGGATAATCTGAGTTAGGATGATTCATAACTTGATTCGTGCCATTCACTGGGTCTGTGATGACCAAATCATAGCCAGTAGCTCCGTCCACATCATTCCAATCAAAATTCACAAAATCAAGACCTGCCTCACAAGGCTCGAACACAATATCTTCTAGAGCTGGTTCTACGACTATCTCTCTAGTAGTAGAATCAAGACAACCCGCAAGGTTTGCCACCGCTTGGACAGTATAGGTTCCTGCCGCTGGCCATGTAATCAGGCCATTGGCATCTGGAGTTCCGCCATCATAATCCCAAGTCACCCCTGGTGGAGTACCTGTAATTGCCGCACCATTATTGACACAGATAGGAGATTCTATCTCGAAGCTCGGATCTGGCACTTCTGTAACTGTGTACTGAAGATTAAATATTCTCGGTGGACATTGATCATCAAAAGTATAAGTCACTTCAATGTCATAAAGTCCTGAAGTTAAACCGCTTGTATTAAATGAGCCAGCATCATCCACTACATTATTAGTAGATACATAAGCTAAAGCTCCATTCGCATCAGTGAATGGGAAGGCTGAAGAAATATCTATTACCCCTGGTGTATCATTCTCACAGAAGGTAAATGGTTCTATCAGAGAGTTATCTTGAGAGACGCCTGCTGGAGGACAATCTGTCGTCGTACATGGTGTCTCTGTAGATACGGCACTATTAAAACATGGATCACCACCTAGAGACATGACAGAGAAGTTAACTGTCTGTCCTAGCTGTAGTCCTGTCTCCGTATAACTAAGGTCGCCTGGACCTAGGTCTGGTGTCTGCGCTACCCCATCTACAAAGACTGTATAACCAGTAGCTCCTGGCACTGCTTCCCAAGTAATTTCTAATTCATTCTGCCCTTGATTTCCACAGGATACTAACGGTGGATCTATTGGATCATTCACTTGGAATTCTACAGGCAGTGAAGCTACAGAACTACAATTAGAGACTGTATCTGTCACCATTACCGTTACTGATTGCGTCCCAGAACTTGGGAACATAAACGAAGTATTGGCTGTGAAGGTAGAGGTGGTGCTCGTACCGTTCATCCAAGTATATACGTAGTTAGGACTGGCAGGACTAGCTTGTGCCGATACTAGTGCTGTAATATTGGCATTTCCATCTGGTGCACTAGTAATACAGACATCTGCAATAGGATCTAGGCTTACTGTAGGTGGATCTAAAAGCATGAAGCATACATCCGTAGGTTCACTTTCTCCACAAGGTCCTTGAGCGATGACATTAGTACAGCCATCAGGATCAAAGCCAGCAGGTAGATCTATACTCACAACAGAACCATCTCCATTAGTGGATATATCAGTTACTACCACACCTGGCACTACTGGATTCTGATTCCATACATAAGTGAGGGCAGGATTAGGACTATCTATCGTAAAGATATGATCTGTAAGCGCTGTCGCACAGAACGTATCATCTCCTTCATAAGTAGGAGGATTAGGGGGTTCTTGACCCCATTCGAAAGGACCATAGATGGTCTCACAAGTTTCGATAATCGGCCCAAATGGATGTGTATTATCACCATCATCAGACCAGGCACCATCTTGGAACTCGTAGGTTACTTTGATACATACATCTGTAGGGCTGTCCAAGAATAGACATTCATTGGTCGTAATTACATTACCATTATCACAGTCTAAGAACTCTACAATTGTACTTGGAATAAATGGCTGAGGCCAATCTTCAAAGTCATCATCAAAATCATCATAAGTCTGGTTCATATCCACACAGTAAGCTCCACAACCTAATGAGTCTATGACTATAGCTGGTTGTGCAATCTCTACAGTAACTATAGGAATAGTGTCACAAAACTCAGAACCTCCTGTTCTCCAGTCATCTTCTAGGGTATGGTAACCATCTATTCTAAAGCACTCATCGATGGTCTGACCCGGATTCATTGAATTAGATCCATATAAGTCTACGATTTCCTCAGGTCCATTCCAGTCCCATACCCACTCGTAAGGTACGGCCTCACAATCTGTAGGCCTATTAGGTCTACATTCTGTCACCTGGCATTCCCATAAGTATAAGGTAATCGGGTTCTTGTCAGCAAATGCTTGACCGACAGGATCTATACATAGTTCCTGAGGAACATCACAGTTACAGTCTGGATCTTTGAATACATAATCCATACAGAAGTAACCGTCAGAATTTTCTGGCCACTGTTGGATCTCGTCCAAGGTGACATTAAAGTCTCCTAGCCATGCAATCCCATCACCATTCGGATCATCATTACTACCCGCTGGATCCCAACCCATAGGGTTAAGAGGTGCTTCTAGATCTTCAGCACATACTTTATGTTCGTAGGTCTCTTTAACAAGATTTACGACATTTATCTCTAGACATGTTGGACCAATTACTGGATAACATTCATAATCAATAAAATCTAAGCAGATACTATATACCCCCTCTGCAGCAGGCATCTCTATCGCTGGGACAAAGAACCCTGTATTTTCTTCAAAAGGATTAAAATCATAGTTGTCACCCCAACTGGTAGACCATTGGAAGACTGCTGGTAAAAGTGGGTACTCATCACAGGGTCTATCATTATCAGGAAAGTTTCCAATATTCCCCTGATGTCTGACACCAAACTGTATAATCTCACCTGGACATACTGTAATCATATCTGCTGCATCACAATCACCAGAGATACTAGCATTATCTGCACCAGTACTAAAATCATCTGTCAGCTCAGCATTTTTACAGTCGCTGAATGCTGTGAGATGATCCATGTCATCAGGTACCAATTCATTCAGTCCATCTACCGTGACCTCATATTCACATTCTGATCCATTACAACCATCCACGAACATATAATAGGTCTGACCGACATTGAAGTTGGCATCGTATTCTATAGTTCCCCCAGAACTACAATTCACATTAAAACCTACACAGGGTTCATCAAACTCGCAATTAGTGTAGATTCCAGATTGAACTCCAGCTCCCACACAGTTAAAAATAAAAACCTCGACAGTCGATTCCTCACTACTGGCTACAAAGGCAAACCATGACATATTATGAGGGACAAAGCCTGGAGAATCACAAAGTACACCTGGTTGTGGAGGACCTAGGATGGGACAGGATGGATCATCACACGGTGGTGTACAAGATTCATAGCCTTCCGCTAATTGCATAGGATCACAAAGTTTACAACCTCCATCAGCTAGGGGCGGTTGAGATTCTTCACAGGTCGCACAATAGATGTTGCCTGTCTCCCCGCAACTACCACATTGGATAGTCACCTTAAAACAATACTGTAACTGAGTCGCATCACATTGGTCCACAATAGTAATGCATACTTCTGTTTCTAATGCTGAGTTAGTCATAGAAGGGACTAGCTCACCGGGTGGCATCTGGTTTTCTATTAAATCTAGGGCATCACTACATGGAACATGGCTATAGGTAACTTCTACATCACATCCGCCTTCCCATACTACATCTTCTACAGCTTCCCAGTTCCACATCTCTATTTCTGTCATACCATCTCGGATTCCTTCCCATAGACACATGCCCGAAGCAGGCATCATATCGAACTCACTGGTACAATTAGGATCAGTGTACTGAATTGTAAAATCCTCTGGAGGAAAAAAGTCTTCTGGATCACCAATCCACTGTAGTGCATCTAGTGCGCCATTAGCATTGACTTCCCACTCTACTCTATAGACGCTTCCGTCACCTGATGTACAAGGACTATTGACCCCTAAATTTCCACATCTATCAGCAATCTGCCACTC
The DNA here is from genome assembly GCA_937921825.1 of uncultured Saprospiraceae bacterium. GTDB lineage: Bacteria > Bacteroidota > Bacteroidia > Chitinophagales > Saprospiraceae > RFSX01. The sequence goes on from CAKZVK010000034.1 coordinate 9,384, forward strand.
ATAGAAACCCATTTCGCCACAATCTTCTGGGAAGAAACTATTGAATTCAGTGACATCATAATTATCTACATCATCTACACAAGCTTCATCTATATCATTAAGAAAAGAACGTGTACCACCGAAGAGAAGATCTAAGATATCTTGCTCAGTTTCTACTTCACCAGGACAGTACTCGTTTACACTTGGACAATCTAGATTGCCTAAGTCTGGAGGTGTATTATCATCCACCATGAAGGTAAACGTCGCTATATTAGAAAGATTCCCACATGGGTCTTCGTATTCTGCATCTATCATTATCTCAAAGCAGCCTGATGGAGAATTGGTAACGAAGTTAAGATCGTCAAGACTTAATCCGTTTAGATCAGGCGTAATATTGAAATCATCAATATCTAGATTAGAAATATCTGCACAGTCTTCCATGAGTACTCCTGATAGAAGGGCATTCTCTACAGCGGTCTGGATCGTACTGAGGTCATTACATTCTGGAAATGGTGTCGCTTGCGTCCATCCTGTAATATCTAAAGCTGGGTCCACATTATCTATCAGCGTCCATACATGCACCGCTGTACCGGTATTACCACAAAGGTCAGTTACAGTAAACTCGACTTCTTCTTCGTGTATAATTGGGGTATTCTGACAATCTTCAAAATCTATAGTTATGGATGTCGTGTTAGCCGTGATTACTAAGTCTGCGACAGGCGTACAAGCATCAATGGCATCGCCATTTGATTGCATATCAGAGATGGTATTGGTTACCCAGTTTTCAAAATCTACATTATGATCTGCACCTACATTTTGCTCACATGGATCTACTGTAACGTCATAGAAGTTATCTCCATTCATAAACTCAGGATCCGCTGTATCCTCTATTTCGAACGAGTAAGTTTCTGACAAAAAGTTACCACATAAATCTTCAACAGTGACATCCACAAGCCAAGACATAGGGCACATAGGCTGTGTAAAATCTAAGACTACTGGATCTATTTGGGTAAGGTTGTTATTTGTGACATTTATGATAAGAGAGGCAGGGTCCGTACAGCCATCGCTAAAGTAATTAAAGCCTGAGTTAGCGCCATTTACTCTTAGGTCATCTATCCAGTCTTGGATCTCTTGTTCATTAAGCGTCATATCACATGGAATCCCTGCTATATTAGGATCGTCTAGTGAACTATCGGACTGGAAATCTAAAGGATCTTCATTATCTTCTATAATGAAGTCGGCTTCGAAAACTGAAGTATTTCCACAGCCATCTGCCATCTCGAATTCTACGACTATAACTTGAACTTCCGGAGCATTACAAGCTGTAAGATCCACTGTGTAAGGGCCATTGATTACTGCGACTGTTGCATTTTGATCCGCGCATTCATCTAACCACACCTGATCAGAGACAGCATTATTCTCGATATTGGCGATCCAATCATCGAGCTCAGTCTGAGGATCTGTTCCTGAATCCCCACATTCATAGACGAAGTCGTAGAAATCTGGGTCTGTATCTATCGGATCAGTAGTATCATCTATTTCGATGTCTACAGTGATGGCTATAAGCGTTCCATCGCAGTCTATATCAAGATCTACAGAGAGTAGATCTCCACAAGTCAGCGCTGGAGGGAAGGAGCCATAATCAAAACTTGCTGGATCATAATCCACGTTTCCATTACATCCTCCATCAGAGTTTGTCCACGAATAATTATCTAGTAAGTCTTCTAGGTCTGAGTCAAAGGTACCTTGGTCTACTTCATTACATTCTAGTGTAACACCAGAAAGCTGGTTGCCATCTTCATCGATGGTTTGAGCTGAAAGAAAATTTGAAAAGAGAATAAAAGCGCTAGTAAAGAGTAGTAGCTTTTTGATCATAACTGATTTTTGTCTCGTAAAACAATGGTTAAAAAGTCGATTTCTGGCAAAACAATCTATCGAGAGATAGCTCATTTCATCAAAAACGATCTTAATAACCACTTTCTTAGAAGACTTATGCAGTCAGCAAAAAAGGGTGGTTTGTAAGTTTTTTCGGTTGCAGTCCTACGTTTGAGGACTGCAATCGGCTAGGTTCTTGAATAAATCACAACTATCTAAGGACAGTAACATTACCATATCTGATCTCTGGCTTCCCTTCGATCAAGAGTTCTATTACATAGGTATAGACACCTTGTTCGGCCGGTTCGCTGCCAAAGATTCCATCCCAAATTAAGAATTCCTTAAAATAATCCATTGATTTATTCTCATAATCTTCTACCATATTCCCCCATCTGTCAAATACTCTCACTGAAGTAAGGAAAGATTCACTCCCCTTGAAGTATGCTCTCCACTCATTATCAGGTGCGGGAGTTGCTCCAGAGAAGTCTACTATATTAGGAATATATACATCATTTATTTCATTGATATCCAGTTCTTTAGAAGCAAATATGAGGCAATCTACACCATAATCAATTTCTACTTCTAGCAGGCCTGCTTCGGTCATATTGACTAGAGTCCATGAGGTACAATTAAGACCTTGACAGACTTCCATGCCATTAAAGAACCATGTGATATTTACCACTCTATCTAGTTCTAATTCTGTCAAGATTAGATCGAAAGTGGCATCATTTCCTTCTACTACTAGGTCCAATCCATCGATCTCTGCAGTAGGATCTTCGAGATCTACCACCTCGTCTATCGCTGAAACGACGCAACCATTAGCATCTATGACCTCTATTTCAAAATTTCCAATAGAGACCATATCAAAGACATTCTCCAGTTGCGGTGCGCCTCCATTGAGTGCATAACTGAAGTCTGGTGCGCCTCCTTCTACATTTACAATGACCATGCCCGTTTCGTCGTCAATACACTGTGGTGAGACAGGTTCTAGCTCCACTGTAGGTGGTGCATGGAAAGTCACTAGCAAATCACTAGATGTCGGACAGCCCGCTTCTACGTAAGTATAAGTCATTGTATAAGTACCTGGCTCATCTGCCAGGGAGATATCTACTTCTTGGTTATTATTAATAAGATCTCCACCCCACATACCTTCACCTCCTGTGATTAATCCTGAAGTCATGACCTCTATACTCAGACTGAAAGGTTGTAGACTAGGGTTATAGCAAGTATCTATATCAGTAGAAAAGAGATCTACTGGTGGACAAGGCAAGGTGGTCTCACTGCCTATAGAGACTCTTGTATCACAGAGACAGTTAGAAATAGGCTCTACGATGTAATCATATGACGTCTCACCCTCTAGGCCCATAGCCGTATAGGTTAGGCCTGTAACATTTGCCACAAATTCGCCATTGATATAAATCTTATAAGTAGAGACACAGTCTAGAGGCTCCCATGATAAAACTATTGCGCCATAGTCTCCTTCAGTCGTAACTGGTGTCTCAGGTATCCCCGGCTCTACGACTACTGTCAGTGTTTCCACACCACTGGCACAACCACTATTTTCTATCATCATTCCCAAATCAAAGGTTCCATCCATATCAAAACTAATCTCATAAGGACCCGCACCATTACCACTGACTATATTCGCGCCATCTGGCAGAACTGGTTGGAATGTGACCTGTGACATATTAGGTGCTGTGTACTCACTCATAAAGGTGATCGTACTTCCATCCATACAGATAGTATCATTACTCATTAAGGTCAGCAAAGGCTGCGGCGTCTCGATGTAAGTAAATGGAAATTCTATATTCTCTCTGCACCCATTCGCATCCACATAAGTCCCTTGGATATTGTAGTCCTCTACTCCAGCATCTGGGGAAAACTCTCCATCTTCATTGACCTGAGGAGAATCCCATACTATACTTCCTATGATAGCAGGGTCTGCTGGTGTCACTGTCACTAAGAACTCATAGAGTCCTGTAGAACTATCATGACATACTTCTGGAGGTATCTGACTGAGGTCTATGTCAGAAGGATCACAACTGAAAGTCGTACAGATCACTGTATCAGATACTAACCCACAGTCTGCTGTCATCGCTTCTATCACAAACTGATAGTTATCATTCATAGCAAGATTCTCTACTCGGTATTCAGTACCTGTCACATCTGCTATCTCTGCCCCATCTTGATATAAAGTGTAAGGTATACCTAGGTCGAAGAATTCAAGATTGACAGCTTCATTTTCTGAACCTGCACAATCTAAACCTAAGTCAGGCATAGCTGTAATGACAACATCTACAAAGGAAGCTGGTCCCTCGCAACCATAATAGGTCGCTGCCACTCCTAGAGAATACTCTCCAGCTCTTGCAAAACTCAAAACGTATTCTCCACCACTAGGATTATCCTCTACTGTTACGCCTGCTGGAAAATCTGTCATATATTCTATCGCTGAGGCATCAAGGCCATCAAATTCTCCTTGGATAGTAATGGTTCCATTACCCAAGCAGATAGTATCTGCAGTCACCACTTGTAGCTCTACCACTGGCGGCTGGACAAAGAAAAAATCTACCGTTTCTACAAATGGACAACCGTCATTATCTGTGTATATCGCATCAAGGCTATATTGTACTATAGCAGGATTATCCGGTGTGAATTCATTACTGTCATTTACTAGAGGTGTATCCCAGATAAAAGATCCTGGCGCCCCTCCTGCTCCTTCGATAATATTGAATTCAAGAGCATAAGGTCCATCAGCAAGATTCCAACAGATCGTATCTGGTATATTATTCTCTACTATTGGTTCTATACAATCTACTGTCAGACAGGTCACTGTATCGGAAATAAATCCACAATTTTCAGAAATTGCTTCTATAATATAGGTGTAGGAAATACCCATATCTAAACCGTCTATACGATGTTCTGTCCCAGATATTTCTTCTATATAATCATCATCCAAAAATAGTTGATACGGTATTCCGAGATCATTGTATTCTAAATTGACAGCATCACTTTCTAGAGCCCCACATCTTAAGTTGATATCGGGTACGTCATTGACGTGAATATCTACATACTTGAATTCACCCATACACTTGTAGTAAGATACAGCCATTCCTAAGCTATAATCTCCTGGCGCATCAAAGATTAATTCAAATGTGCCATTCTGTGGGTTACCCACGACATTCACTCCAGCAGGAAAATCTGTCGCATACTCTACAGCATCTAAGTCTTGTCCAGTAAATTCTCCTACGATAGAAATCGGTGCAGAGTTAATACAGATAGTATCTTCTGCTATAGCTAAGCCTAATTGTATTTCTGGAGACTGCACAAAGATAAATTCGACCGTCTCTGTGTAAGGACAGCCATCCTCATCCATGTAGTTAGCATTTAAGCTGTAATTTACAGTTACTGAATTATCAGGTGTAAAGGTATTGTTATCATTATCTACTAGAGGAGAGTCCCATTCGAAGTCACCATTAGCCGCTCCCATAGCGGGTACTATATCAAAGTCTAATGGAAAAGGGCCATCTGTAGGATTCCAACAGATAGTGTCTGGTATATTATTTATCACCACTGGAGCATCACAGGCAAAGGTGACACATTGTACTGTATCTGTAATCATTCCACAGAATGGATCTATCGCAGATAATACAAATTCAAAACTTGAGTTCGGTGCCAAACCAGGCACAACATAACTAGCCCCTGTTTCTGTTGCAATCGGTGTATTATCTTGTAAGATTTCATAGGTCAATCCTAGATCATTCCACTCTAGATTTACTGAGTCTTCAGCTTGCATTCCACAGGCAAGGCCTAAGTCCGGGGCACTCTGCACCACTACTTTGACTACTTCTGTTGCTCCTGGGCACTTACCAAAAAGATTAAGGGTCATGCCGAATTCATATTCTCCTGGGGCATCAAAACTAAATTCGTAAGGACCTGCTTCTGAGCCACTAATCAAGTTAGCACCCGCAGGTATATCTAAGTCATACATAACGCCATTATTGAATAGGGTGATGTACTTACTTTCTATGTTGACGACATCTGTCACGCAGACGGTATCTTTATCAGCTTCTAAAAATGGTGTAGGCTCACAGAGGAAGACAAAGGGAACTTCAATTACCTCTCTACATCCATTAGAGTCTTCCCAGTCTGCAATTAGGTTATAATCTTGTACCTGCTTGTCTGGTGTAAATTGATTTAGATTATCTACCAGACTAGGGTCTCTCCACATAAAATCGCCATTCGATCCTTGTGGTGCTTCTATCCTAATATCTAGAGGATATGTACCATCTAATGGGTTCCAGCAGATTGTATCTGGCAATCTGGATAAATCCACTATTGGCGAAATGCAATTTACTGTACTACATTCTACTGTATCTCTTACCGTACCACAAGTCAATGTTTCTGTAGCTATAACTATATCATAAAATCTATTGGCTTCTAGGCCATCGATTCTAAATGTATTATCATTTGTTGTTCCTCTTGAGTTTCCGTTGAGGAATACCTCTGTAGACCCTCCTGGAGAATCCCAGTTCACGACTATATGATCAGACTGTTCTACACCACATGCTAGCATAAGGTCTGGCCTAGCATTCACCTTGACACTTACAGTTTCTTGTACTGGCAGACAGTCAGGTATTAGGTATTCTATAACAATCTCATGAGTCAAATCTTGATTAGGAAATGAAATTTTTCTAGTGTTTTCACCAGTAGATTCTACATCCACACCTCCAATACCACTTGTTACAAAAATGTTAGGTGCCGGAATATCTTCATACCTATCAAATGTCAGCGTTACAAAAGTATCAGAGCATATCTCTCCTTCGTCTATCCTTGCATTAGGCTGAGGTCTGTCATAGACTACAAAGGTAGTAGATGTTTCTTCTATACAGTTATCTGCTGGATTAGTGAAGATATAATCAGCAGGATATATACCTGGAGCAAGTCCATTCGCACTGAATGTAGCTGTGTTACCATTAAAGGTATAGCCTTCTTGAGGAGCTGGAACACTTTGATATTGCCAAAAGCCATCTGCTGGATTTATAGTACCATTGACATTGGCAACTAGATCTACAACAGGAAAAGGATCGTCGCCAATACAAAAATTTGTTTCTGCAGGCATATGGTCGAATACTACAGTAGGCTTAGGACTAGGTCTGCATGGTAGAGACTCAGTTTTTATATCACAAGGCGCCGGATTGGTTCCCGTTACCGTAATTCCTAGGATGGCAAACTGACAAGGATTAGTAAACCCAACAACTTCAAGTTGCGTAGGACTAGTCTGTGTCCAGCTCAAGGTTGAGGGAATGTTATCAGTATTTAATACGTAAGTAAAATCGTCATCATTGACCCAATCAAAAATCACCATACCTGGGATACCATCTGTACATTGTATCGCAGGACTAGGCGGTGCCGTATACACTTGCACCTGAAAAGTCTTAGAATGTGTACAGCCATCTGTATCCGTAATTACAACAGAAAAGTCTTGCAGTCCCTCATCTGGAAACTCGACCGTAAATGGCTCTCCTGTAGTCGTATCTCCCGTAGCCTTTCCTGTCCCAAAATCCCAATCATAGCTGACTATTCTCGGTGTAGAAAAAGGTGAAATCATATATGGGTCTCCAGCACAAACAGTTTCTAGAGGAATATCAGGAATGTTTAGTGCCGTAACTTTTTCTATTCTTAGAGCTACTGGTGTTATGCCACATGAGTTCTTGGCAATAATGGATATTGGAAATATCTCATTATAATCTGTCATATCAGTAATCGTCACTTTATCACCATCTTCAATAACAAAACTGTTGTATTGCGAAGGTATATTCCAACAATAATCTACTCCTGGTTCCTTATCTATTAGTTCTAAACAGACATTGGTCCACTCATCTGGACAAGCTACTCTTGGGTAGTTAACCCTTGGCTCTCTGGGTGGATCAGTCACAACACCTTCAGAGATAGATATGGCGTCTAGCTCCGCAAGAGCAGCAACGTTAGTCGCCTTCACAACTGAAGTACTTAAAGTGAATACAAATAGAATAAATAGAGTTCTCATATTTTAATATATATACGTACTGAACATAATTAGTTGCCTAATCTTTCGTCAATTTACTGACACAAGATGCAGCTAGATCAGATCCTAACCTTAGGAACTTCTCAGATGTTTTTGGATTAATAGCATGCTACCCAGATTGGGTAGAGATAGATATGATAACTAGACGACAAAAATACAATCAATTTTACTTCCGAAGTAGGCATATTTGACCTAAAACATTTTGACGCTTACTTGACATATACAAAAATGTTGCCATATATGTATATGAACCGCTGTTAACTGATTTTCCATTAAATCTGCCATCCCAAACGACAATTTCTGCCTGATCTGGGTCAGCTATGACTGACTCAACCATTAAATTGCCCCAGCGGTCATAGAGATAAAACTCCATTTCTTTGATAGAAGTTGTATCTAAGCCTATAATTAGCTGGTCATCCCCAAGATCCGAACCTGGCGAAAATATAGTGGGTATATAAAAGCCCCCCTGATTCGGAGTCTCACTAATTACAGTAATTATAACAGTATCAGAAGTACCACAGCCCTCAGCATCAGTGACAGAAAGAACCAGAGCCATAGATTCCTGAGGCGTCACTGTAGGATCAAGACAGGCCGTACAGGATAAAATCGAAGGCTCAGACCATTCATACTCCCAATCAGCAGGTGGATCAGTAGGAAGACCCTGTAATTCATAACTCTCCCCAAGATTGATAGTGACGTCGGGACCCAAATCAATCTGCGGGGCATTTGCTCCACTCTCTAGGGTCAAAACTTCTTCTCTGGTGCAGCCATTTGTGTCGGTGATGATAAACTGGTATTCTCCTGAGAGCAATTCAAGTGGACTAGAAATATCTTGATTAACATTATTTACCAAGAGCGAACTAATAGAGCCCAAAGGGCCTTCTGTCGAAACCTGGAATAAAGACTCGCAGTCTTCATTCTCTATCACTAACTCGATTTCGTCTAGACCTAAATCTTCTGACCTGTCTTCTATTTCTATTTGTTTCTGAGCAATACAGCCATCGGCATTGGAGGACGAAAGTATATAACTGCCTGGCTGTGAGAAATAAATCTCAGACCCGGTTGCTAAGATAGTTCCTGAGGTCTCTGTCCATATCGACTCCAGAGACGTAAAGCTATCAAAGCTATCACTCAGCAAAATACTGTCACCGCCACATTCTATGACTACATTAATGAACTCTACAATTACGGGAGTACGATCTATAGTATAGCTTAAGGTATCTATAGTTCTGCAACCATTAGAGCCGAATGCAGTGACTATATATTCTCCGGTATCAGAGACCATGGCACCTTGATCGTAGTACTTCTCCCCCATTGGTCCGAGCCATACCAGGGAATCCAAGGCTGCACTGACCGTCGCCACCAGAGGAATATCCATCTGCTCATCACAGTCCTGTTCTACTGATTCTACCTCTAACTGTGGAAAGTCCCCATTAGAAAAGACTTCTACTTGAGCTGAAGTCAGACAATTATTTTCATCAGTCACAGAGACTGAATAAATTCCTGCAGTAGTGATGGTTGGATTTATAACGCCATCTGGGATATCTTCCGGACCATCAAAACTATAACTCGGATTAATGACATTAGAATTTATCAGTAGCTCAATGTCAGTGTTAGTACAAGTGATCGTATCACTCGCTTCCAGCTCTAGTTCAATATCAAACAAGCTGTCTGATAGCAAGATCGTGTCTTCCGAAAAGCAAGAGCCATAGGTCGTTCTAAGAAAGTACTCTCCAGGATCTGCTATCACCAGAGTATCTCTATTCAGAGGTGGATGATCTACAGGTCCTAGAGCATTAGTCAGACTTTCTAAGATGAAGTCAAAACCTGAAGGCAAAATACCGTTGACCGCCAGCACCACTAGAAAGGAATCTGAAGCACATCGACGAGGCAGCACCTCCCTGGTGATCTCTAAATCAGAAGTACCCTGAATGACTACACTATCTAATGCTATACAACCATCAGATTCTAGTTCTAGATAGTAAGTGCCCGCAGAGGACACCTGTGCTATGGGACCAACACCAGAGACCACAGTGCCGTCAAAAGTAGACCAATTAAAGTCCAGTGCTCCGCCAGTGCTGCTACTTCCCAGTGCATCTAGAAGTATCGTCTGGCCACAGAGTAAATCTGAGGCAGGCGCTTTCAGATCACTTTCAATTTGTGTCTCAGTAATTACTAGATGTGTCGCTCTCTCACAGGGCGCTAAACCTAGGTCATCTGAGTAGATAATGGTATCTAGAGCGGCTCTAAATGTGCTACCCAAAGTAATAACACTATCCCCTTCGCAAATGATATGAGCTTCTTCCCTTAGGTCCTGAATAGGTAGGATTTCTATAGTGATACAATTCTCCGTGAGCTCAATGCAAGCATGCTGCCTATCAAAATCCCTAAGCTCTGCTAGTGTATTCGTAAATTGAGCTTCTATACTTAAATTAACATCTCCGACTATCGCGCATAAGGTATACTCACCGGCATCGAACTGAGATAGGGGCGGCTGATTAAAAGAAAATAAATTTGGTCCTTGATCCTGAGTAAGGACATAACTAAACCAATCATCTCCAGCGACTACAGGTTCCATTTCGAAACCAGGAATCCTATTATCAAAAAAAGGATCTGCCTCACAGGCTATCATAAAGTCCTCTTCAAAGGACCCTGCTACAGGATTACAAGTTTCGCATTGAATTCCATCAGGTTCGCAAAATTCGATTTCAAAATAGATGAGCTTTCCTGTATTGGTTCCTTGATTAATTATTTCTAGGGTCCATTCGCCATTGGCACTGCCTGTATTGAACTCTTCTAAGCAGCCTTCATTGGGGTGATAAGAACCTGTGAGCCTATCGAAAGCAGACCAGGTCTGTCCGCTATCCCAAATGTCCGCATAGCCAGCATCAGGAGCGACTGGAAAAGCACAGGGCAAGAAGCTGACATTCCAATTTATATTAGGTGTGAATGCCCCGTTTTGAGTTCCTGGTCCTATCAATCTTAGGGTCTGGCCTGATGGAGATATTAGATTGAATCTTAAATTTTCGAGTCTTCCATGTTCGAATTCTAGATAGACTCTACAGATACTCTGGTCAGCTCCTAAGCCACTAGCAGTTAGGTTTTCTACAGTCAAGCTGACAGAGGTGGTGGTTTCTGGCAGGATATCTTCAGGCCTCAGTATAGAGCACTGCGCTAGAGCATTAAATGAAAAAGCTAGAATGAAAATTATATGTAATAGATTATTCAATCGCCTATTCTTGGTTTTTGCTATTATAACGAAAAGGGAGGAAACATCGTGTATCTACAATAAACGAACAACAACTGAGTACTGCATCCTTGCATACCTACTGCAAGATTCTGTAAAAATATTAAAAGTTACTTTTCTGTTGTAAATAACTCCATACTCTGCGTCCACATTATCAGTTGGCTTTTCAAAAAAAAAGGTAACAAAAAAGGGGTACTCAAAACGAATACCCCTTTCCAAATTTATTATTTGCTCTTATCGAATAATGGTGATATCTCCTGCATATATTTCAGTTTCGGCACCATTACCATTGTCCACATACTGAACTTCTATGAAATAAACATAGACGCCTTGCTCCACATTATTGCCATCATTATTCCATTTTCCATTCCATCCAAAAGCTGGATCGTTAGGTGGATGATTAGCAGGTGCAGAATAGACTAGTTCACCCCATCTATCATAGATGTCTAGGAAGTTGACAGATTCTACAAACCTATCTGCATGTACATGGAAAGTCTGATTAGTTGGATCATTTTCATTCGGATCGAACACGTTAGGAATATATACATCTCTCACCAGTTTCTCTCTTAAAATGACACTGCTCTCACTAGTACAGCCATTTACATCTGTAACTACTACACAGTACTCATTGAAGATTTCTGGATTCACCATTATAGTGCCACAAAGGTCATAATTTCCTTCACACAGGGGTTCTCCTGTCTCGCAATCAGTCCATAGAACATTTACAATACTATCTGAATCAATACTTACTGCAGCCTCTAAAGTATACTGCTCATCTCCAATCTCTACTTGTCTATCTTCTCCAGCATCTACTTCTAGAACAGCTGGTTCATTAACTACAAATTCTTGTATTGATCTACAGCCACTTTCGTCCTCTACGACCAAGGTATAACTACCTGGTTCTAGTGAGTTAAAGATGTCATCCCCTTGGAAAGTAGCACCACCATCTACAGAATACTGAACATTTCCATTCCCTCCAGTTGCTGTTACTATCAGTATACCTGGCTCACCAAAGCAAGGTGGATTCATTACTTCAGATTCTACTGATAAGCCTCCTACTCCAGTGATAACTACTTCATCAGTGGCCGTACATCCTGCAGCATCTGTGACCATTAAGGTATAAGTACCTGCAAGATTGACATCTATAGTCGCTTCAGTAGGAAGATCTTCTCCTGTTGTAGACGTCCAAGAATAAGTAACCCCAGCACCAGTAGTCGTATTAGGACCTCCTAATTCTGCGGTATCTTCACAAGCCACTTCAGCATCAGTACCTGCATCTGCGACTGGACCTCCAGATATTTCTATCTGAATAGTGACATCATCACCCGTACATTCTGGAGTGGCTGCAATGGTGTACATAAATTCGTAGGTGCCATCTGCAGCGCCTGCCGAATTGAAAGTCCCTGCGATATCATCGAAGGTTCCTCCTGTCGGATTTGTAGACGCAGCTGACCAGCCGCCACCTGGGTTGCTATCCATCAGTCTAGTAGATAAGTCTACAGTTTCATCATTTCCACCACAGATTTCATAGGGAGGTAGAGCAGAACCTGCTGATAATCTTTCTACGACACTTACAGTGACTTCAGAAAATGGCTCACATGGTGGTGCACCTGGATCATCCGCAGTATATCTTAGGACATAAACGCCAGGCTCACTAGGCACAAAATTATCTCCAGCAATAATTCCATCAGGATTATCAACTGTCCATCCGCCATCTGCAATAAGTGCAGGATTGGCTTCAAGGTCTGACAAGGTTATCAGAGATCCTTCGCAAATATCGTCTGGCTGAAGAATAGCTATGTTAGGACAGCTACAATCTAGCACAAGTACTCGCATTTGGAAATCCTGAGGACCACAAGCACTATTGTTATTTGGAACATTAAACTCAAAAGTAAACTCTGTTCCAGGATCGATCCCATCAAAACAAATGTTTGTTATATCTGTCGCATTATTGGTGTAGGTAGGGTCTATAGTCCAGACACCAGCAGCACCACTGGCATTAGCATTTAAACTGATACAGTTATCGCCCATTGTACTTTCAGCATTGCAGACTGTCAGATTATCAGTAACCATTACATCAGGAGGTGTCTCCACTGAAAAGAAGAATGGCAAAGGATCACAACCGGCTGGTAAATTGTCTACTATATATCCAAATTGATATCTTCCATCCATCGAGCTTAAATCAATCAGGGATCCCATAGATATAGCCACTTGCGAATCTCCTGAGAGCTGAACCCAAGAACCTGGATCTACCGATGTCGGATCTACCCAAATATCATTAAGATCATACTCTCCATCCGCACTACATAAGTCAGGATAATCCGCATCAAAGTTTGGACAGTTACAAGAGACAACTTCCACTTCCAGTGGGTAAGAAGTCTCATCACAGGCTCCGTTAGCTGGAACAGTATAGGTGAACGTATAGGTATCTGGATCAACTTCAATAAAATCGACTTGATTTATATCATCTATGATACCACCATTGAAATTACTAGATACTGTCCAAGTGCCCCCCATATCTCCAGTCACTAGAGATTCGAGATCTAACTCTGTAGGTCGTGGATCCATATCTATCACACCATTACAGGCTTCTATAGACATAGGGACCATCGCCTCTAGTGGCTCAGAAACAACCATCTCTTGACTTACGAATTCATCACAATTCGGGGTTGGATTCTGTAAGGTGAAAGTAAAGGTGTATGTATCTGCAGGCACTCCATCAACTGTAAACTGATCACCTAGCAAGGCCCCTGGCACATCTGGTGTCATCGACCATACACCAACTAGGGCATCTGGATTATTTAGGATACTAGAATCATTGAGATTTATCACACCGCCAGAGCTACACATAGGATCTAAAGCGTTCATAACCAAGGGCGGACAACTGCAATCTCTGACATTCACTGTCGCTGTAAGCAATTGTGGGCCACAAGGTGACCCTAACTCCTCAAGTCTATAAGTAAAGTCATACGGGCCTGTCGGAAGATTAACAAAGTCTACTATATCATTAGTTATTGTAACAGCAGAATTTGTTGTTTCCCATGTTCCAGAGTTATCTCCTGATAAGATCAAACTACTCAAGTCCACAAAAGTGGGTTCCATTGTAGAACTGCTATTACAAGGTATCGCCGTCTGATCCAACTCTGCCGTAAGCGGTTGGTATACTGTAAAGGTCGTCTCATACGGTGCAGTACAGTTATCTGGCAAGGTTACATCATGGGTAAACTCGACAGTATACGTACCCGTAGGTGTCGTTTCGTCTAAGATCAATAGTCCATTATTGATGACTAGGTCTGTAGAAGTGGACGACCACGAACCAGTCGAACTAGTCAGACTATTCAAATTAATTTCCATACTTCCTGCCCCACATTGATCTGGTAATTGAGATACAGGTGGTGGACAATCACATTCGTTGACCAATATGTCTAGAGAGATAGTATCATTGACACAAGGTGCAGTCGCATTAGTAGTTATATAAGAATACGTTACTGTCCCTGCAGGGTCTCCTAAGAAAGACACATCACTAGAATTAGAAATTGGTAGATCATTTTCATCTCTCCAGAATCCTTGAACCTGCGGAGGGATAAGCATATCAAGATTCAATGTAACATCAAAGGCACCGCCTGAGGCATTACAAACGGGATCTATTGTTAAGCCCTGAAGATCTGGCAGATCTTCTACAGCCATTACTTCTATAGTAGGAGATGTTCCTGGGCAGTTACCTAACGAGACCTCCACATAATAACTTCCAGAGGCAATATTATCTAGAGTTGGTCCTGTTCCAACTGATGTGCCACTTGCATCAAACCACTCATAAGAATCAAAGGCTCCTACTGTCAGTTGCGTCTGATCTCCTGCACAGAACGGTAGGTATGAAATATTAACATCTAACTCTGTATCGACTGTTACTTCTACGCTATCCTCAGAGCTACACTGAGTCGCATCTGTGATAGTCACGGAATAGGTGCCCGCTGTTGTTACATTTAAGGTTTGTGCTGTCGAGTTATCACTCCATATATAAGTGAATGGCCCTGTACCTCCTGTTGTCGTTGCCGTAAGATCGGATGACTGTCCAGCACAAAATGTGGCTGAACCTGAGATCTCTGCTCCAGGCAATTCATTGACGATTATGTTGAATTGCTCATTGACTTCGCAGCCTAATGGATTAGTAGCTGTAAAGGTATAAGTAGTATTTGTCGTCGGTGATTCTGTAATGCTCGCTATCATCCAGACGTTGGTCCCATCTGTCCACTGGGCATTAGTAAAGGTGCCAGGATTAGATAAACTTAGAGTAACTGATTCTCCTTCGCATATTGGCGCAGTAGGTGCAGTAAACATTGGAGTCTCTACTGGAGGAATTGTATAGCTAACTGGTGCTGGCATACAACCTCCTGATGATGCTCCTATAAGTTGCACTGGCAAGGAAAGGTTAGATGTCGTTACACATAAAGTATCTGTGAGTAATGGTATACCTGTCCCTAATGTATCTCCTGGCAGCAATGTGCCTCCAGGGCCCGAAGGCTGTACGATGTGTAAGAACGATGGTACATTTGCATGGTTCGTATTGATTCCTAATAGTTTCAAATCAGAACCATTACAGCCGCCAGGTTCTAAGACCAAGCTCGGCCCATTACTAAGCGTAAAAATAACTGTCGTATCGTGTACGCAGTCAAAGTCATCAAAAATCTCCAAAGTCATATTATATGTACCTGGAGGAGTGACAGACTCATCTATAGTTACACATTTTTCGTCATCATCGGTAGATAAGACTACTCCGGCACCGAAAGTCCATTGGTAGTCATAATTAGAACTCGTAGAAATAGTATCATGATCGGCACAATACTCTGTTCCCATCATATTTCCAGAAATACAAATATCTAATGGTCCATCAATAGAATGATTGATCCCTGGTGTCAACTCATAATCAACAGATATATCCTGCGTACAATCCTCACTATCCGTCACTAAGAAAGTAACAAAATGCTCCCCAGGATCCAAGTTGTTCTCATGAGGCAGAACAAAATTTGGATCTTCACTAAGCTCATCACCACTAGGACTAATCCATAGATAACTAAAAGGCGGAGTCCCGCCAGTTACAGTTGGTGTTATTGGGTAGGTATCTCCTGGACAAATTATAATCGGCTCATCGTAGAATATTTCTATCGCTGGTAAGACCGTTACGGTAAACTCTATGGGAGGACCATCACAGAGTTCTCCTCTGGCAAAGGCCATATACGTCACGACTTGGATGGAACCGGAAGTATTCTCAATCTCATCAATCAATACTGCCGAATTAGTTCCAAAGGCCAAAGGTTCATGATCCATCGCCTCAGAGGTTTGATTTTCTTCGACAACGAAAACATAAATGTCTGCATCATCCCCATTTGCTGTATCAATGAAGACATCAGCTGGATCACCGGAACAGACTATGACATCATCAGCTTCTAGTTCCACAAGGCCATCACATTCTACTTCTCCATCAGTCCAATCAGCAGGCATGTCTTGGGCACAGGCAGTATTATCCCAGCACCCAGTCATTCCATCTGCCATGGCAAATAGTTTTATCGATAGATCAGCTTCTTCGCATTCTTGCTCATCTTCAAACTGCTTAACAGTCAATTCAAAACATATAGGAAAAGTTGCAGAAGCGTTACAACCGCCTGGATTAACTCCCCATGCTCCATTAGGATCTGACCCCCCATCACAATTTCCTCCACCTGTAGTAGTCACACCATACCACCCTCCTGGCAATAGATCTCCCGAAGACAATCCTCCTGTAGGATATGTCAAGGCTATACCGTTAGAATTATGTGGACTAGGCTCCAAACCCAGGACTGGATTCGTAGTAGGATTATGTGGAAAATAAAGAACATCATCATGCCAGTCTGGAAGGTCAGAGTTGACGACTTGTCCATCTAAAGGTGTCGCATCAAGGTCCCAACCATCACCCATCACTGGTATTACTCCTTGTAACCACTGGCAGTTGTTTCCATTTGGAGGCGCTGCTCCTGCAGTAGTGAAAGTAAGATCAAAACAAAACTCTACAGTCTCACCTGGACAAAAAGGTCCTTCTTGATCAGCACCAGGAAACTCTGGTCTAGTTATAGTCGGAGAATCCCATTCTGCACAAGAAGATGGTACATCCTCGTAAAGGAAGCAAACATCAAAATCTCCTGCTACGCCAGCACTCGCAATTTCTATAAAGTAGGTATTACCTCCTGCTACCCCAATTTGTACTTCGTCAGAACCTTCACAGGATACTTCCGCAGTACTACAATCATTTTCATATATGGATATAACAGGATCAAAATTTCCTGCAATATTATCCACTGATACCGTCAGTACTGATCCAGCTTCTGCAAAATCAACTGCAAACCATAGTCCATTGCTTTGGCAAGTTCCAGAGCATGAATTTTGCGCACAAGCAGGAATACATACTGGATTATTAAGGTTCAAAGTAGTTACTGGGACACTTGCGCTGCAAGCATCTTCAATAGGCACACCACATTGGGTATAAGCATAATTTATTTCAAAAGAGCCACAATCAGCAGCTGCAGAAGTAACCCTTAAAAAATAAGATTCTCCACAATTTGGAAATTCTTCTGTAAAATCTCCAGTATCATCATATACTAATGGACCTCCGCAGCCTTCATATAATTCTATAGCAAGGCTACCTCCAACATCTAAATTGGTAAAGGCTATTTCTACTCCATCTTGTACAGGATCTATTTTGTACCATATTTCACCACTTGCAAGACAACAGTTATTAACCGGCCCTGTCCCAACAATGTCAATATCCTCTGCATCTGAACAAGAAATATTCATAGGAGCCATAGGTGTATCTAAGTCAAATTCTCCATTACCATCTATAAGTACAAAATACGTCGTGGAAGGATCTGCAGAGATGGCAGTGCCTTCTATAGAACAGTCTCCAAGAGAATTCAATGAGCCACAAGATCCTTCGAAGAGCTCAAAATTATCATTACTCGTAATTGTAAATTCTGGCAAGCTGGCATCAGCAGTGAATGTATACCAAGTACCTATCACACCATCCATACAATCTCCTGACGTAGCTTCAGAATCTGGACAAGTAGTATTATCACCCGTTCCAGTTAAGAAATCGCCACAAACCACAGGATTATTATTTAAGGCAACAGCACCAGAACATAGGTCTTCTGCTGGTCCAGTTACTGGAGTTTCTTCTATTGAAAATTCTCCTGCATCAGCTGCAGCAGAAGATACCTCTACAAAGTATGTACCTGCTAGTAAGCATTCCGCCTCTACAACATCAGTACAGGCTCCATTAGTGGAAACTGCAGCACCGCCACAACTGTCATATATATCTACTTCTGGATTGGCTATGGGATTAGCACCATCTGGTGTGACCTCTACCGTCAGGGTCGTTCCATCATTTGCTACATCAACCTCAAACCACACTGAGTTATCTCCACTACAGCCCCCTGAAGGCGCATTGGCACAAACATTATTTTGTGCTGATAGAGTGCCATTTAGAGGTTCAGCTGAGGAACAGTCTTCATTGCTTGGTGCAGCAGGAAAGATAAACTCAAAATCTGCTCCGTCCACTGCCGCAACGAAGAAAAGATCGCCCGCATTTGTATACGTATTGAATCCACCTTGACACTGTAGTTCAGTCAGACTAGAACAGTCAGCACCTTCGAATAGGACAACATCATCACCAAAATCATCAAAATCAAAAGTGATAATAGCTGGATCTATGGAAAATGCATACCATTCCACATCTGCTGGATCCAAACAAGTACCGGCAAGTTCGGGATCATCAGTCCCATCTCCTGGGCCTGCTGTAAAAGAGGAATTTCCTGTTGTACAATCTACAGTTATAGAGTTGGACTCTGCATCGGCACAGGTAGGTTCCTGCGAGAAGACTTGTAGACTTGTAAAGAAGAAAAAACAGAAAAACAAAGAATTGAGAATAGATAACTTATTCATTATTGTGTTGTTTGAATCAAGTCAGAGTGACCATCATATTCAAACTTTTCCATCACTTGGAAATTTTAAATGAGGCTCTAATCTCTTGATTAGTACTGACTTGAAGCTTAAGCTCAAAAAATCGATTCAACCAAAAGTAAAGATTTATGAGTCACTTTTAGTGATAATATGATACTAAAAGTCCCATGAAATGCTGCCTACAGCAGTCCTAGTTTAATTTTATTGATTACCAACATTTAATACATATAAATAAATCTTAATATCTCAGTCCAACAAAAGCTATATTGTGTTAAAATGTCTGTAAATGAGTGGTATATAGAAACAAATATTGGTTTTGATAAGTAATATTAATCAGAATCAATTGAGTAGTATTTGATTATTCCTATTACATTATTAGCAATATCTTGTGCTCCGATTATATATAACTAGCGAACCAATTAATTAATCAGAAAAGACTAGATCCATGATAAAAAGCAAAAATTTAGCAATTGTACTTTCCGTGTTCTTCCTTCTATCTTTTGTATCGGAGAGTTTTGCTCAAAGAACATCTTCTAGGTCATCAAGATCTACAAGAAATCAAGACAGAACAGCTGAGAAACTTGGTTTCAAGGACAAACTTGCATATGACCTCCACTTAGGAAGTATAAACTTTTCTAACTCCGGTTTTTTCCTTTCTGGAAAAATAGGTGCTGGGTACAAAGTTATCGATAGACTGAGCTTTGGTCCTGGTCTGAAGTTTTTTTACCAGTATATAAATTTTGACCAAAGAATCAATCCAGGTCTAGAAGATATCTCTGAGTTCACTTTCGGACCTTATGGATTTGCGAGATTCAGGATAGCTGATCAATTCTATGCTAAAGCTGAGTACACCAGCTTCCGAATAAAGAATGCTGATAATCTAAACTTTCCAAGTGTAGGTATTGGCTATTGCTCTGGTTTTGGAAAATGGAAATACGGTATAGAAGTACTGATACCTACTACTAATCAAGCAAGAGATTCTTATACCATACTAGAATATACTTTCAGTTTTCTCTACAACCTCTAAGCGTCCGGATTTAAAATTTTACACTAGCACCTAAAAGGAAATTCAAGCCCGCCTGCGGGTAGAGGTAGTTTTCGGTAATAGTTGTTCGTGTGCCTTCCATCGCATCACCTACTATATAACTGTAGGTGTACCCGTTAGAGCTATACTTAGTATTCAGTAGATTATTTACAACTAACTTGAACTGGATATCTTCTATCAGATCGATATCCATATCATAGGTCGCTACGAGATCATTAATGAGATATGCTGAGAGCGCTCGGTTATCATTAGAAGTATTATCAAGGAATTGCTTGCCGACATACTTTGAAAGAAGCGTAAGATTAAAGCCCTCTAGTATATTATAGCTCAAATTACTACCCGCAATAACTGATGGAGACAATGCTAGATCAGAATTTTCTAAGACATTGATTTCATTCATACCTGGCCCGTAGTCCGCAATAAACTCTTCAAATCTATCTATCTTATTTCTACTCAAAGTAAGATTAGGGCTCCAAGACAAATATTCATTGATTTTGTATACGGCAGAAAGCTCCAGACCTATTCTACTAGAGGCATCGACATTCGTTCTGACGGGTCCTCCTACATCATTAAGAGCTCCCGTCACCACCAATTGATTCTGGTATGACATGTAGTATAAGTTAGCTTCCAGACCCAATTTATCTTTTTGTGTTCTATATCCTAATTCAAAATCGAAGAGGCGTTCTGGTTGGGGGACCTCTATGCCGACAGCATCTAGAAAATCAGAACGGACCGGCTCTCGATTGGCTACAGCAAAAGAGGCATAAGCCATATCTTGATCACTAAGACTGTAGGATAATCCAAGCTTAGGATTTATAAAGAGATATGAAGTATCTACGAGAAAACTAGACTGATCATTATCCGTACCTTCTGTATCGTAGTCAATGCTCTTGACTTGCATGTCTCCAAACAGCTTCAGCTTTCTGTTGACCTTATAATGTGCCTGCAGGTATGAATTTAGTTCGAGCTTGGTTGCATCGCTTCTGTAATACTCATTGTCTAGCAACTGTACAATCTCTGCTCTTATTAGGCTGTCTTCAGAATCTACAATCTCTCCATAGTGATCGCCTAGATAGATATTTCCACTTCCTCCTAAGGTCAAAGTCAACTGACCTGAGATCTGCTGTTCTACATTGGCTATAGCCCCTATAAAATGATTATCCAACCATCTTCTCCTTGCGAGGTTAGAAATACTGGTAGAATCACAGTCTACATAGTCACATAAATCCTCCTGGAACAAAAACTGCTCAAAAAAGCCTAATCCTCTAGTGTAGTGGCCTGTAAGATTAACCTTTGTCTTTGCAGTAGGCTGCAAGGCATATAGAAGTTGGAAATGATCCTGCTTATAGTCATCCACTTGGTTTTCATAGGTGTAGGCATTGTATGTACGACCTGAATCAAAGAGATTCAGACTGTCTTCTACCGTGTTATAATCTCCATTAGAATTATTAAAATAATGCTCTAGCAGCTCCTCTGTTGTCCCCTCTAACTTCACTTGTGGCACTCCATTCCAAGCTTGATAGGTTCTTTCCTTCCCGGAGAAGGCATTAAACTTTAGAGAATGCCTCTCCCCTATCTTACCCACGGAAAAATACCAAGAGCTGAGATCTGAAGATGCTCTATCTATATAGCCATCAGAGTCAATCAAGGAATACCTTCCTTCTATGACATAAGCATTATTCATAAGTCCAGTGCTGAGACTCAAGCCTATTTTTCTTGTATTAAATGATCCATAACTCAAGTCTGCTTTCAGAAAAGGATTTTGATGAATGTAGTTCGTATTCAGTCCTACAGAACCCCCAAAAGCTCCTGAGCCGTTAGTGGATGGCCCTACCCCTCTCTGTATCTGTAGACTATTTACTGAGCTCGAAAAATCTGGAAGATCTACCCAAAAGACACCATGACTTTCAGAATCATTTAAGGGAACACCATTGATGGTCACATTTATTCTAGTGGCATCAGATCCTCTTATACGCATGCCTGTATAACCTATACCTGCTCCAGCATCGGAAGTCACAACCATAGAAGGTGTATGCTCGACTAGAAAAGGTATGTCTTGACCTAGATTCTTTAGAGCTAGGTCTTCTTCATCCATCTGTATATAACTGAATGCAGACTCTTCTTCCAATCGATTAGCCACGACATCTATTCTATCTAATTGGTAATTAGAATCAGAAAGGCGAATATCAATAAGTTCGTCTGCAGGTACTGAAATCTCCTTTGTGTAATCCTCATATCCAACATAGGTTATCTTCAGTGTATGAGAACCTGTAGGAATATTCTCTAAGTAATAAATTCCCTCATGATCACTGATCGTAGCTAAGCTATTAGAACCTACAATAAATACTGAGGCACCTTCTAGCTCCTCTCCGCCAGCATTGTATATCTTACCAGTAAGTGTATTCTGCGAGCACAAAGGACTGACAGACCATAAAAGAATAGATAGGGTTATAAATTTCAACATAACTGCTTGTATAAAAACTATGAATAAATATTCCATCAAGGATGAGGTCTAGAATCAACTAGATCAGTTATTCCCTTCCAAGAATTACCTTGGCAGGTTCATTGGGTATAATCTCAGCCTATTTCTAAGCACCCCTGTTGGAACGACGCAAAAATACACAAACAGTGTATTAGTAGAGCTATCCTTGGACAATTTCTAATGCCTTCTCTAACCTATTTTGGTCCACGCCATTCACCACTTGATACTCCCAACCAAGTTTTTCTAATTCACGGCGATATTGGGAGAAGATTTCCTTTGTTTCATTAGGACTTTCTCTTAGTCCATCTTGGACCCAAGGTAGATCTGGTTCCATCAGTAAGACGAAGTCATAAGGTCTGATCTGTGCAAGCTGCTCGTCTATCCATGGTATAACAATTCCAAACTTTATCTCAGACCAAAGCTTGAGATTGAGCAGGAAGGTGTCCAATATAAGAGCTTGCTCTGGGGGAAACACCTGGACAAATTGATGATGCTGCTCAGCTATTGTGAGGATATCTTCGTTAGTATAGTGAGGACCATAAGACTCTAGATAGGTTCGGGCAAATTCTGGAAACCATGGCAACTCGAGTTTACTACTCAACTGACTGGCAAGAGTAGACTTGCCTGTACATTCTGGGCCAGTAATAAGGATGCGCATGGCTATAATATTTCGACTTCGGGGTGAACCACTGATTTTTTCCAATGCCTGTATCCCACCACAGAGAGCAAAAAATAGATAACCATAAGTCCAGAATATAATTTCAATCCCCGATCTAAATACAGCCAGACACTGAACAAGTTTATAGCCATCCAAAAAAACCAGGAAGAGAGAATTTTGTGGGCCTCCATATAGCTGGCTATCAAACTAAAGATAGTTGAGGCAGTATCTGGAAAAGGTCTCTCAGCATCGGTATAATTACTGAATAATAATCCTACACAAGCTGTAATAAAAACACCAACTCCAACGATGATAAGGTGATAAAGATGACTACGCCTCTCTACTTTGAGGTTGGAACTCTTTTCCTTATTCCATACATACCAACCATAGACACCTATAAGTACATAATAGAAGTACAAAAAGGATTCAGCATATAACTTTGATTCAAAAAACAAAAAAATGCTCGCTAGTGAAGAAATAATGCCAATGGGCCAGCACCATATTTTCTGGTAAATCATGAGAATTATAAAGCCCAAACTCGTGACTACTGAAAATAATTCTAAGTAAAAAAGAAAATCCATCTTTTGTCGACTGCTTATCTTAAACAAGAATAATCAATTATTAACTGAAAGTGAGTTCTATTGGTCTCAAAAGCAAAGATCTTTTAAATACCAAATTCCAAATTTTCTCCAATGGACTGCTGCTTTTATATCTATCTTTGGTGCATAGATGCATGACATAGAACCATATCACAAATGGAGGCAATACTACATCGCCGCTGAGGACAAGAAATCAATATTTCATGGCACCAAGTATAGTGAATTCACTTTCACTAAGAAGATCTATAATTACTTTATTCATCCTCAGTGGGATTCTATAGGTAGCCCAACTTTGTATGCTAAAACCCTGTACGCAGATTATGATCACGGCTATGCCCTTATAGAGCTGCTAGGAGAATGGAATGATTGCCTCAATAATGACATTATGTTCCTTAAGCGTAAACTGGTGGACAACCTTATCCATCATGGTATCTATAAGTTTATGATTCTATGTGACAATGTTCTGGAGTATCATGGTTCTGATGACAGTTATTATGAAGAGTGGTGGGATGATATAAAAGACGATCAAGGCTGGGTCGTCTTCTTAAATACAAGAGAACATATGCTCGAAGAAATGGAAAAGCTAAAAATCCAATACTATATTAATATCGGTCAATCTTACTTGGATATAAACTGGCGCAAAGCGCATCCCAAGCAGTCCTTTGTAGAAGTCACACGACTTATAGAAATGGGCTCTAAACAACTCAGTCACTAGTTACTATGAAGAATGAAGACAAGCACTACTCTGGTTTTGTAAATATTATTGGAAAACCAAATGTAGGTAAGTCCACTTTGCTGAATGCCTTTATGGGAGAAAAGATGGCCATCATCTCTTCTAAGCCACAGACCACCAGACATAGATTCAAAGGACTAGTCAGTGGTCCTAATTTTCAGATAGTCTTTTCAGATACACCTGGACTAATAGACGATCCTATCTATAAAATGCAGGAGGCCATGAATGATTTTGCCATGTCCATCTTCCAAGATTCTGACGTCGTACTATTCATGATAGATCCTTACTCAGATTACTCAGGAGATGAAAAGGTGCTCAAAAAGCTAACTCATACGACTGTACCGAAATTTCTACTGATCAATAAAGTAGACACCTCTGATCCTGATACTTTGAAAAATCTGGAGAAAGAATGGTTAGAGAAGATCGCTTTTGATGAAGTCCATCATATTAGCGCCAAAGAAAAACTTGGTATCGATAATCTACTAGAGAGTATAAAAGTCCACCTTCAAGAAGGCCCCGCTTACTATCCTAAAGATCAAATCTCAGATAAGTCTGTACGTTTTTTCATATCAGAAATCATTAGAGAAAAAATCTTATTGCTCTATAAGCAGGAGATTCCTTACGCTTCTGAGGTCTTTGTAGAAGAATACAAGGAGAGCGAAAAACATGGGCATCCATTTGTACATATCAAGGCGGTCATTTTTGTCATGCGAGATACTCAGAAGGGCATCCTCATAGGACACAAAGGTGCCCGCATCAAGAAGCTCGGCATAGAGTCTCGTAAGGACATTGAAGACTTTATAGACAGCAGATGTCACCTAGAACTCTTCATCAAGGTCAAAGATAAATGGAGAGATGACGATAGGTTACTTAAGAGTTTCGGATATTTGCAGTAGAAAATGCCAATGAGCATTACAGGTATATCAAATTACAATCACAAAATTAGTTCTTAAGTGGCGCAAGTATTGGCAATAGTAGGGAGACCCAACGTAGGTAAGTCCACTCTGTTTAATAGACTCATCGGTCAAAAAAAAGCAATCACAGATAACATCAGTGGTGTTACTAGAGATCGGATCTATGGGACCTCAGAATGGAATGGCAAGCAATTCACAGTTATAGACACTGGTGGTTTTGTCAAAAACAGTGATGATGTCTTCGAGGCAGCTATCAGAGAGCAAGTACACATAGCCATAGATGAGGCGGATGTCATCGTCTTCATGGTGGATGTCACAACGGGTATCACAGACCTAGATGAGCAGATGGCTAATATCCTAAGACGTCAGTCCAAGAAAGTCTTCGTTGCTGTTAATAAGGTAGACAACTACTCCAGAGAGTTAATGGCTAATGAATTCTGGAGTCTAGGATTCGAGAATACCTTTTTCCTTTCTTCTATTAATGGGTCTGGTACTGGAGAGATTCTAGATGGGATTACAGAAATCCTAGATGACAATAATGATGAAGAGGAAGGACGCATACCTAGAATAGCGATCGTCGGTCAGCCAAATGTCGGGAAGTCTTCATTGACTAATGCGCTGCTAGGTGAAGAAAGAAATATAGTCACTGACATCGCAGGGACGACCAGGGATAGTGTCAACAGCTACTACAATAAATTCGATAAAGAATTTTATCTCGTAGATACGGCAGGTATACGTAAGAAAAGTAAGGTTCATGAGAACCTAGAATTCTACTCAGTCTTGAGAGCCATCAAGGCCATGGAAGACAGTGATGTCGTCTTACTCATGATAGATGCTAAAGACGGTATCGAAAGTCAAGACCTTGCCATCTTCGGCCTTGCTATCAAAAGACACAAAGGTGTCGTTATACTGGTCAACAAGTGGGATCTCATCGAGGACAAGGAGACCAATACCGCTAGAGATTTTGAAAAGAGATTAAAAGAAAAATTAGCTCCCTTCAATGATGTGCCTATTCTCTTTGTCAGTGTTCTCAATAAACAAAGGATACATAAAGCCGTAGATCTAGCTCTTGAAGTCTATGAAAACCGTGCAAGAAAAATAAAAACGAGTGAGCTCAATGAGGTCATGCAGCAAGAAATAGAACGTAAGCCGCCACCCGCTCATAGAGGGAAATTTGTGACTATCAAATACATCTCTCAACTTCCCCTTTACTATCCGGCATTTGCATTTTTCTGTAATCATCCAGACCATGTAAAACAGAATTACAAAGGATTCTTAGAGAACAAATTAAGGTCACATTTTAATTTTAAAGGGGTACCGATTTCAATTTTCTTCAGAGCAAAGTAAGTCTTGTAATGAGTATCACTAAGACAGAATTCAAAGGCCTTTATATCTTCGAGCCCAAAGTATATAAAGACGAACGAGGTTATTTTTTCGAAAGCTATAACCAGCAGCTGTGGAAAGAAGCTGGTATCAAATGCACCTTCGTTCAAGACAATGAATCTAAATCGCAGTACGGAACTCTACGGGGCTTACATTACCAGTTACCTCCTCATGACCAGGCAAAACTTGTTAGAGTTACACAAGGCAAAGTATTGGATATCGTCGTAGATATAAGGCCAGAACAGCCTACCTATGGTCAGAGCTATAGCATAGAACTCAGCAGTAGAAACAAAAAGCAAATGCTTATCCCTAAGGGGTTTGCACATGGTTTTGTGACACTTAGTAAGACAGCAGTGTTTAACTACAAATGCTCTAATCTATACAATAAAGAAAGTGAAGGTCAAATCAATCCACTGGATAAATCTCTAAAGCTCGACTGGGGCATACTGAAAAAGGATATGATCTTATCTAAAAAAGATAAAGCCGGTCCAGCATTCGGCAAGCATAAGAAATGGCCTAAAAAGTAGTCTCTGTAATGAAGAAATCTGGCTATGAATACTTCTTCATTAGCTGCTCTGCAATAATCCAATCATGCGGTTCATCTAACTCAAGGCTAGTATACTCTGGCATCTCATAGAGAGCAATCTTCCCTGAAAGGCGATTACTATTTTGAATTATATCTCCCACTCTACTGATATAGAAGGCGCCATTCTCCATCAGCAGACCATCATATTCTTGCCTTCTAGGACGAGCTTTAAAATCATAATTGAGAGCTGTCCCGTTATCGTTCCAGAAGAATCTTTTACTTCTTGTAGCACTCAACAGACTATCCGCCTTAGATTCATTAAAGAGTGAAAGCGCTTCAGTCAGATTACGGGCCTTAGTAAATGGAGAAGTAGCCTGCATTAGAATAAATATATCCTCTTGAGCCAATGCAGCACTTTCCAGATACTCTAGCATCACAGATTCTGTGGACGAATGATCTTGAGCATTTTCCTCAGAGCGATGATGGATACTACAGTTCGGAATTTCCAAGCTTGAGACTAGCTCTTTGATTTTTTCGTCATCTGTAGAGATGATTATCTCATCTACTTCTGTACATTCTTTAGCTGCGGTGAGACACCAAGATACCAATGGCTTACCAGCCAACAGTTTGATGTTCTTGGAAGGTATTGATTTAGACCCTCCTCTTACTGGTATGAAAGCTATAGTTTTAATGAATCTATTTGTTGAATTTTAGCTTAGTTCGCTGAGGTGCTTCTATGTCTA
Organism: uncultured Saprospiraceae bacterium; assembly: GCA_937921825.1. Taxonomy (GTDB): domain Bacteria; phylum Bacteroidota; class Bacteroidia; order Chitinophagales; family Saprospiraceae; genus RFSX01. The sequence continues at coordinate 37,618 of CAKZVK010000034.1, forward strand.
GAATATCTTGCTCTTTGTAGGTCAGACTTTGTCTAGTGGCATCTAAGTTTCTGACTAGCTTAGCTAAGCCCCCTGGCTCTAGAGAAGCCGCATGATCTGTCCCCTTCCAAGTTCTGTCCTTGGTGAAATGTCTCTCTATCCATTGCGCTCCTAAGGTATAAGCTGCTATATCTATAGCGATACCAAGATGATGCCCAGAGAAACCAACAGCGGCTACCTTAGCTCCATATTCATTTCTTAGTCTCTGTATCTCTAGCAGTGCCACTTGATTAAAGGGGACAGGGTAACCCGAAGTACAACTGTAGAGCACTAGTCGATCAGGATGATCCCTGAACTTTTCAATTAACTGGATCTCTTCCTCCTTCTTCGTCATACCCAATGAAATATGAAGTGGCCCACTATACTCACTAAGCAATAGATCAATGAGATCGCCATTAGTATTGCAAGCTGAGGGTATTTTTATAAAATCAGGAGCTAGAGAAATTACCTCTCTAGCAGAACTAAGATCCCATACTGAGGTTGCATAGCCAATCCCGATTTTCTCGCAGTGATATTTCAACTGAGCATGCTGATCAATATCTAATTCTAGATATTCACGATGAGCACCATAAGTAGTGCCATAAGCGTTATAACTGACGGGGTGAGGTGTATTATAAGCCTCTTTAGATAATAGCTCCTTATTCGTTCTTTTCTGAAACTTAGCATAATCAGCGCCACTCTGATGTGCAAGGTCTATCAACTCAATAGCGATATCGAACTCCCCTTTGTGGTTGCACCCAATCTCTGCTATAACCTTCGGTTTTCGGTAAGAAATCATTTATTGATCTATTATATCAATTCATTACAATATTGAGGATTATATTTGAGAAACTTATTGGATTGTATAATTATTGCATCTAAAATATTTTATGATATCTGAACAGTTTATCAGCCTTCTCAAAACAAGGAGTCTCGATATAAATAGTGAAAGAAAAGAGTTGTTGGACAAATTGGTAGATATCATTCATTCCTCTCTGAAGGAGACAAATCAAGCCGTAGTTAAATTTATCTGTACCCATAATAGTAGAAGGTCACAGGCTGCAGAATTCCTACTAGATGTACTAGCAAGAGAAAACAAGTTAAATATACTTGCTCTTAGTGCTGGCACAGAATATACGGCCTTCAATATAAATATGGTGGAAGCCCTTAGAGAATTTGGCTTTGAATTAATAGAGTTCGGAGATAAAAAGAATCCTCTCTACATCTACAGTATAGGAGTAGATGATCTGTATTACTATTCTAAGACCTATGATGACAAACTGAATCAAGTCGAAAGTCCTATAATCGTAACAGTATGTGGGGATGCAAATGAAAACTGCCCAGTCATCCCAGGGACCTATGAAAGAATACACGTCGGATACAAAGACCCTAAGAGTTCCGACGGCACTGCCCACCAGGAAGAAACCTACAAAAACAAAGTCCTCGAAATTGGTAGTGAAATGTACTACCTCATAGATCGCTTAAAGCGCTTAGTTACTGTCTAATGGTAGAGAGTGGATATAAGATAGGGGTATTAGGACTTGGTTATGTTGGACTACCTATAGCATTGGTCATGAATAAAAAATATCCTGTCAGAGGATATGACACCAATAGTGATAAAGTGAGCTCACTGAACAATGGGATAGATCCTTCTAATGAAATTGAAGATGCCATTCTTAGTGCTAGTACCATAGAATTCTATGATGAAATAAAAGAACTCAAAGATTGTAACATCTACATAGTTGCCGTTCCTACTCCAGTAGATAGATACAAAACCCCTAATCTTGATTATCTGACTTTAGCATGTGAATTACTCACTGAAGTAATCTCTAAAAATGACTTGATCATTTTTGAATCTACAGTATATCCTGGATGTACTGAAGAGGTATGTGTTCCTATAATCGAGAGTAAGACAGGTCTAAAGTTAAACGATGGATTTAGAGTAGGATATTCTCCTGAGAGAATAGTCCCAGGCGTAGATAGTCGTCAGATAGAAAACGTTATAAAAGTAGTCTCCGGGTCTGATGATATTTCCCTAAAGTTAGTCTCTTCACTGTATGCGTCAGTCATTCCGGCAGGAGTCTATGAAGCAGAAAGTATCAAGATAGCAGAGGCTGCAAAAATTGTAGAAAATACTCAAAGAAATGTCAACATTGCATTGATGAATGAGCTATCAATGATCTTTGACAAATTAAATATTGATACTTCCAAGGTCCTACAAACTGCAGGCACTAAATGGAATTTCCATTCCTACCATCCTGGTCTAGTAGGGGGACATTGTATAGATGTAGATCCCTATTATCTCACTTACAAAGCAGAGTCTGTAGGATACTATCCCGAAATTATTCTTGCAAGCAAAAAAATTAATAGCAAAATCCCAGTCTTTATAGCCAAGAAAATTATTGAGAGCCTGCTAGAAAAAGGAAAGACCTTAGCACAATGCAAAGTGCTCATCAAAGGGATTACTTTCAAAGAAAATGTTGCTGATCATAGAAACTCAAAAGTGGTAGATCTATACATGGAGCTGCAGACCTATAATCTTAAAGTAGATATTACCGATCCGTTAGCCAATGCTTCTGAGATAAAAGGAACTTACGATATCGATCTTATGAAGCATCCTCTAGAGAAATATGATGCAATGATATTAGCTGTTCCTCATAAGGTGTACCTAGAGGAGGGATGGACCCAATGGCAAGAAATACTAAAAGATGATGCTATAATCTTTGATGTAAAATCTCAATTCGCAGAGGTGGAGCTTCCAGCAGGTATCAAAAGACTATCACTCTAAGAAGAACTCTACCTTAATACAGTTATAGTTCCGAAATATCTTTTTTCTTCTTGGTTTCGAAGTAGAACTATAGAATATGTATAAACACCTTGCACAACTGGTTGTCCATTATATAGACCATTCCATGCTGGTCCATTTTCATTAGTTAATCCTGTATCACCTCTAAAAATAAGACTACCCCATCTATCATAAATTTCAAATTCTTGGACTTGATTATTGATCTCTTCGCAGTTGAAGATTGTGAAGACTTTATTAGCTGGATCACTAAGTGAAATAATATTGGGGACATAGACAGGGCAATCAATACAAGACTGATTGTAAAGCTCATCCTCGATCAGCAAACATAGACCACACGTGTCCAAAACTGCTAGTCCATTTGGGACTCCATTGCAATCAACACAGGATTGATTAAAAATAGGATCATTAGGTTCTAAGCATTCACCGCATTCGTCGATAACTGCAGTTCCATTTATTGTGCCGTTACAGTCAATAGCTACAAAAGACAAAGCACAAACCGCATCAATATCTGCGCCAGGGGAATTACCATTACAGGGTCTATCATCTATATCCTCCAATCTAATGGCATCAAAAAATAAGGTATTGGTATTCTGCCCAGGAATTATTAGGTCTACATCAATTGATGAAGTTGCTCCTTCCACCCTCGTCAAGAAATAGAAACCATCTTCGACATCATCAGTCAGTCCGACCGCCACCAAAACACTAGCGGTATTAACATCTGCAGGACGCAGATAAACATGCATTGCTTCTACTAAGGGTCCTACTTCAAAAACATGTAAATCATCGGAGCTATCCCCTGAGTTAGTGATTAGATTATTTGTGAATTTTAGGCTAAGATGGCCGCCCTCTCCTAAAAAAACATATTCTGGCACCAAGCCATTAACACCTAGATAATCGCCCGTACCTAGTGCTCCTTCCGGAAAATCATCAAAATTAGAGCAACCAGATTCATATGAAATTACTTCATCTGCGAAGCTGATACCACTAGCACAGATATCACAACTCAACATTGCAAAGACAAGACATTCCTCATCTTCACAGTCTATATTACCATCTCCATCATTGTCTATACCATCAGCACAGACAACGGAATTATTCTCTTGCGAAATTGTCAAGAGTGAGGTAAATAAAAAAAGTATCGTCATTGCTGTCTGTGGAAGATTGAACATAAGCGGTTATAGATTTCCCCGATGGAATATTAAAGAAATCACCTCTCAGCATATACCCCATAATAACGAGGGGTCCTATTCCTGAGAAAAGGTCTTATACCAATCTTATCGGATTTACTCACCCATTTCACTCTATCCTTGATAGTCCAGCCTGACTTCTCTAACAACCAATCAAATTGCCAATCTTCGAATTCATGATAATGTCTGTCCCAGGGATCGGTTTTAGACTTATATGCAGGAGCAAACCAAAGTCTTAGAGGTATAGTGAAAATAACTTTCGGCGCTTTTATGTTCTTTAATACTGTAAATGGATTCAGCATGTGCTCTAAAATTTCAAAGCCGCTGACAACATCGAAGTCTCCATAATGGGATAAATCATACTCCAAATCTAAATCCTCCCCTTTAGTATTTGCTACAGAATAGCCATTCTCTTTCATTATCTCTCCAAATGGATTAGCGACTCCGAGATCTAGAATGGTCTCAGAATTTTGAACATTCTTTTTTAGAAACTTCAAGGTATGATTGTACCTATCGGTAGGCATATTGTTTTCATACATAGCTATAGTGTTACAAGTTTGAATAAAGATTGATTAGTGCTTTGGAGGTTTCCTCCCAATTATACTTATCACTAATGGCCTTTGCTCCATTAGATGAAAAATTCTCGGCCCCTATTTTATCATTATAAATATCAAGGATAGCCTGAGCCATTTGTTTTGAATTATTTGACTGGTAGACAATACCCGACGACACCTCATTTACTATTCTGGCTATCGGGTTACAATTAGTGACCACTACAGGCTTATTCATATACATGTAATGGAAGAGTTTATGAGGGATAGTGTTATCCGTATGTACAGTCTTCAGGTGAGGAATCAAACAGACATCCGCTTCAGCCATATAAGATGGTAGCTCCTTAGCTAATTGCCAACCTTCAAAAACAACTTTTTCTTCTAAACCCAGCTTGACAACTTGCGACTTTAATTCATCCATATTTTTGCCTGCACCTACTAGAACCAATTTCATATTAGGTAGGTCTTGGGCTATAATTGGTACCGCAGAAATAACATGGTCTATACCTCTATGGTAATCAAATCCTCCTGTATAAAGCAAAATGAAAGCTTCAGGATGCTTATTTCTCATTTTTGAGGTTAGCTCGGTGGAGAACGTAGCTCTATTGATATAGTTAGCTACTACCCATAATTTTGATTCAGGCACTCCTAAGTTTTTATACCGTTGAGCAGCTTCTTCTATGACAGTTATAACAGCATCACATTCAGTAAGCCACTTCTTCTCAGCCCTCTCCCATTTCGGAATGGATATAATTAGATTACCAGGAAAGGTATTAGCAAACTTATAATACTTCAGTGCCTCAGGATAATTTTCGTGGAGGTCGGCAACGAGCTTTATCTTTTTTTGAGATTTTTTCTTTGCAATGATTCCCGCTTTTACCAGGTATAAATCATGTGCATGAATTACATCGAGGTGTAATTTATCTATTGCTTTAAGTGCAATGCTCGCCCAATAACTTGAGTAGAGATCTAGAAAGGTATTAGTTAAGCCTTTCATTTTATTCTTCTTCCAGAGGCTTATCTGATGTCTTATAATCTTAGCACCATGAAAGTCTTCCTCAGAGGGTTTATCACCATAGCTAAAACAAAGAACATACACCTCATGACCAGCATTGACCAATGAGATAACTTCATTTTCCACTCGCATATCACCCGAAAACTCATTATCGAGAAGCATTCCTATTCTCATCCTTGAAAATTTAGATGGATATCGCTCATTCTACCTAAAGAGATAATTTAAAAAATAACCAAATATAGAACGATATACCCAACATATGATCTAAATTTGCCATATGTTGAGTAAGAGAAGAGCATTAATTGTCTTTGGTACAAGGCCAGAAGCTATTAAAATGGCACCCGTCGTACATGCCTTGCAAAATGATCAAAGGTTAGAAACCAAAGTATGTGTCACAGCTCAGCATAGAGAAATGCTAGATCAGGTTCTAGATCTATTCGAGATAGTGCCAGATTATGATCTTAATCTCATGAAACCAGGTCAAAATCTATATGATCTTACCGCTATCATCATCAGCTCACTCAGGCCTGTACTAGAGGAATTCAAACCTGATTATGTCCTAGTACATGGAGATACCACGACGACAATGGCGACAAGTATCGCTGGATTCTACTCAGGTGCCACTGTATGTCATGTGGAGGCAGGCCTCAGAACATTCAATAAAAAAGCACCTTTTCCAGAAGAAGTGAACAGACAGGTCACAGGCCGTATTGCCGATATCCATTTTGCCCCTACTGAAAAGTCAAAACAAAACCTACTGAGAGAAGATATCTCAGAGCAGAACATTTTAGTTACAGGTAATACGGTAATAGATGCACTCAAAGATTGTGTCCAAAGACTAGATGACTTAGCAAGTAGTAAAATCGATGAGCTGAAAGCTAGTTTTGACCACTCAAAGAAAGTTATCTTGGTCACAGGTCATAGAAGAGAAAATCATGGGGAAGGGATGATCTCTATCTGTAATGCACTCCTAAGAATAGCTAATAATACTGAGGCTGAAATATTCTATCCAGTACACCTAAACCCCAAGGTAAAAGGACCTGTACACGAACTATTAGGCGATCATCCTCAGATCAAATTAATAGAGCCTTTGCCTTACGAAGCATTTATCTGGCTCATGAATAGATCATATATCATCATTACAGATTCTGGTGGAGTCCAAGAAGAAGCACCCTCTCTAGGGAAGCCCGTATTGGTCATGAGAAAAACAACTGAAAGGCCAGAAGCAGTGGAAGCAGGGACAGTTATTCTTGTAGGGACTGATGAGGAAAAAATTGTGTCTGAGACAATGACTTTGCTAGAAGATGAAAAAACGTATAAGAGAATGAGTGCCTTACATAATCCATATGGAGATGGCAGGGCTGCAGAACGTATTCTAGAATTTTTACTAAAACAAGAGCATGTCTAAGCACAAAGTAAGTGTCATAGGATTAGGATATATAGGATTACCGACTTCTATACTAATGGCCACTAATGGACTAGAGGTCTATGGAATGGACATCAATAAATCTGTTGTAGAACTGACAAATAAAGCGCAACTGACGATAACAGAGCCGGGACTACAAGAACTACTTACACAGGCCGTAGAAAGCGAGCTACTGTCCGCTCATATAGAAGTGCAAGCTGCGGACAGCTACCTCATAGTCGTCCCTACGCCTTTCAAGAATAATAATGAACCTGATATTTCTTATGTAGAAAGTGCCGCAAAATCGATTACACCTTTGCTGAAGGCAGGCGATCTTGTAATCATAGAATCTACCTGCCCCAAAGGCACTACTGAAAAAATAGCGGCACATTTCTATCAAGATAGGCCAGAGCTAGAGGGTGATATATATATTGCCTACTGTCCAGAAAGAGTACTCCCTGGCAACATAATACATGAGCTGGTTCATAACGATAGAGTCATAGGAGGTATAGACGAGCAATCAACAGAGAGGGCTATAAAATTCTATCAGCAGTTTGTAAAAGGTGCTCTCTACCCTACTAATGCTCGGACGGCTGAGATGACCAAGCTTGTAGAAAATGCCTACAGAGATGTGCAGATTGCCTTTGCCAATGAACTCTCTATCATATGTGACAAAGCAGACATCAATGTATGGGAGCTCATCACACTAGCGAGCAAACATCCTCGAGTAAATATTCTGAATCCAGGCTGTGGTGTCGGCGGTCACTGTATCGCTGTAGATCCTTACTTTATCGTAGCAGAATATCCTCTAGAATCAAAAATCATAGGCAAGGCTAGGGAAATAAACAACTACAAGGCCATATGGTGTACAAAGAAGATAATAGAAACAATTACTTCTTTTGAGACAAAGAATAGTAGAAAACCAATAGTGGCTATGATGGGTCTGGCCTACAAGCCCAATATAGATGATCTTAGGGAAAGTCCTGCACTATATATAAGCAAAGAGATACTTGCTAAGTATGGTGCGGAGCAAATTAAAATTGTAGAACCCAATCTATCAGGATCTGCAGAGTTTCAACTGAGTAATTATAAAGATGTAGCTAAGGAAGCAGACCTTGTTGTATACCTAGTTTCTCATGATGAATTCAAGAATCTCTCTCTGCCCGATTCTACGCTAGTTCTAGATTACTGTGGGATTACACAGACTGCTAGCTGATTAGCTTTACCAGTTCTTGGGTGAGGTTGCGACGTGAATATTTTTCTGTATTCAGAGCTGTAGTTTCTTCGTATTTCAAGCTTTCGAAAAATTCCTCTAAGAGCTTAACATTCTGCTCTACAGTATTGGTGTAAGCTATTATCAGGTTGTTGCCTTCTAGCAGCGCATCTGCAACCTCAGCCCCTTCTGGTGCTATGCAGATTATAGGCTTACCCGTAGCTAGATACTCAAAGGTCTTTCCTGGTATACAGGCTCTGGCATTATCTGAGTTATTGACTAACAGCAATAAAATATTGGCCTTACCATAATCTACAATGACCTCGCTGTGAGGCTTAAACTGTTCGAAAGTAAATCGCTGAGACAAGTGCCCGTGAGCTTTTATTTCCTTAGTCACATTCCCAGAATCTACTCCTACTAGCTGCAAGTTCAGCCTTGGGTAGGAATCACACAGTACATCTAATGCCTTCCAAAAAGAAGGGGCAGCTCTCTCTTCATATAACATCCCTGCATGGTAAATCATTAGCTGCTTATGATCAGTAATATCTGTATAGGAACTAAAATCACTCTTGTCATAGCCATTGGTTATAACTCGCATTTTTTTATGATCGAAAGGCATCAGCCTTTCATGCATGTGCTTACTTGTCATCAAGACCAGATCACAAGTTTGTAAGACAGACTGCTCTAGTTGCTCGTACTTCTTTCTGTTGCGAGTGCTGACGTAATACTTATCCAAAAGATCGCCAAACTGAGACCATGGATCTCTGAAGTCAGCTATCCATTGTACCTTATGATTCTGCTTCAGCTCTAGCCCTATCAGGTGCATACTATGTGGAGGACCTGTGGTAATTATGCTGCTTATTTCTTCATCGCGCAGCAGCTTATCTAGATACTGCACTGATGGCTTAACCCAGGATACTTTCGGATCTGGAATAAATAGGTTTCCTCTTATCCATGACTTGAGTTTAGAGATCAAGCCTCCATTTTGAGCGGTCTGTACTTGGGTCTTATTCTTATTGGCCCTTAGGGACAACAAACCATAGGCTTCTTTGATCGGTCTCTTTATGACTCTGGTGTCAGAAGGTATGTCTTTCTCTAAGGCTTTGTCTCGAAGGGGATATTCAGGATTTTCGGGAGTGAAGATAATAGGTTGGATTCCAAATTCTGGTAAGTACTTAGCAAATTTGAGCCATCGTTGAACTCCAGATCCAGAAGTTGGTGGCCAATAATAAGTTATGATGAGTACTTTCTTCAAGAGTGCAATTCCTGCAAATGTTGGCTAAAAAAGAGAAGTGACCGCGGAGGGATTCGAACCCCCAACCCTCAGAGCCGAAATCTGATATTCTATCCAGTTGAACTACGCAGCCAGTGACGCAAAGTTAATCCAGTTAATCTACTATAAGAAATTTAGCTAAGTTATCTTACATTCATACTTCACTATAGGCTCATTTATTGGTTCTTAGGCTCATAATCATATTACTCTTTCTCATCCACCTTGCAGAGCAGGGACAAGCTCAAGACCCCTTTCATATAAGATATGGGCTGGAAGATGGCCTGCCCTCTGAGGAAGTCTATGATATAGAACAAGATAATAAAGGGAGAATCTGGATCAGTACAGACAGAGGGATAGCTAGGTATGATGGTTATGACTTCACAACTTTCACAGTCAAGGAAGGACTAGCTCATAATACCATATTCGAAATTTTCAAAGATAAGGATGAAAGGCTATGGTTCTCTGGCTATAATGGTTCTCTGACCTATTTTGAAGATGAACAATTTTACATTCCTCATGAAATCAACAAAAAACTAAGGGAACAAGTCCGTGCTCAATGGGTAAAGGATTTATATCAGTTGGATGATTCACTTTTTATTATCACACCGTCCATCGATAAGAAAAAAGATATAAAGGCCAATTTCGTAATCAATATAAACAGTTCTACACTAGAGCAGATTACTTTACCTGAAAAAGAAGAAACAGATCTACCTGTTCATTGTTATCCAGAATTTAATCTAGTCAAATTCAAAGATGACGAGAGTAGAATTCACCAACTGGTGATAAAGGATAAGAATAATTTTCTTTACTGTATAGATAGGGCTACTAACAACCTGAAAGAGAACCCTGAATTTAAGTTATCCAAATTCTATGAGGCTCCTTCAATAGTCAGAAAAGTCATGAATGGGAGTACTGTATTAGACTATAACATAAACTCTCAAGTTGAGTCTATAACAGAATATGGAGAGAAAATAATTGTATGCTCCTGGGATGGCTTGATTATTTTGGAATTAGACAATAATAAGATCAAAGAAACTAAAATACTAGATGATAACTTGGTGACTGATTCGAAAATAGATAGAGAAGACAACCTATGGGTAAGTACACAAAATAATGGGGTTTTCTTTTTTCCTAACTCTCTGAGGGTAAATACACTTAAGGAGCCAATCGAAAATGGGAGCCCTACTGAATTGACTGTATTCAAAGACCATCTCTTTGTAGGCTACAAGAACGGAGAGTATATGCATGCTCTGGATAAAGAGATGAATACTGTATTCAAGATAACCGACAGAAATAACATTTACTATCCCTATCTCACCGTTTCTGGGGATACCGCTTTCACCTCAAATCTCACGAGGATCATATATAGAGATGATAAATTTAAAATTGATATTCCCATTGATGGAAAATATTTTTCTCACTGTAGGTCGTCCACCTTGCTCCATGACCAGTCTATCCTAATTGGCAATACCGCAATCAGTACTATTTCAGGAGGTCGATTACAAAAATTGTATGGCCAATTACCACAGCGCTATTGTGGCTACCAATGTCTCAATGAAAAAATAATAGCAGGTACTATTACAGGTGGATTTATAATAAATTTGATATCCAATAGTGATTCTACCCTAACTATCAACAAGGAACTTGAAATCACCGAAAGGGTAAATAAAATAATAGGATACAATGACTCTATTGCCATCATAGCAACACTAGGTCAAGGTCTACTATTTTATAATTGTAATTCAGAGAGTATAAGTAAAACAATAGATAGTCAGCTTCTCAGCAGTCAGGTGAACACCTGTTATGTAGATGCTGATAATAATATTTGGGTGGGCACAAATTTTGGTCTAAATCAACTCTATACAAGTACTGCAAACGGAGATATACAAATAGACTCAATAAAAAAATACACCATTGATGAAGGCCTATACTCTAACTTTATCAGAAGTATCACTGAATGGAATGGTAAAATGTGGATAGCTTGTGATGGTGGCGTAAACTGCTTCTCACCTGACGACTTTACTACTACAAGCAAGAGACCTTTTATACAACTAGATAGTATAAAGACTACAGATAGAAAAGTGGAACAATTACCTTATACTTTTCCTCATGATCAAAACGATCTAACGATATTCTACCGTGCCGTTAGTTTCAAAAAGCCCAAAGACATGAAAATCTACCGTTACAGGCTATCCAAAGATGGAACACGGGGAGAATACAAATTTACTAATAACACAAACTTACAATTCACCAATCTTGAACCGGGAAAATATTCATTTGAAATAAATGCTCGAAACAATCTAGATAGATGGAGTCATGAACCTATAGTTTTTCACTTTAAAATTACGCCACATTTTAGTCAGACGTTGGTATTCAAACTTTTCCTATTTCTACTCACTTGTCTATTTCTCTACCTACTCTATAAGTATAGAGAAAAACAGATAATAAAAGCAGCGAAACAGCAACAAGATCTCCAAGAAGCAGAATTACGTACTAAAATCGCTGAGCTAGAAGCACTCAGAGGACAGATGAATCCACATTTCGTCTACAATGCTCTTAACTCCATTCAGAACTTCATATTTAAAAATGACCCTGAGAAAGCAAATTATCTACTCTCAAGGTTCAGCAAATTAATGAGAAGCAGTTTAAATCATTCTAAGCTGGAATATATAACTATAGAAAGAGAGTTGGAGTTTCTTAACAACTATATAGAATTAGAATCAATGAGATTCGAGGAGAGATTTGAGCATAGCTTTACTATCGATAAGTCTATAAGTAAAAGTGACAAAATACCACCGTTACTAATACAGCCATTAATAGAAAACGCTGTGAAGCATGGCATATCAAGTATAAAAAATAAAGGGAAAATTGAAATAAATTTTAAAAAGGAAAATAAGTATCTAATAATATCAGTTATTGATAACGGTATTGCTTATAACCCCACTTCTACTATTCCAAACAGAAGTGGACCAAGTGCGATAGAAATAATCAAAGAAAGAATATCAATTATTAATTTAGTAGAAAACAGTGATGCATGGTTTAAGCTCAATGTCAAGACAGACAAAGAAGCTGTAGTCGGCACAATCGCTCAAATTAAAATTCCTTTTGCTTAGATTCCATGAGAGCTATAGTCATAGATGATGAGAAGAATAGTAGACAATTAATGTCTACCCTACTGAATGAATACTGTTCTCAGATCCAAGAGGTACATCTTGCTGATTCTGTCGAAAATGCCATTCAGTTAATTAACACAGTGAATCCTCACCTTATATTTTTGGACATAGAGCTACAGAATGAAAATGGTTTTGATCTTCTAGACAGATTGCATGGGTCGAGTTTTCTGACTTGCTTTGCTACTGGCTACGAAAAATATGCTCTAAAGGCTATCAAGTATGGTGCCTTCGCCTATTTACTAAAGCCCATAGATCTGGAGGAACTAAAGAATACTGTAGATAAAGTAGAGCGACATTTCAAGAATACTCAACTCCCTGATAGGATAAATTCAATATGGGTCAATGATTCTAGTAATCTCTGGAAAATAAATGTCAACGAAATAATAGCAGTCAGCTCAAGTGGAAACTACTCAGAAATTGCCACCTTAAACAACACCATTCTAACTATAGAAAAGCTGAAATACTTTGAAGATTTACTGCCTAAAAATGCTTTTTTTAGAACACATCGCTCACACATTGTTAATATTGAGCATATTGTTAAAATTCAAGAAGGTAGAACAGGAAAAGTACTGCTCGAAAGGCAGATAGAACTACCAGTTGCCAACAGAAGATTGAAGGACTTTTTAGAGGTTATTAGCAATTTTAACAGTTGAGCTTACACGTTCACCTATTAATTCGACACGTTCACGTATTAGAACCTACTTTTTGTTCATTAAGGACAGAACTGCTATAACTTGAGCTCTCTAGCCAATCATAATCTTCTTCTCTAGACCAACAACAGCAACCATTACTTTTATTTACTGCTTTTTAGTAATTTGGACTTTACCAATGTCCAATTTACGCCTACATATAAGATTTTCATTCTTGGTCTTAAGTGCTATCCTATACTCTTCAGCATATAGTTATAGCCAGGAAATACCTAAAGTATTTACACATACATCTCTGAGTAAGGCCATGAGAGACTCCAAATATGGAGGAAAACCTGTCTTCGCTTTTGTATTTGCAGAATGGTCTATTCCTTGCCAAAGGATGATGGACAGTACGTTTATGGACAAGAAGGTAATACACGAATTACAGTCCGATTATGAATGTGTGGCCTTAGAGGCCAGAAGGAGAAAGAGATTTACAGAAGAATATGACATTCACATCTTCCCCACTATGCTCGTAATGGATTGGACAGGTGAGGTTATTATCAGATTTAAAGGTTATAAAAGTCCTGAGGAATTCATAAAAACTATAGATAAGACCAGATCTAGCAGCCGCTACCTAAAGCAGAGTATTGATAGTCTCATACAGGGTGCTAATGCTGATAATATTCTCACCATCGTAGATTCTGTAAAGTACTTTAAAGATGACTACGCCGCTAAAAATCTGGTAAAGAAATACCTGGATCATAAAAGCACTGATTGGAGACATCCCAATAACATGTTTCTCATCAAAGAATATTTTGCGATGGACAAAAAGTACCTGAAGTTCCTATCCAAGTACCATTTCAAGTTCTATGAACGGTTTGACAGCTTAGCCATCAAAGAAAATATCGCTTTTCATGTATTCATTAATAGCCTGAAAACAGACAGTCGGGGCAGAGCAAAATTTGAATATAAGCCAGTCAAGAAATGGTTCAGGAAACATAAAATGCATAATGCAGATAAGCTAGAGAACTTCGTCAAAATCAAATATCTCTTATGGGGTCGTGGACCCTCGATAAGGTATTCTGTGAATTTGCTCAAAGACTACCCCGAAACGAATGATGAAAATGTATTGTATGCTTCTACTATCAGACTCCTTATCTCTAATAGCCGTAGAAGAATAGACTATGATGAACTGATCAGTTCCGTAAAACAAAGCATCAAAGAGGATGGCACCTTCTGGAGATATGACTTACTCTCATTGCTCTATTACAAAATAGGCAATAAGTCCAAGTCTGATCAAGCCATCTCTACTGCCAAAAACATTGCAGCAGTCACAAACAAGATGTACGACCCTACCCTGCCTTACATTATAGACGCCATAGAAAATTAAAGCTCATAAGGCTGTCTACCATCACATTCAATATCTCACAAGAAGGCAAAAAAAAATGTCTTGCCTGAGAGGCAAGACATTAAACTCAATCAATAAACCAATCTATAATATCCGGGGACGAGCCGGACAAGAAAAGTATTTTAAAAGCCTGATTCTACACGTTAGTAGAATAGAGGACTTTTATATAAAAAAGACGAAATCCATAATCATGTAGCCATTACCGATATTCAATAAATAGCTATGGTTCCACTATCATAGATTCCCTACCGCAACAAAATCTGCATCCACACGTCAGGTCGGATTGAGTATTTCTTTTTAGGCTTTTGGGAATTAAAAGTATAAAATGTCCCGCCGGAGAGGCGGGACAAACTCAATCAATAAACCAATCTCTATAAACCCTAAAAGGGTTGTTTTTAGCGATTTTTTTTATCCCAATTCTCACTTTTGAAAATGGAGGACATTTATAAAAAAAAAGACGAAATCCAAATCTAGTAACTTACTCTCTGAGCAAGCGGCTCTACTATCATTGTATCACATCATCACGCATTCATGTCAAGGTCGATTAAGTATATATTTCTGTTCAGATCTTTATCTGAAGCTCTTTAGTCAGTTATTAATCCACGTTACCGTGAAAAAAAGAATTATTCTTTTCGATGATCGGATTCTCTAGATCATCAAGATTGATGCTCAGCTTAGAATGTGCTTTGCTTTCCGCTTCTCTTCTATCATCTAAGGTTATCCTTTTCCTCTTGTATGCAGGCACTTCTTCCATCTCTCCTACATGTCTTGGGTCATCTATAGGTCTAGTTGGCTTTTGATATTCTTTGGCAGCAGTTCTTACTGTTCTTCTTGTTTCAGACCTACTTTCTTGAGGATCAGTAGTTACTTTGACTGATCTTCTAATAAAAGGGTCAGAGGTATTAGGAGCAGAACTAACAGATACGTTATCAAATTCTATTACGTTCTCATTAGAAGGCTCTTTTATATCATAGACCTCTTTGACACCTTGCGTTATATCTTTGATATCTACATCATTAATCCCTATCCTGGTTGGAGGTACTACTTCTTCTTTACGCTTATCAAAGCCTGTAGCAATTAGAGTTACACTTATTTTATCTCCTAGAGAGTCATCGCTGCAATTACCCCAGATCATATCTGTACCCATACCCGCTTCCTCTTGGATATACTCGGTAATGTCAGTAATCTCATCCATAGTGACCTCTTGATTCCCTGATGTAATATTCAGTAAAATATGCTGAGCACCTCTGATATCATTATCCTCTAACAATGGAGAATTGATGGCAGCCTCTATCGCTGCTATAGCTCTATTCTCACCTTCAGCTTCAGCGTATCCCATGATAGATACTCCACTGTTTTTCATTACAGTATTGACATCTTTGAAGTCAACATTGATATATCCTGGCACTGTTATAATCTCTGCTATACCTCTTGCAGCAGTCGCTAGTATATCATCAGCTTTACTAAAAGCTTCTGAGATTTTTAGATTACCATATAGTTCTTTGACTCTATCATTAGAAATGATCAATAGAGAATCCACATTTTTCTTTAATTCTTCTATCCCTAACATCGCCTGATTTTTTCTTCTCAGACCTTCGAACTTGAAGGGTATAGTTACAATCGCTACAGTAAGAATATCCATCTCCTTGGCTGCCTTAGCAATTATAGGTGCTGCACCTGTACCGGTTCCTCCTCCCATGCCTGCTGTAATAAAAAGCATCTTAGTGTCATTTTCTAGAAACCGTCTCACCTCATCGATGGATTCTATACAAGATTGCTTTCCTACTTCTGGAATAGATCCTGCCCCCAAGCCTTCAGTATGGCTAGGACCTAATTGTACTTTATTGTTTACAGGACTGACATCTAGAGCTTGCTTGTCTGTATTGGAAACAGCAAAGTCTACTCCGTGAATACCTTGGCGGTACATATATGCCACTGCGTTACTTCCACCTCCTCCTACACCAATTACTTTAATCATAGAGCTATTCATTTGTTCGAATAAATTATTCATTGCATTAAAATTGAAGCGATTATATTTCTAAAATTCTGAGTCTTGTGTTGTTGCAAAGAAGCCTTTGGTATAAGTAAACAACTTATCCAAGAAGCCATCACCATTTGGATCTTCATCCTCTATATCAAATACCTCACTATCAGAAGACTGCGTACTCTCCAGATTGTTGATCGCTATGCTCAGAAGACCAACGGCTGTAGAATAAATCGGACTAGCGATCTGACTGGTATAGCCATGCGCAAGATGCTCTATCGGCTGTCCTATCCTTGTAGGCAGGCCAGTATAGTATTCTGACAAGAGATCTATATTCTTGAGTAGCGAGCCTCCACCTGTGAGCACAATACCTGCTATCAACTTATCCTCATATCCGCTTCTCTTTATCTCCCACAACACATAGTCAAATATCTCTTCTAATCTAGCTTCTATAATCTTAGCTAGGTTCTTTTCTGATATTTCTTTGAAGTCTCTTCCCTTGAATCCAGGTATAGTGATAATCCTATTATCCATGACCTCCTCAGCAAGTGCTGACCCAAACTTTACTTTAAGCTTTTCTGCTTGATCTCGCATCACCATACAGCCTTCCTTGATGTCATTAGTGACTACGTTGCCTCCAAAAGGAATAACTGAAGTATGTCTAATGATTCCATCTTTGAAAATGGTGATATCCGTTGTACCACCTCCTATATCTACTAGAGCTACACCTGCGTCTTTCTCCTCTTGGCACAGAACTGCCTTAGAGGAAGCAATGGGTTCCAGAGTAATGTCTGCCACTTCCATTCCTATTCTCTCTACACATTTTATGATATCTCTAGAAGCTCCTATCTGACCCGTGATGATGTGAAAGTTTGCCTCAAGTCTTACACCTGACATCCCTATAGGATCTACAATTTTAGTCTCATCATCCACCGTAAATTCTTGTGGAAAGACATGAAGTATCTTATCTCCAGGAGGCAAGACTAACTTATGCATGTCACTAATGAGCTTGCTGACATCAGCTTCATTAATTTCTACATTAGGCTCATTCCTGACCAATAGGCCATGGTGATGTATACTTTTTATATGTTGTCCAGCAATACCAACATGCACTTTACTAAAAGTGACTTTAGCATTTTTCTGAGCTATGTCTATCGCTTCTTCTATGGCTTTGACCGTTTTATTTATATTGGAGACTACGCCTCTAGAGACACCTTCTGACTTTACAGTGCCTACTCCAAGAATTTCTATCTTGTCATACTCATTACGTCTACCTGCTATAGCACAGACTTTAGTTGTTCCTATATCTAGGGCAACTGCAATTTCATTTTGTGGTATTATTGGTTCAGTTCTCATTTTTGACAATTTCTAGCTTTATTAAATAGGTTTAGGATTCTTTCTTAACTCCAACTATTTGGCCATCATATCGTAAATTCAGTTCTTTAAATCTATCGAGCCCCATGTTCTTGACTCCTTTCTTGTAGTAAGTTTTTAGCTTATATATTTTATCATCTAGGTTTTCATATGGCCCTAAGGCTATATGCTGCCTTCCCATCGTAGGGATCAAAATGATATCATCATCCTCTGTGACATGAATCTGATCTACTAGCGCAGATAAGAAATCATCATCGTATACCTTCTGTGCTACAGAGAGTATATAATTAAGATTATTCTGCTTAGTGGATCTATAGTTACTTGTGTAAGGATCTATATGTCCTGTCACTATAGGTACTCTCACTATGTCACCATTAATAGGAATTCTATTCCCATTAGGATCCAGATAATAATCTTCACCACCAGTAATTTCTAATCGAGCTATAGGTAGATTCTGCAAGATGCCGATAGTCATCTTTCTATTCTTATCTATGAATATTTCTGCTCTACTTATTCTATCATCCGCTTCTAGATAACTTTCTAGCTGATACAAATCGATACTCTCTAGAGAAGCTACCGATATATCATAGCCCAATTTCTCTTTTAATAAATAGCGAACATCTTTTTTAGTAACAAGCTGTTTCTTATCACTTCGAGTTTTAATCTTTATCGCTACTCCAGATAGATGACTATTCATTCTATCTACTGCTGCAAAGATTAGAAAGCATACCAATAGAACAGCCGTTACAATCTTTACAATTGACGAAATCCCGTTCTTATGTTCTACTTTCTTCAAAATGCTATTTTATAAGTTTTATAATTCCTTTATGATATTTATCTAAATCCGAAGCCCCTAGGGTGATAATTACATCATATTCTTTGAGCTTCTCTATATGCTTTAAGAGCTTTGACTCTTTAGCTAAATATTTATCTTCTAGTGTTATCAAGTTGTATATCATTTCAGATTTCACACCTTTCATGGGTTGCTCTCTGGCTGGATATATGGGTAACAAAATCACTCCATCTAGTCCAGATAATTCTTTGGCAAAGCCCTTATAGAAGTCTTGTGTTCTACTATAAAGATGCGGCTGAAAAATCCCTAACACTTTTCTATCACTATAGATAGATTTTACCGTCTTGATCGTATGCTTCAGCTCTTCAGGGTGATGTGCATAATCATCAATCAATACTTTCTTCCCATCATGAACCAGCTCAAACCTTCTGCTTATGCCTTTAAACTTTTTCAATGCAGCTCTTATTTTTTTCTTTTTGACTCCTACTTTCTTAGCGACATAACATGCTGCTAGACTGTTAGAGACGTTATGCAAGCCTGGTAGATTAGAAGTAAGATTTTTTATAGTCTTATCACCTATCTGTGCATCAAAACGATATTTAGTATTAGCAATACTCACATTCTTAAAGTCAAACTCTTCAAGATGTCTAACCACTTTTATCTTTCTCTTTTCTAACTGCAATCTCCACTCCTCATCAAAATGACGATGGACTCCTGCACCCAAGATGAGGGTACCTCCTTTTTTTATCTGCAAGGTCAGTTGTCTATATGCATCATACATCTCCTCCACACTGCCATAGATATCTAGATGATCTGCATCCATAGCAGTAATCACTAGAATCTTAGGATGCAAGTGCAAAAATGAGCGATCATACTCATCTGCTTCTATAATTACATACTTGGAGTCCCCATAAATAAAATTAGTTTTCTCCTTAGCAAGTATGCCTCCTAAGAAAGCAGTTGTTTTCATTCCACTGTCTTTCAGTATATGGGTGATGATAGAACAAGTTGTTGTCTTTCCATGGGTACCGGCAACAGCAATGGCTTTCATCCCCTGACTAATCATCCCGAGCACTTCCGCTCGCTTAAGGATAAGAAAACCCTTCTTCTGAAACCACTGCAGTTCTTTGTGGTCACTTGGAATAGCTGGTGTTACTACCACCAGGTCTATTATCTTAGGAATCTTCTTTAGACTTTCTTTATAATGAATAGTCATCCCTTCAGCTTCCAACTTCTTGGTAAGCTTAGTTTTTGTTAAATCATAACCATGCACCTCTACACCTTCTCGATTAAAAAACCGAGCAAGGGCACTCATGCCGATACCTCCTATTCCTAGGAAATAGACCTTCTTGAGTCTCTTTGGATTCAT
This sequence comes from uncultured Saprospiraceae bacterium, assembly GCA_937921825.1. Lineage (GTDB taxonomy): Bacteria > Bacteroidota > Bacteroidia > Chitinophagales > Saprospiraceae > RFSX01. The sequence goes on from CAKZVK010000034.1 coordinate 57,819, forward strand.
GATTTTACTAGTTTCATAATTTCAGTTACAATTTGCTCCGTGGCATTGGGCTTAGCCAGTGCCTTAAGATTTGCGCCCAGACTTTTCTGAGCTTGTTGGTCATCTAAAAGTGTCAGAGCTGCATCCAACATTTTGTCATTAGCTTCACTGTCTTTTACCAATACCGCTGCATGTGCATCTACTAAAGACATTGCATTTTTAGTCTGGTGATCTTCAGCCACATTAGGCGAAGGCACCAAGACTGCTGGTTTTGCTATAAGCATTAACTCTGACAAAGTTAGTGCTCCAGCTCTACCTATTATGACATCTGCTACAGCATAAGCCAAATCCATTCTATCAATAAATGGTAATACTCTCACATGCTTCATTTTTGCGATGGCATGCTCTTTATATTGATCATAGTAGATCTTGCCTACCTGCCAGATGATTTGCACATTTTCCAAAGAAGCTAATTTCTTTTGCTGCGAGTCCATGGCTAGGTTGAGAGATCTAGCACCTAAACTTCCACCGCAGATGAGTATAGTTTTCTTATTGAGATCAAAATCGAAAAAGCCAATAGCCTCTTGTTTCAAATGTGTAATATCAAGCAAGTCCTTTCTTACTGGATTTCCTGTGAGCAGCAACTTATCATCGCTAAAAAATCTTTTCATATTATTGTAAGCCACGAATATCTTATTAGCTTCTTTTGCTAATAGTTTGTTCGTGACGCCTGGGTAAGAATTCTGTTCCTGTATCACAGTCGGAATACTTTTCCATTGTGCAATTTTTAGTGTCGGGCCACTTGCGTAGCCCCCCACTCCTATCACTATATCTGGACCAAACTTTTCAATGATCTTTCGGGCTTTTAACAGACTACCAATCAAGTAAAAAGGAAACAATAAATTCCTCCACTTACGTGTCCTGTGAAAACCCCTTATTTTCAAACCTTCGATGGGATAACCCGCTTTGGGTACTTTTTCCATCTCCAGCTTTCCTTCTGCGCCTACAAAAAGAATATCTTTTATTCCTCTTGACTTTAACTCATTAGCAATAGCAATAGCCGGATATACATGACCGCCTGTGCCTCCACCACTAATAATAATTTTCATACTTCATCCTCTTCTCATTCACCTTTATCGTAGCCTCATCATTCACTATCTGTGCCTCTTCTTGCATAAGCTCATAAGTACTGTACTCCTCTACATACTTACTTACACTAAGAATAATCCCTAATGAAATACAAGTAAATACAATAGAAGTCCCTCCCATAGAAACCATCGGCAAGGTCAATCCCGTTACAGGCACTAAGTGTACTGATACTGCCAGATTAGCAAAAGCTTGAATGACAATATTTAGACATAATCCTATCGCCAATACAGCACCGAAAGTTTTATGACATTTAGTTACCATACACGTACATCTATACAGTAATCCCAAGTACAATCCTATCAAAGCTATACCCCCTACTATTCCATACTCTTCACATATGATAGCGTAGATAAAATCTGCTGAAGCAAACGGTAAGTAATTCCTCTGAAGACTACCTCCTGGGCCTAAACCAAATAGACCACCATTGGCAATTGCAATCTTAGACTGCTGAATCTGCCAGCCACCATCAGTATTGTACAAGAATTCATTGATTCTAGATATCCACGTCTCTAGACGTATAAAATCTGGAAACAATGTTCCTAGTAGTACCAAAAAAGACATAGCTGCCACACCTACGAGCACCATCAGGAACACATACTTTAGCGATACCCTTCCTATAATCATCATCGTCACACAAGTCGCAAAAAGCAATAAAGATGTACTCAAATCTGCTGGAGCAATCAATATGCAAACTATGACTACAGGTATGATTATAGGTAAAAATGCTGATCTAAAATCCTTTATTACATCTTGCTTGAGAGATAAAGCTCTGGCGATGTAAATAATAAGCGACAGCTTTGCTATATCAGAAGTCTGTATCGTTTTATTCAAGCCTGGTATAGTGATCCATCTTCTTGCATCATTCATCTCCGTTCCAAATCCAACAGTATAGATAAGCAAGGGCACTGTAATAACTAGAAGTATAGGGGCTATTTTAGAATAGAACATATAGTTAAACCGATAGGCGGCATACATACAGCCTAACCCCAGAGAAATAAACATAATCTGCTGAAATAGATAATATTCAGTATTACCACCTCTCTTAGCATAGGCCATACTTACTGCTGAGCTATATACAGCGAGCACTGAGCATATCGCCAGCATAACGACAATAAACCAAATGATCTTGTCGCCCTTGAGATTATGTAATATGTTATCTACTTTATTCAAATTTCTATATTTCGTACAGCAGTTTTAAATGCTGTTCCTCTATGTTCATAATTATCAAACAAATCAAAGCTTGCACAAGCTGGGGATAATAAAACAACATCTCCTACTTCTGCTTTCTTCATCGCAAGTCTTACACAAGTCTCAGTATCTTCAGTAGTTTCGATATCTGATACATCATCTCCGAAACTGCTTCTCAACTTAGAGTCATCCGTGGTCAAACAAATAATTGCTTTCACCTTTTCTTTTACCAGTGAAGCCAGTAAGGAATAATCATTTCCTTTATCCGTTCCTCCTGCTATCCAGATGACTGGTTTTATCATCGCTGAGAGAGCCACAAAAACTGAATCAATGTTTGTTGCTTTACTATCATTGATAAATTCTACGCCACTGATCTCTGCAAAAGATTCTAACCTATGCTCAATAGCTCTAAAACTTTTCAGACCCTCTTCTATCAGATTTTCGGATAGACCAAAAAGCCGACAGGCCTTGTAAGCTACATGTGCATTAAACAAGTTATGCTTGCCTTGCAATTTTATTTTTTCAAATATCGACGCTGACCCCTTTAGACCAGCTTGTTTTATTTCTTTATCTCCTATCGTATGTTTATGACATCCTACTGGAAACGCTGCTTGCATAAGTTGTAACCACTCATCATCTCCATTCAATATTAGATGACCTTGTGGCGCTACACTTTGAGCTAAACGCCACTTAGCAGAAGCATATTTATACATTGTGTGATCATAGCGGTCCAGGTGGTCTGGCGTGATGTTAAGTAGAATAGCAATATCGGCAGAGAAGGATTCTATATTATCCAATTGAAAACTAGACAGCTCTAAAACTACCCAGTCAAAATTTCTCTTACTACTCAACAATCTCGCAAATGAATGACCAATGTTCCCTCCTAGTCCTACTTCCAAATTAGACGCCTTGAGAATATGATAAATCCAACTGGTGGTCGTAGTCTTACCATTACTTCCAGTTATAGCGATTATCTTACCCTCGTAGTATCTGTAGGCCAGTTCTATCTCTGAGATTATTTTCTTATGCCTTAGTCGAAGCTTAGTTAATATCTCAGAGCTATCAGGAATACCTGGACTCTTTACGATCAAATCTGCTGAAACAACTCTTTCAAGTGTATGTCCCTTTTCTTCAAAAGAGATCTTATGTTTTTCTAGTTCGTCTTTGTATGACTGTGATATTACTCCATAGTCAGAGACAAAAACTTCTATATTTTTTTCCTTCGCAAGTAGTGCTGCACCTATCCCACTTTCTCCGCCGCCTAAAATGGCTATCGACTTCATTACCTTAGCTTTAAGGTTATGATAGTCAGTACGGCTAGCAAGATTGCAACTATCCAAAATCTCACGACAATCTTCATTTCGTGAAGTCCTTTTTTCTGATAGTGATGATGGAGAGGGGACATTAAAAATATCCGTCTGCCTTCACCATATTTTTTCTTTGTATACTTAAAGTAACTTACTTGCATGACAACAGATAGATTCTCCATCAGCATGATGCCACATAGGATCGGAATCAACATTTCCTTTCTGAGCAGTACTGCCATCACTGCGATGATACCTCCTATGGCTAGACTCCCAGTATCTCCCATAAAGACACTTGCTGGATAAGAATTAAACCACAAGAATCCAATAGTGGCTCCTAAGAAACTAGCTGAGTAAATAACTAACTCTTGAGAATTCGGTATGAAAAGTATATTGAGATAATCTGCTACTATGGCATTACTAGAGACATATGCGAGTATACCTAACGTTGCTCCTATGATGGCCGCTATTCCTGACAACAATCCATCTAAGCCATCTGTGAGATTAGCACCATTAGAAACCGCGGTGATAATAAAGATAACTATCGGTATGAATACCAACCAAACAAGATTAAGGTTATTCGCAATGAAGAAACTATAATCAAATTCATTGTCCTTTAGAAAAGGAACATTTGTGATTGGTGCTTTTGCATGAACTACCTTTTGAGTTATCGGCGCCTGATTCACTTGCGGGATGACCTTATCGAAGGTCTTTGTTATTTCCCAGCCGTTTTCTATTGCGACCTCTGCCGGAATCCTTACTACTATATCTTGATGGAATAGCATTACCAAAGCAACAACGAGACCCATTGCTATCTGGCCAAGAATCTTATACTTACCTCTAAGGCCATCTTTGTTCTTCCTCAACAACTTAAGACGATCATCAATATAGCCTATACCTGCAAACCAAACGGTTACTACCAACATCAAAATGATATAAATATTATCGAGCTTAGCGAGAAGTAGAGTTGGGATAAGGATAGCAATGATAATCATGATACCACCCATCGTAGGAGTACCTTCTTTTTCTAGCTGACCACTGAGACCTAAATCTCTAACGGTCTCACCTACTTGCAATCTTTTCAAAGAACGTATGATACGACTACCAAAAAGCAAGGTCATTCCTAGTGAAAGAAGAATCGCCATAGCGGCCCTGAAGGAGATGAACTGAAATAGTCCTGCTCCAGGAAACGCATAGTGACTTTCTAAATATTCAAATAAATGATATAACAATTGCTTTATGATTGAACCATTAATAAGCGTACACCTATTTATAGTTTTCGTTCGTCTTTAAGTCTTTTTTGTAAAATCGTCGTCTGAGGGATGTGTGAGTCTTTGGGTTTATCATCTCTATGGCCTTTTTAAAGAAACAGTGTACAGTAGGAACTTAAATCTTTATTTAAGCTTACCCTACTGCAACTGTTAAAACCAACCTGAGAATGATAATAGAACCTATTCTTACAGACTGTCTCAATTCATATAATCGAGAACAATCTTTTTATCATCAAAAGGGATTTTCTCCCCTTTTATTTCTTGGTATTTTTCGTGGCCTTTGCCAGCTATTAGTATCAAATCTCCTACTCCTGCTAGCATACAAGCAGTCTTAATGGCTTCTTCCCTATTGGTGACTTTGAGTACCCCTTTAGAAAGATCTGAATCAAGTCCAGCATACATTTCGTCTATGATAGTATTAGGATCTTCACTTCTAGGATTATCAGAAGTCAGGATCAATATATCACTTTGCATTGCCGCCACTTTGGCCATTTTCGGTCTTTTCTCTCTATCTCTATCTCCCCCACAACCGACTACAGTAATCAATTTGACATTATCTTTTTTAGTTTCTACTAGAGTCTTTATTACTTTATCCAGGGCATCAGGAGTATGTGCATAATCTACGAAGGCCGTATATTCTACTTTATCCTTCTGGACCATGTCCAATCTTCCTTCGGCTGTAGTCAAAAGGCTCAGCTGAGTCAGAACTTCTTGCTCATCTAATCCTAATGCTACCCCTGTACCATATACCGAAAGTGCATTGTAAGCATTAAAGGCGCCTACCATTTTTAGATAAACTTCTTTCTGCTCGATACTCATGAACAAACCAGATAGATCATTAGAAATAATTTTTCCTTTGAACTTACATGGTTTTCTCAAGGCGTAGGAATAAACATCTGCTTTTGAATTTTGCACCATAACTAATCCGTTAGGGTCATCAATATTCACGACAGCAGACTTTCCTTTTCCAAGCCTATCAAAGAGCATCTTCTTTGCATCGATATATTCTCTAAAAGTCTTATGATAGTCCAAATGATCATGCGTAATATTCGTAAATACAGCAAGGTCATAATCAACATCAGCCACTCTTCCTTGATGAAGTGCATGAGAACTCACTTCCATAAAGACATGTGTGGTTCCTGCATCGAACATCTCCCTGAACAGTCGTTGTAGACTGATCGCATCAGGAGTTGTGAGCTTTGCAGGAATTACAGTATCACCGAATTTAACTTCAATTGTAGAGACCAATCCGCAATTAAAGCCTAGTCGAAAGAACAGATCAAATAGTAAGTTAGCAGTTGTAGTTTTCCCATTTGTTCCAGTGATACCGACTACTGTCATCAATCTCGAGGGATGATCATAAAAATTCGCAGCAATTCTACTTATGGAGTTCTGTGCATCTTTCACCAAGATGTAAGTGACTTCATGTTTGTGTAGATAATTTTCATCATCTAGCACTATCACGGTAGCACCGTTTTCCACTGCAGACGAAATATACTCATGACTATCTTGGGCCGTGCCCTGATAAGCGATGAATAAACTTTCGTAATTACATTGCCTTGAATCTATATTGACTCCGCTCACTAATCGATCATTTTCAGACCAATCATTTAAGACTTCAACAGACTCTAGTATTTTTTCCAGTTTTTTCAATATTCATCTATCACTTCTGATAAATACTATTTCAAGTAAATCTTGATATTCTTATTCGTAATTTCTTGTCCAGGTTTCTGAGATTGCTTGTACACTTTTCCAAATCCTTCAACCTCCACTCCCATTCCTAAAGCTTCTAGTATATAGACTGCATCCCTGAGACCTTTTCCTCTTACATCTGGCACTTCACTTTTGCTTATCCTCTTATTATTGAGCATGATCTTTTTATCACCACTCTCCATCTCTACCCAATTTCCTCTTCCTTTCGACTTGTAGGGATATCCCATGTAGTCCAGTACTTTTTTATAGGATGCCTTGTGACCATAATGAGCATAGACTACTTTTCTTTCCTCCTCCACATCTCTTGGCTCTTGTCTTCTTTCATAACCAGACAACCTCTTCATCACATTCTTAAAGACAGGCCCAGCAACTCGAGCTCCATAATAATCTCTTCCTTCAGGATCATAGACCACAACTATCATAGAGTACTTTGGATTTTCAGCAGGGAAATAACCAGCAAATGATGCATTGTATTTCTTTCTCTCACTCTCCTTCCAGTATTCTAGTCTTGTTGTTCCAGTCTTTCCTGCAAAGGACAAACCATCAACTTTCAAACCTCTCGCGGTACCGCTTTCGGCTACTGCTTTTAATAATTCTTGTGCCTTCATAATTGTAGAAGGACTTGCTATACTTTGCTTAAGCACCTGAGGCCTAATCTTTATATTCTCTCCATCTGGCTTGGACATTTCTGTCACTAAATAGGGCTTCATGAGCTTCCCATCATTAGCAACTGCATTGTAAATATTTAGCACCTGCAGAGGTGACATTTGCAATTCATATCCATGCGCCATCCAAGGAACCGTTGTTCCTGACCAGTTATTAGGATCATCCTTCTTCCGTTCAGAAGGATCTTTTACAAAAGGTGATCTCTCACCATTTATTTCTATTTGTGTTTTTGTTGTTACACCTAGATCTTTCAAGCCTTGATAAAAAGCTTTCCATCCATCTCTATTCTTACCGAAGATCTTAAAAGCAGTATCACCCATCCCAACGTTAGAGGACATCGCAAAGGCTTCTTTAAAAGTTCCAGACCGAGTGCCATGATGCTCCGAGTCATGCATGGTCAGATTATAGAACTTCTTCTTGCCACCATACATAGACACTTTTGTATCTAGATCCACTTTGCCGCTTTCCATCATTACCATGGAAGAAATCAGCTTAAAAGTAGAACCTGGCTCACTCAATGTACCGACTGCATCATTATAAGATTCCACATAGGCACCTTTACCATTTGCTCTCAGATTTACCAAGGCTTTTATTCCTCCTGTCTTTACATCCATCACTATGGCAACACCTTTTGCCGCTTTGTTAGCATGTAAGACTTGCTCTAGCTCATCATGGGCTATATCTTGGATATGCATATCCAGAGTCGTCACTATATCACTTCCCCTATCTTGCACAACCTCCGAAGGACCTTGAACGGGTAACCATATGTCACCTGGCAATCTTCTCATCAGTCGCTGCTCCAATCCTCCCTTCAGAACTCCATTAAAAGAACCTTCCAGACCTACATTAGTAGCATTTACTCGATTCTTACCTATTGTCCTTTCTGCTAGATTCTTAAAGGGCCTTTCTCTCATTGTCTTCCGCTCTGGAAGCAAGCCACCTTTATACCTTCCTAGATTAAACAAAGGAAAAGTCTTGAGCAATTCCAGTTGCTCCTTCGTAACTTTATTCAACAGTGAGAAGTAACGTGCATTTGAGTTCTTACCTCTTTTGCCATCCCTCCGAGTCTTGCTAAGTAAGTTTTCCCAGTGCTGAGGCGAAGAGCCAAAATGCTGCGATAACTTTAGAGACAAATCCAGAATATGCTTATTAAAATTAGCATCAGATGATGTCAACAAATCAACTTTTATGTCAAAGTATGGAAGTGATGTAGCCAGTAGATTTCCGTGTTCACTATAAATATTTCCTCGCTCACCTTCTATGTCTATGAGCTTAATATTTTTACCTCCCTCTGCCTTCCACTTTTCACCTTCCACTAGAGCCGTCTTTACGACTTTAGATATTATGATCATTGCAAGTAAAACAAATGCAAAAAAGACCAAATAAACTCTAATCAACAGTTCATTCCTTCCTTCCATCTCTTACTTCAACTCTGTTCTGATTCAATTAGTACTGGCGCTTTTTCGTTTTTCCTTAACCCCTCTTTCTCTAACAATTTCGCCAATTGCGTTTCTGTACACTTATAATTGATGTCACTTTTGACTTCTTGATACATAGACTTCGCATCCTCCACTCCTTTTTCCAACAACACAATTTTTCTCAGCTTTCGCTCCGCCTTATTTCTATTGAAAATGTAGATCAAACTCAACATCGCTATGAGCAGAATAAAACCTATATTTCTCAATACTATTTTCATCGATTCTTTGGATTCAGAATTTATTTTTAAAGCACAACCCCCACTCTCATCTTTGCACTCTTTGCTCTAGAATTTCTTTCCATCTCCTCTTGAGATGGAAGAATTAATTTTCCTAACATTTTTATTTTGGACAAGGACCTTCCGAAGTCATCTTTCTGTATCACCCCGTCCACTGATCCACTCTTAAGAAACCGCTTTACGAATCTATCTTCTAGTGAGTGATAACTAATCGCCACCAACATCCCTTCTTTTTTTAGAATCTTCAATGTTGCTTCCAACATTTCCTTTAGACATTCCATTTCCTGATTCACCTCTATTCGTAATGCCTGATAAACTTGAGCAAAATACTTTGCCCTATCTCCGACAATCACTCCTCCCAGTATTTCATTAAGCTCAAAAGTCGTTCTCACTGGCGCTTGCTGTCGTCGGTCAGAAATCACCTGAGACAACCGTCTTGCATTCCTTACTTCTCCATATTTGGAAAAAATATTTTGCAATTCCTTTTCCGAGTAAGTCTTCAGTATATCAGCAGCATCTATCTCACAGTTTTCATTCATACGCATATCTATAGGCGCATCGAATCTAAATGAAAAACCCCTATCCGCAGTGTCAAACTGATGTGACGAAACTCCTAAGTCTGCTAGCACACCATCTACTCTTCCACAATCTAACCACTTCCAATACCTGTACAGATATCTAAAATTAGAATCAACATAAGTAATACGCTGATCAGAAATTCTATTTTCTACAGTTTCTCCATCCTGGTCAAAAACTATCAAGCGCCCATTGGAACTTAATCTATCTAATATCTCGCGGGAATGACCTCCACCGCCAAAGGTGACGTCTACATAAATCCCATCCTTATTACTTACTAAATGATCAACAGACTCTTTGAGTAGGACTGGAACATGAAAATCATTCATCTTCCTCTTTAGATTTGTCGCCAAAAACTTCTTCTGCTAATTCTGCGAAATCCACGGGTTCCTCATCAATCATTTGTTGATATGCACTCTTAGCCCAGATCTCTATTTGATCTAAATAAGCAAAGAGCACTACATTCTTTTCTATACCTGCGTATAGAATCAGGTTTTTGGGTATCAAAACTCTTTCGGAGCTATCTGCAGAAATCTGCGTTGCGCCCCTATAGAGATATCTAACAGCTTGTCTATTTTTTCTAATGTTGATGTTGAGTCGGTTTAGCTCTTTCGTCTTCTTCTCCCAAACATCCTGAGGATAGAGTATCAAGTGATTTTCATATCCTCTATTGACAACAAAATCATATGAACCATTTTCTCCCGTGGAGACTGTCAACTGCTTAAGGAGATTAGCTGGCATCTTGATACGACCTTTCGCATCTATTTTAATCTCATATTCTCCAGTCAACTGGTATTTCATATCATTCTTTGTGGCCAACACCTCAAATGTAAGAGGCTATTCCACATTTTCCCACAAACGGACCAATTTTTCTACTAAAAAACATATTTTTTTTTGTCAAGCGTAAATTACTGTAAGTAAATAACTTATGTATGATAAAATTTACAACTGCGTAAGTTGTTGATAATCAATATATTGTTGTTCTTATTTGGCACTTATTGCCATTTTGAATCAATAAGTGATTTACTTATAGTCGATCCTGCGGTCTTTCGTTTTCTCGAATTCTAGTGCACCAGTTTATGGTCTTCTATCGTGACAAAACCTTAGATCAACTTCTTATCTATTGCTTATCAGGTATAAATATATTAAATAAATACATAATATGTTTTTATTCAGATATGTAAGTAATTGCCTTACAGCGGTGAAGTGGGAGAAAATCTGGTGACTAAGCCCTAGATCTCATTGACAGGAGTCAGATCAAGCTTCTATTAGGCAGTATCTATCTTAAAGGGCTTCCCGATTATTTACCCATCCTACCATTTAAACAATAAATGAAACCACTCATCAAATAGTCCTAAACATCTAACCCTTTCAAGTTAGCTTCATAGTGTGGGTAACATAATACAGCAGAGTTACTCTTTATTTCTAGAATCTAAAAGAAACATTATGAACAGCACCTTATCCAACCAACAGACATCAGCAACTCCCATTGCTCCAAAACTGCAGATGGTACTCACTGCACGAGAACAACAAATCATGTATCACATCGCCAATGAACTAAGCGATAAGGAAATCGGGGAAAAGTTATTTCTAAGCCATCATACCGTACATAGCTACAGAAAGTCATTAATGTCTAAGCTCAGAGTACGAAAAAGTGCAGGAATAGTACGAAGGGGTTTTGAGCTGGGGCTGCTAGG